>NZ_JBNHIN010000001.1:0-64187 GCF_050054615.1 Streptomyces sp. YGL11-2
TTCGGTCTTGCGTTTCCGACTCTATCAGATCCTCGCGGCTCCGATTTTCGCCGGTGCGATCCGGCCTTTCGGCTTTCTCACGGTTCCGACTTTATCAGATCCTTTTTCGTTCCGGCCGCTTGTCGCAGCCGTTTCGAATTCGGTTCCGATTTCCCGTCGGAGGGGTTCGCCTTTCGGCGTGGTCACTACTTTAGCGGCTTTCCCTGGTGACTCATAATCGAGTCGGCGGGGTCGAATTTCGGCAACGCGCAAGAAGACTCGTCAGGGAGTCGTTCAGAGTAGTGGTTGTGCCGCCTGGCGGTCTGCGCAGAAAGCGCTGCCCGTCTCCAGCGGCTCGGGCTACGTTAGGGGTTTGGCGGGACAGAGTCAAGTTGCCGAGGTGGTGCGGCGCCTGGGGGTGTGGGGGCGATAGCGGCTCACCGTGGGGTCGCCGTCGATCCAGTAGCGCCAGGGGTGGTCGGCGCCGTCGCCGCCGACGCCGGTGCGGGGGCCGTTGCGTACCCGGTCACGGGGGGCCGGGGTGCCATGGAGGATCGAGAGCGGGGTGGCGGCGGTGGTGCAGACGTCGGTGCCGTCGAGGGAGCGGTCGATGTCGAGGGCGGTGGCCAGTCGGGCCGGGCCCTTGGCGAGTTCGTTGGTGTTGCGCGCCTTGGGGCGGCGGCCGGCGGCGAGGGTGGTGCCGGTGAGGATCTCGCCCGCGCGGAGGAGAACGGCACTGGCCTTGCCCTCGGGACCGCAGACCAGGTTGATGCTGAACCACATGCCGTAGATGAAGTAGACGTACGCGTGGCCGGGCGGGCCGAACATCGTGGCGTTGCGGGCGGTGCGGCCCCGGTAGGCGTGCGAGCCCGGGTCGGATTCGCCGTCGTATGCCTCGACCTCGGTGAGGCGCAGCTCGATGGGGCCGTCGGGGGTGTGGCGGACGAGCGTACGGCCGAGGAGATCCGGGGCGACGTCCACGACGGGACGGTCGAAGAAGTCGCGTGGGAGCTGGCTGCGGGCCGGATCGTCGGTCATGGGTTCCGAGCGTAGTGCAGGCGTAGCGGGCGGCGGTCGGCCTTCAGGGCACGGGGGTTGGGGGTGATCGGCTTCGCGTTCGGGCGGATCCGGCCATGATCGGCCGGCGGTGGGGCGCATGGTCCGTGCGGCCTGGGGATGCCCTGGGAAATGCCGATCACGGTGTGTGCGGCGCGGCGGCTGCGCGGACGGGGCATGGGGAGAGGCGTACAGGAGAGGGCGGGGTCCACGGGACGCGGCGGCGGCTGCCGTTGTTGAGGGGGGGAGACCGACCGGGCGGTTGTCCCGTGGGGCGGCCGGCCGACGGCGGCGGGCGGCGGAGGTGGCTCTAACCTGACCGGACAGAGTGTCAGCAAGCGACCAGGAGGTCCGAGGTGTCCGAGCTGAAGCGACGGCCGCTCCCGCACGAATTCCACCCGCTGGTGGCGGAGTTCACGGTGGTGAGCGAGGAGGTGGAGCCGGGCGGGAAGCTGGGTTCGGGGCAGGTCTACTCCGGCGGCAACCGCTCGCCGCAGCTGCGGTGGGAGGGTGCCCCCGCGGGCACCAAGAGCTACGCCGTCACCTGCTACGACCCGGACGCGCCGACCGGCAGCGGGTTCTGGCACTGGGTGCTGTTCGACCTCCCGGCGTCGGTGACGGAGCTGCCAGCGGGAGCCGGCAGCGGTGACATGAAGGGGCTTCCCGCGGGGGCCGTGCACGTCCGCAACGACTACGGGACGCGGGACTTCGGGGGCGCGGCGCCGCCGCCCGGCGACGGGTCGCACCGCTATGTGTTCACCGTCTACGCGGTGGACCAGGAGAAGTTGGGTCCGGACGAGGACGCCTCGCCCGCGGTGGTGGGTTTCAATCTGCGGTTCCACGCGATCGGGCGGGCTCAGTTGATCGGCGAGTACGAGGTGCCCGCGTAGGGCCCGTCGGGCCGTCGGACGGCGGCCCGTAATTGCGTTGCGCCCCGGCACTTCCGGCACGCACAGTGGTACGCGTACCGCCGCCTTTTCGAGGCGTCGGGCAGCTGGTACCGCAGTGGCGGGAGCGGCGGGGCGCAGGTGTGTCGCCCACCGTTCGCCGGAGTCCGGACTCGTGTCGGGCGTCCGCGCCGGCTGTCGTACGCTCCGGGTTCCGTGCACATCACGGGGGCGGGACCCGGAGCGCACTTTTTGCGCCGGATGCCCGGTGTGGTGGCCGGGGTGCCCGGCGTCGTCCCGGCCGGGCTGTGCAACACCTCTTCTTCATCGTGCGATCACCTCCCATTTCCCTTGTGGCATGCGGAAATTGCGTTGTCCGGGAAATACCTGCCACTGCACAGTGGAGCCACTTCGCCGTGGGGGCGAACCGGGTCCGGGAGGTGGACGGGATGCGCGAGACGCTGGTGCTGAATGCGAGCTTCGAGCCGCTGGCGACGGTGTCGCTGCGGCGTGCGGTGGTGCTGGTCATGCAGGACAAGGCGGTTGTCGAGCACGCCCACCCGGGGCTGCGGATCCGGGCCGCTTCGCTCGATGTGCCGGTGCCGCGGGTGATCAGACTCAGCAGGTACGTACGGGTGCCGTTCCGAAGACGGGCGGCGTGGTCGCGGCGGGGGGTGCTGGTGCGGGACCAGCACCGGTGCGCGTACTGCGGGAAGCGGGCGACCACCGTGGACCATGTCGTACCGCGGGCGCACGGCGGTGGGGACACCTGGCTGAATACCGTCGCCTCGTGCGCGGAGGACAATCACCGCAAGGCGGACCGTACGCCCGAGCAGGCGGGGATGCAGCTGCTGCGGCGGCCCTTCGAGCCGACGCCGGCGGATGCGCTGGTGTCGGCTCTCGGGGTGTCCGTACGGGAGGAGCTGCCGGAGTGGTTGCGGGCCCTGCCGGCATAGCCCCGGGCCGGGGCCGGTCCGGCCGTCGCCCGACTTCCCTTACTTGAGAACTCCCCTTACCTGAGGAGGAGTTGGGCGATGGCCAGCAGGCCCACGACGACGATGGCGGCGCGCAGGGCGACCGGCGGCAGCCGTCGGCCGACCTTGGCGCCTATCTGGCCGCCGACCGCGGAGCCGACCGCGATGAGGACGACGGCGGTCCAGTCGAAGTCGGCGACGAAGAGGAAGAAGACCGCCGCGACGCCGTTGACGACGGCGGCGAGGACGTTCTTGATGGCGTTGATCCGCTGGAGGTCGTCGCTGAGCAGCACGCCCATCAGGGAGAGGTATATGACGCCCTGGGCGGCGCCGAAGTAGCCGCCGTAGACGCTGGCCAGCAGCAGTCCGGCGAACAGTGCGAACCCGCCGTCGCGCCGGGCGACGGTGCCGTTGCGGGCGCGGCGGGCGCGCAGTGCGGCGGCGAGCCGGGGCTGGACGACGACCAGGACGAGGGCGACGGCGATCAGCGCGGGGACGATCATCTTGAACGCGCTGGAGGGCAGCGCGATCAGCAGGATCGCGCCGGCCAGGCCGCCGATGAGGGCGCCGGCCGCGAAGCGCAGCAGCCGCCGGGACTGGCCGGCCAGTTCGCGGCGGTAGCCGATGGCGCCGCTGATCGAACCGGGCACCAGGCCAAGGGTGTTGGAGACGTTGGCCGTCACGGGCGGCAGGCCGACGGCGAGGAGCACGGGGAAGGTGATCAGGGTGCCGGAGCCGACGATGGTGTTGATCGTGCCGGCCCCGAGGCCCGCGACCAACACTGCGACTGCTTCCCAGATGGACACGGCCGTCTCCTCACATGGTCAGGGTGCCTCCCCGCCATGAAGGTCGAGGGGCACCCTGATCATGCACGAGTGGGTGGGCGTGTCAGTCGATGGGGGGTGCCTGACGGTTCGGGTTGCTGGGCTTGGGGATGCTGCCGCCTCCGCCCCCGGGGGCGAAGTTGCCGATGGCGCCGCCGAGGCCCTTGAGGGCGTCGCCGATCTCGCTGGGCACGATCCAGAGCTTGTTGGCGTCGCCCTCGGCGATCTTCGGGAGCATCTGGAGGTACTGGTACGACAGCAGCTTCTGGTCCGGGTCCCCGGCGTGGATGGACTCGAAGACCACCCGGATCGCCTGGGCCTCGCCCTCGGCGCGCAGCGCGGCGGCCTTGGCCTCGCCTTCGGCGCGGAGGATCGCGGACTGCTTCTGGCCCTCGGCGGTGAGGATCTCGGACTGCCGGACACCTTCGGCCTGGAGGATGGCGGCGCGCTTGTCGCGGTCGGCGCGCATCTGCTTCTCCATCGAGTCCTGGATGGAGGTCGGCGGCTCGATGGCCTTGAGCTCGACGCGGTTGACGCGGATGCCCCACTTGCCGGTGGCCTCGTCGAGGACGCCGCGCAGCGCCGCGTTGATCTCCTCGCGGGAGGTCAGCGTCCGCTCCAGGTCCATGCCGCCGATGATGTTGCGGAGGGTGGTGACGGTGAGCTGCTCGATGGCCTGGATGTAGCTGGCGACTTCGTAGGTGGCGGCGCGGGCGTCGGTGACCTGGTAATAGATCACGGTGTCGATGTTGACGACGAGGTTGTCCTGGGTGATCACCGGCTGCGGCGGGAACGGCACGACCTGCTCGCGGAGGTCGATGCGGTTGCGGATGGAGTCGATGAACGGGACGACGATGTTCAGGCCGGCGTTGAGCGTGCGGGTGTAGCGGCCGAAGCGCTCGACGATGGCGGCGCTGGCCTGCGGGATGACCTGGATCGTCTTGATGAGTGCGATGAACACGAGCACCACCAGGATGATCAGGACGATGATGATCGGTTCCACAGCGGCTCCCGTGCCCTTCGTTGCTGGTCCGTACCGGCCGGCGGCCGGCTTGACGTTGATCAGTCTTCCAGAGTCCCGGCGTGTCGCGCACCGGGTTCGGGTCAGATGACGACGGCGGTGGCGCCTTCGATCTCCACCACGTCGACCTGCTGGCCCGGTTCGTAGACCCGGTCGCTGTCGAGGGCGCGTGCGGACCAGATTTCCCCGGCGAGCTTGATGCGGCCCCCGTCGCCGGAGTCGACGCGCTCCAGGACCGTGGCGCTCTTGCCCTTGAGCGCGTCGATTCCGGAGGCGAGCAGGGGGCTCTGGCCGCGGTGGCGGTTGGCGATGGGGCGCACGACGGCGATCAGCGCGACCGATACGGCGACGAACACGAGGAATTGCGGCACGGTGCCGCCACCGAGCGCTGCGGTGACGGCACCGGCGACGGCACCGACCGCGAACATCCCGAATTCGGGCAGCGCGGTCACGACGAGGGGAATGCCCAGTCCTACGGCGGCGAGAAGCCACCACACCCATGGATCCACGGCTTCATGGTAGGTCCGGGGCACGGCCGGGGACAGGGCGCGATCGGTCAGGGCGCGATCGGACGGAGCCCGATCGGCCGGACGCCGGCGGCTACTTGAGGGGCAGGCCCTGCGCCGTCCAGCGGTCGTTGCCGTTGCGGTCGACGATCAGCGGGAGGCCGAAGCAGTGCGAGAGGTTGCTGGAGGTCAGTTCGAGGTCGAGCGGGCCGGCGGCCAGCACCTTGCCCTGACGGATCATCAGGACGTGGGTGAAGCCCGGCGGGATCTCCTCGACGTGGTGGGTGACCATGATCATCGACGGGGCGTACGGGTCGCGGGCGAGGCGGCCGAGGCGGCGCACCAGGTCCTCGCGACCTCCGAGGTCGAGGCCCGCGGCGGGCTCGTCCAGGAGCAGCAGCTCGGGGTCGGTCATCATCGCGCGGGCGATGAGGGTGCGCTTGCGCTCGCCCTCGGAGAGGGTGCCGAACTTCCGGTCGAGGAACTCGTTCATCCCGAGCCGGTCGAGGAAGGCGCGGGCGCGCTGCTCGTCGACGTCGTCGTAGTCCTCGCGCCAGCTCGCGGTCATGCCGTACGCGGCGGTGAGCACGGTCTGCAGGACCGTCTGGCTGCGCGGCAGCTTGTCGGCGAGCGCGACGCCGGCGATACCGATGCGCGGGCGCAGGTCGAAGACGTCGACCCGGCCGAGCCGCTCGCCGAGGATGCTGGCGGTGCCCGTGCTCGGGAAGAGGTAGCTGGAGGCGACGTTCAGCAGGGTGGTCTTGCCGGCGCCGTTGGGGCCGAGGATCACCCAGCGCTCCCCCTCCTTGACCGACCAGGAGACCTGGTCCACCAGAGCCCGTCCTTCGCGGACCACGGATACGTCCACCAGCTCCAGCACATCGCTCATGAGCGCACTGTCTCCCATTGCTTCTCGGTCGTCGTGTGCGCCTGTAGGCGCAGCCCCCCTGCAAACCTACGCCACTCACTGTCAGTGCTGTTCCCTAGGCTGGGGGCCATGCTCGATGAACCTCGTTCGGGACGGCTGGCGGCGTGGGGAAATGCCCTGTTGGCCGGACTTGTCTCGCCTGATGACGCCGCGCACCGGATCGCGGACGACGACGCGGTGCACCGCGTGACGGACCTGCCCGGGGAGGACGCCCCGGTCGGGCTGACCCTCGCGCTCGGGCGGCTGCGGACGCTGGGCGCCGCCGGTCTGCGGGTGGCACTGCCGGTGCCGGGGCATCCGCTGGGGCTGAGCGGTCCGCCGGAATTCAACGCACGGGCGCTGGAGGCCGGGGAGGCGGTGCTCGCCCCCGGGACGGGACTGGGCCTGGTCCCGGAGGTGTACGAGGCCGGCCCCGAAGGCGGTTCCGGGCCCGATGTGCATGTGGAGGTGGTCTGGCACTGCCTTCCGGCGCGGGAGGCCCCGCCGGCCGACGTGCCGTCGCTGGGCGAGGCCGAGCGGGAGCTGGCGGAGGCGCTGCGGGACGCGACGGAGGTGCTCTCGACGCTGGACGTGGCCGGGGCCGGTCCGGTCGCCGAGGCGGCGCTGGAGGCGTACCGGGCGCGGGCGGAGGCCGGCCGGCAGGTGCTGGCGCCGGGCTATCCACCGCGGGCCGTACGGGTGCTGGAGCTGGCGCAGCGGGTCGGTGCGCTGATCGACATCGCCCAGCAGGCGGGCGGGGACGGCCGGGAGCACGGCGCGGCGGTCAGCTCGTCGGAGATCGCGGCGCGCGCCGCGGCGCTGCGTCCGGTGGAGCGCACGGCCCGGCGGGCACAGGTGGCGGCGTACAACTCCGCGGTCGAGGAGCGGGAGCGGCGCCGGCGGTGAACAGGGAAGGCCCCGCCGGTCGTGGAGTGACCGGCGGGGCCTCGGGAGGGCCGGGCGGAACTACCCAGTACAGCCCGGGGGATGCAGGCCCCGGGCCGACGGAGTCAGCGGTTGACGGAGCTGTTGCCGGCGACGGGGCTGAGCACGTCCGCAACCTTGACGCTGTTGTTGGAGACGTTCACGGGGGCGCTCACCGGGGCCTGGACGACGTTGCCGGAGAGGACACCGGGGGAGCAGTCGGCCTTGCCGCTGGCCTGCCCGCCGTCGTGGGCGAACGCCGAACCGGCGGCAGCGCCGAGCGCGAGACCGGTGGTGGCGAGGACAAGGGCGGCCTTTTTGGCGGTGTTCATGGTGGCGTGTTCCTCACGTGGTGGCACAGGGCCGGAATGACGATGACTGTGGAGTGCGGACCGGCCGCTCGGCCAGGGCTTGGCGGGGCCGGTCCGGCGTGCCTCTCGCGCGCCAGGGCGCGGCGCGGTCAGGCGATCGGAGCGGATGCTCCGGCGATCAGTTGTTGACGCAGGTGTTGCCGACGGTCGGGCTGAGCAGGCCGGCGACCGAGCTGGTGTTGTTGCAGGCGTTCACGGGGGTGTCCACCGGGGCCTGGAAGACGTTGCCGGAACCGACGCCCGGGGAGTGCACCGCGGCACCGTCGGCACCGTCCGCCGACGCGACACCGGCGCCCGCCAGGGCGAGACCGGCGCTCGCCATCGTGATGGCCGCTACCCGCTTGATGTTCTTCACTTCTCTTGCTCCTCGTTGCCGATGTCGTGGCCGATCCGCCGCGACTGCACTGGGAAACGGCCCGCCCCGGAGCAGGGATACGCCAAACGGGCTACGTATACACGACAGTATGAATCTCGGATCTGCGAGGCGACGTTCGGTTAATAGGTTTGATGCCCCGTCCGATGCCGGACTCCCCTGTGTTTCAGGCCCCGATGCCGTGCCGGACGGCCCACAGCGCGGCCTGCGTGCGGTCGGCGAGATCGAGTTTCATGAGGATGTTGGAGACGTGCGTCTTGACGGTCTTCTCCGACAGCACCAGCGCGCGGGCGATCTCGCGGTTGGAACGGCCGTCGGCGATCAGGCCGAGCACCTCGCGCTCCCGGTCGGTGAGTGAAGTGCCGCGCCCCTGGCCGCCGTTGTTGTCCTCCTGGGAGAGCAGCGCGCCGGCCACCTCGGGCTGGAGCAGTACGTGCCCGGCGTGGACGGAGCGGATGGCGCCGGCCAACGCGTCCGGGTCGATGTCCTTGTAGACGTAGCCGGCCGCGCCGGCGCGCAACGCCGGGACGACGGTGCGCTGTTCGGTGAAACTGGTGACGACCAGGACCCTGGCCCGGTTGTCGAGTTCGCGCAGCCGGCGGAGCGCCTCGATGCCGTCCGTGCCGGGCATCTTGATGTCCATCAGGACGACGTCCGGGCGCAGTTGCTCGGTGGCGGCGACGCCCTCGGCGCCGTCGGACGCCTCCCCCACCACCTCGATGTCGTCCTGGACCTCCAGGAACGTGCGCAGACCGCGGCGTACGACCTGGTGGTCGTCGACGAGCAGGACGCGGATCGGGCGGCGTTCGCCCTTGTCGCTCTCAGCCACCGGGCACCTCCATCTCGACAGCGGTGCCCTCGCCGGGCTCCGAATCCACGGTGAGCCTGCCCCCGACGCCGCCGGCTCGATCGCGCATCGAGACCAGGCCGAGGTGCCGGCCGGCCCGGCGGACCACGCGGGTGTCGAAGCCGCGGCCGTCGTCGGCGACGCGCAGCAGGGCGCCCTGGCCGGAACGGGTCAGGGTCACCTCGACGCGTCCGGCCCCCGAGTGCCGCAGGGCGTTGTGCAGCGCCTCCTGGGCGACCCTCAGCATGGCCTCCTCCTGGGCGGAGGGCAGCGCCCGTACGCCGTGGGCGGCGAAGGTGACGCGCGCGGAGTGGGCGCGGTCGAGGACCTGGACCTGGGAGCGCAGGGTGGCGACCAGGCCGTCCTCGTCCAGGGCCGCGGGGCGCAACTCGACCACGGCGGCGCGGAGTTCGTCGGCGGCCTCCGCGGCCAGCTCGGCGACCTGGTGGAGCTCGTCCTTGGCGCGGGCCGGGTCGCGGTCGACCAGGGCGGTCGCGGCCTGGGCGGTGAGCCGGAGCGAGAACAGCTTCTGGGAGACCGCGTCGTGCAGCTCGTGGGCGAGCCGGGCGCGCTCGCCGGCGATGGTCAGCTCGCGGCTGCGCTCGTAGAGGCGGGCGTTGGTCAGGGCGATGGCGGCGTGCTGGGCGAGTATGCCGAGCAGCCGCTCGTCCTCCTCGGTGAAGCCGCAGCCGTCCCTGCGGGAAGGAGAGGACTTGGGGCAGCGCTTGTTGGCCAGGAAGAGGGCGCCAAGGATCTCGTCGCCGTCGGCGACCGGGAGGCCGAGGAAGTCGGACATGTCCGGGTGGGCCGCGGGCCAGCCCCCGAAGCGGGGGTCCTCTCGGACGTCGGCGAGCCGCTCCGGGGTGGCGTTGTGCAGCATCGCGGCGAGGATGCCGTGCTGGCGGGGCAGCGGGCCGATGGCCTTCCACTGCTCGGCGCTGACACCGTCCACCACGAACTGGGCGAAGCCTCCGTGATCGTCGGGCACCCCGAGGGCGGCGTACTCGGCGTCCAGCAGCTCACGGGCCGAGGCGACGATCGTCTTGAGGACGTCGCGCACCTCCAGATGCCTGCTCATCGCCAGGATCGCGGTACTCACCGCGGGGATCCCGGCTCCCGGTCCGTTGGTCATGGCCTCAACCGTACCGGCGGGCTGACCGGCCCGTATCGGTCCACCGGCGCCCCGCGCCTCCGACCGCGGGCCTAGGCCGAAGGCCCCCGGACGGCCCGTCCAGGGGCCTTCGCCCCGGGGCGGCCCGATCCCCACGGTGCGGACGCGGGGGCGGGGCAGCGGGCCTGGCTCGGCTCGGCCCGGCCCGGACGAGGGGACGCGGTCATGCCGGTGGCGATCATGGCGGCACCGCTGGGGCTCGCGCAGGAGGCGCTGCCGTTGCCGTGGGTCGCCGGTCCTTCCCGGTCCTTCCCCGTCCTTCCCGGCCTTCCGGCCCTTCCCGATCTCCCGATTCATCCCGATTCACCGATTCTTTCCTTTGACCCTTTTCTGGAGTTCATGAGTCGTTGTCCCCCTATATAGGGGAATGACAGATTGAGGTGCCAGATGGGCGGGGCGGCAGCGGGGGCCCGGCCGATGAGCGCGGGGCGCAGTTCGCGCCGATCTCGCGCCGGGCGGGCGGATCGCAGCGGTGGGCACCAAGGCCGTACGGGGGCTGGAGTCGGTGGCCGGGGCGGACGGGGGGTCCGGGCGGCGGCCGGCCGGACGGAGCTGGCGGGTGCGCCCCCGGGGCACGCGGTGCGGGCGGTGGACGGCCTGCTCACCGGGCCGCACGGACCCACCCGCCCCGAATCCGCTGATGCCGGCGGTGGCGGCGGTGGCGGCGGACCGGGAGGTACCGCGGCGCGCGTACGCGGCGGCGGTGGCGCGGCGCCGTCGGTGGCAGGAATTCGGCGATCCGCCCCTGGTGCCGGCGGGCCGGGTTCCAGACTCGGCGCATGTCGCCTTCAACGGATTCCCCCCAGAGCTGGACGCCGACCCATGGAGAGCCCTACCGGCCGGTGCCGTACCGGCCCGCGCGGATGCCCGCGGCCGAGTCACTGGCCCGGGCCGCCGAACTGCGGGAGCGGATGGACCGGCGGCGGACGGTGCGGCAGTTCGCCCCCGACCCGGTGCCGGAGCAGGTGGTGCGCGACGCGATCGCCTGTGCGGCCACCGCGCCGTCCGGGGCGCATCAGCAGCCGTGGACGTTCGTACTGGTCAAGGACCCCGAGGTGCGCCGCCGGATCCGGGCGGCGGCGGAGGCCGAGGAGCGCCGCTCGTACGAGGGGCGGCTGGGCGAGGAGTGGCTGGCGGCGCTGCGGCCGCTGGGCACCGACGAGGTGAAGCCGCATCTGACGGACGCGCCGCAGCTGATCGTGGTCTTCCAGCAGCGGCACTGGCTGGGCCCGGACGGCAGCAGGCGCAAGCACTACTACGTGGACGAGTCGGTGGGCATCGCGGTCGGCATGCTGCTGTCCGCCCTGCACCTGTCGGGGCTGGCGGCGCTGGTGCACACGCCGAGCCCGATGCGGTTCCTCCAGGAGGCCCTGGGGCGGCCCGGGAACGAGAAGGCGTTCGCGGTGATCCCCGTGGGGTACCCGGCAGCGGACTGCCAGGTGCCCGATTTGGTACGAAAGTCCCTTGACCAGGTGATGGTCGAGGTTTGACGCCCACAGAATGCGCACAGGGTGTGCGTTTGCAATTACTGCTGGCGAGATAATCCTCTGCCCGGTGTGACCCCGCGCATAGGACGCACATCACTTACGACCCCGGTTAGTGGACATATAAAGACCGTGTGAGCTGCGGAAATGACGTACTGGACGCATTTCGGGCACCCCCGGTTCCACTAACCCGGGTCGTACGTCACACCGTTGCCCGGCGAATTTCCGGCCGCTAAGAATGGCTCCCGTCGCTCGGCGCCGTGATCAGAACTCGGCGTTCTGCGCCGCCCAAGGCCCGTGCGATGTCCCCCATTAGAAGAGGTCGTCCCGCCATGCCCAAGCACTCCCTTTCCGGTCTGAACCTGACCCGCACCCACAAGCTCTCCGCCGCCGGTGTCGCCGCCGCCGGTGCCGCCGCGCTGGTCTTCGCCGTTGTCCCGGGTGCAGATGCCGGCCAGGGCAAGAGCGAGGCCGCCGCCCAGAACGTGAACGTGAAGCCGGTCGCCTTCAGCGCGGTCGACATCGCTGCCCAGGCGCAGCGGGCCACGATCGCCAAGCAGGCCGACGAGTCCGCCGCGCAGGGCAAGGCCGAGGCTGCGGCGGCCAAGGCGAAGGCCGAGGCTGCGGCCCAGGCGAAGGCCGAGCAGGACCACCAGGCCACGGAGACCGCGAGCCGTTCCGAGACCCGCACCGCCCTTCCCGCCGCCGTCCCCGCCGCCGCGCCGAAGACGATCAAGACCTACGGCCACACCGTGGACAGCTGGATCCGGCAGTCGCTGAACGTCATGGCCGCGCACGGCATACCGGGCAGCTACAACGGCATCTACCGCAACCTGATGCGGGAGTCGTCCGGCAACCCGATGGCGATCAACCTCTGGGACTCCAACGCGCAGAAGGGCATCCCCTCCAAGGGCCTGCTCCAGGTCATCGACCCGACCTTCCGCCGGTACCACGTGCCCGGCACCTCCTGGAACATCTACGACCCGGTCGCCAACATCACCGCCGCCTGCAAGTACGCGGCCGCGATGTACGGCTCCATGGACCACGTCAACTCGGCCTACTGAGCCGGACGTTCCACGAGCCGCGGCCATCACGCACACCGCCGAGGGGGGGCACCCACGATCGGGTGCCGCCCCTCGGCGCTGCCATGCGGTGACCGCGCGCGCTACTTGCGCATGACCTCCGGCTCGTGGCGGCGCAGCAGCCGCGCGACGAGGAAGGCGAGCCCGACGCCCAGTGCGAGCAGGATGATCACGTCCATCACGTAGACGCCGGTCTGGTGCTTCCACAGCGGGTCGGGGTGGCCCAGCTCCCATGGCAGCAGGGTGTTCATGTCGGCGGTCGCGCCCAGCGCGGCGACGGCCCAGCGGGACGGCATCAGCCAGGAGAACTGGGAGACGCCGGCGGTGTCGAACAGCTGGAAGAGCACGCCGGTGAAGACGACCTGCACGATGGCGAACATGACCAGCAGCGGCATGGTCTTCTCGGCGGTCTTGACCAGCGAGGAGATGATCAGGCCGACCATCATCGAGGTGAAGCCGAGGGCGATGATCGCCAGCGCCATCTCGATCGCCGGGGTCTTGGCGAAGATCAGGCCCTCGGCCGGCATCTTGCGGGTGGAGAAGCCGATGGCCGAGATGATCACGCCCTGGATGGCGGTGACCACCCCGAGCACGATGACCTTGGACATCAGATACGCCGACCGCGACAGGCCGGTGGCCCGTTCGCGCTCGTAGATGACCCGCTCCTTGATCAGCTCACGGACCGAGTTGGCGGCGCCGGAGAAGCACATGCCGACCGCGAGGATCAGCGCGATGGTGCTCGCGTCGCGGTTGGTCTGGTGCTTGTTCGCCGGGCCGTAGCCGAGGCCGTAATCGCTGGGGATCAGCAGCGAGACCACGCCGAGCACCGCCGGCAGGATCACCATCAGGGCGAGGAAGCCGCGGTCGGAGGCGAGCACCGAGACATAGCGCCGCATCAGCGTCCACAGCTGCGAGCCCCAGCTCTGCGACTTCTGGATACGGGCCGGCGGCGCCTGGACGCCGACCGACTGCGGGGCGACCGAGTCGACGTCCGCGGCGTACAGCTGGAAGTGCGGGGATCCGCGCCAGCGGCCCGCCCAGTCGTAGTCGCGGTAGTTCTCGAACGCCGAGAAGACGTCCGCCCAGGTCTCGTACTGGAAGAAGTTCAGCGCCTCCTCGGGCGGGCCGAAGTAGGCCACCGAACCGCCCGGGGCCATCACCAGCAGCCGGTCGCACAGGGCGAGTTCGGCCACCGAGTGCGTGACGACCAGAACCGTGCGGCCGTCGTCGGCCAGGCCGCGCAGCAGCTGCATCACGTCGCGGTCCATGCCCGGGTCCAGGCCCGAGGTCGGCTCGTCCAGGAAGATCAGCGAGGGCTTGGTCAGCAGCTCCAGGGCGACCGAGACGCGCTTGCGCTGGCCGCCGGAGAGCGAGGTGACCTTCTTGTCCTTGTGGACGTCGAGCTTGAGCTCGCGCAGCACCTCGCCGATGCGGGCCTCGCGCTCGGACTCCGCGGTGTCGCCGGGGAAGCGGAGCTTGGCGGCGTAGCGCAGCGCCTTCTGGACGGTCAGCTCCTTGTGGAGGATGTCGTCCTGCGGGACCAGGCCGATGCGCTGGCGCAGCTCGGCGAAGTGCTTGTAGAGGTTCCGGTGGTCGTAGAGGACGTCGCCCTGGTTGGCGGGGCGGTAGCCGGTCAGCGCCTTGAGGAGCGTCGACTTGCCGGAGCCGGAGGGGCCGATGACGGCGATCAGCGACTTCTCGGGGACGCCGAAGGAGACGTCCTTGAGGATCTGCTTGCCGCCGTCGACGGTGACGGTCAGATGGCGGGCCGAGAAGGAGACCTCGCCGGTGTCGACGAACTCCTCCAGGCGGTCGCCGACCAGCCGGAAGGTGGAGTGGCCGACGCCGACGGTGTCGTTCGGGCCGATCAGCGCGGTGCCGGACTTGGGGACCGGCTGGCCGTTGACGTAGGTGCCGTTGTGGCTGCCCAGGTCGCGGATCTCGAACCGGCCGTCGGGGGTGGCCCGGAACTCGGCGTGGTGGCGGGAGACCTGGAGGTCGGAGACGACCAGCTCGTTCTCCAGCGCACGGCCGATCCGCATCACGCGGCCCGTGTCCAGGCGGTGGAAGGTGGTCGGGCTGCGGTCGCCCTGGGCCTGCGGGGCCGGGCGCTCCTGGGCGCCGTCGGGCCGCTGCGGGGGAACGGCCTGCCGGGGCTCGCCCTGCGGCGGCTGCTGCGCCTGCTGCTGCGGGACGTACGGCGGCTGCTGGCCCTGCGGCGGGGCCTGCCAGCCCTGCTGGGCGGGCGGCTGCGGGGCCTGCTGCTGCGCGGGCGGCGCCTGCCAGCCCTGCTGCTGCGGCGCCATCGCGGGCTGCGCACTGTAGGCGTCGGCGGGCGCTGCGGCGGCGGACAGGCTCATCCTGGGGCCGTCGGTGGCGTTGCCCAGGTGCACTGCGGTGCCGGGGCCGATCTCCAGCTGCTGGATCCGGCGGCCCTGGACGTAGGTGCCGTTGGTGCTGCCGTGGTCTTCGACGACCCAGCTCTGTCCGGACCAGCGGACGGTGGCGTGCCGCCAGGAGACCCTGGCGTCGTCGAGCACCATGTCGCCCTGCGGATCGCGGCCCACGCTGTAGGACCTGGACGGATCGAGCGTCCAGGTCCTTCCGTTCAATTCGAGTACGAGTTCAGGCACTCCACGCCCCATTACATAGTCCCCCGAGTGACGCCCTGTATGGGAAGTCTAGGGATGGCGAACATCGTGAGGAACTATTTCAGGCTCGGCCCGCGGACCGGAAACTGGGACGCGACCAGGGTGCGCGGGGCTCCAGTTGGGGCCCGGCGAACTCTCCCGGAGGGCCGGAAGGGCCCGAAATGCCCGGCAATCACGGGAATACCGGTGGTGCGTCCCGCTCCATATGCTCCCGCGCGGCCGAAAACGCCCTACCAAAAGGCGAGTTGGGGCACCAGCCCACTCCCCGGGCCGGTACAACAGAACGGCCCGGACACGAGTCCATAACGATCGACGACGGCCACCCGCGGCCGGCCGCCCCGGGGGCGATCCGGCGGCGGGCGCGGCAGTCGGGCGGACCCGCGGTCCGAACCCCGGACACCCGTACGGGCGCGGCCACCCGCCGGTTACCGTAAGACCACCATGAGCGCATCGCAGACCCCGCCTGCCACCGCCGCACCAGGCGAAGACGTACCGACCCTCCTCGTGAAGATCTTCGGCAAGGACCGGCCCGGCATCACCGCGGGCCTCTTCGACACCCTCGCCGCCTACTCCGTCGATGTCGTGGACATCGAGCAGGTGGTGACCCGGGGGCGCATCACGCTGTGCGCACTGGTCACCGCCCCCTCCCCCGCCGAGGGCTCCTACGGTTCGACGGAGGGCGACCTCCGGGCGACCGTGCACAGCTGGGCCGAGTCGCTGAACCTCCAGGCCGAGATCATCTCCGGCCGCGGCGACAACCGTCCGCGCGGCACCGGACGGTCCCACGTCACCGTGCTGGGGCATCCGCTCACCGCCGAGTCGACGGCCGCGATCGCCGCCGCCATAACGGCCACCGGCGGCAACATCGACCGGATCTTCCGGCTTGCCAAGTATCCGGTCACGGCGGTCGAGTTCGCGGTCTCCGGTGCGGAGACCGCGGCGCTGCGCAGTGTGCTGGCCCCCGAGGCCGCGGTGCTCGGGGTGGATGTCGCGGTGGTCGCGGCCGGGCTCCAGCGCCGGGCGCAGCGGCTGGTCGTCATGGACGTCGACTCCACCCTCATCCAGGACGAGGTCATCGAGCTGTTCGCGGCGCACGCCGGGTGCGAGGCGGAGGTCGCCGCGGTGACCGCCGCCGCGATGCGCGGCGAGCTGGACTTCGAGCAGTCGCTGCACGCCCGGGTCGAGCTGCTCCGCGGGCTGGACGCGTCCGTGGTCGACGCCGTGCGCAAGGAGGTGCGCCTCACCCCCGGTGCCCGCACCCTCGTGCGGACGCTCAAGCGGCTCGGCTACCAAGTCGGCGTCGTCTCGGGCGGTTTCACCCAGGTCACCGACGCGCTCAAGGAGGAGCTGGGGCTGGACTTCGCCTCCGCCAACACCCTGGAGATCGTCGACGGCAGGTTCACCGGACGGGTCACCGGCGAGATCGTGGACCGGGCCGGCAAGGCCCGGCTGCTGCGGCGGTTCGCCCACGAGGCGGGGGTGCCGCTGGCGCAGACCGTCGCGATCGGCGACGGCGCCAATGACCTGGACATGCTCAACACGGCCGGCCTGGGGGTGGCCTTCAACGCCAAGCCCGTGGTGCGCGAGGCCGCGCACACCGCGGTCAACGTGCCGTTCCTGGACGCCGTGCTCTATCTGCTGGGCGTCACCCGCGAAGAGGTCGAGGCGGCCGACACGCACGCGGAGTGACCTGCGGGGACACTCCGTCGGCCGTTGGTACCCCGTCCCCGGCCGGCCAGCTGGACATCCACGACAGCACGAGGCCCCGGCGCATCCCGCGCCGGGGCCTCGTGCCCGGTCTTCCGCCGTCCCCGGCCGCCCACCGTCCCGCCGACAGCGGCCGACAGCCTCAGTCCTGCGGCGTCCAGTACGCGACGAGGCGCCCCACGCCGTGCTCGACCGCCTTCCACGAGCCGTTGAAGGTGAGCACGGCCATCGCGGCCGTCGGAAAGCCGCTGCGGTTCATCCGCGGCAGCAGATCGCCGTCGGCCTCACCGGCCAGGGCGTCGGCGAGGGCGTGCATCCCCGGGTTGTGCCCGACCACCAGCAGATCGCTGACGTCGTCCGAGGTCTCGTTCAGCAGCGCGAGCAGCTCGCCGAGGGAGGCTTCGTAGAGCCGCTCCTCGTAGACGGTCTTGGGGCGCTGCGGGAGCTCCTGGACGGCGAGCTTCCAGGTCTCACGGGTGCGGGCGGCGGTCGAGCACAGGGTCAGGTCGGGGGTGACCCCCGCCCTGGCCAGCCAGCGGCCGGCGACCGGGGCATCCTTGCGGCCACGATCGGTAAGCGGACGGTCGTGGTCGCCCACCTCCGACCATTCGGCCTTGGCGTGTCGGAGCAGGACAATCCGGCGGGGTGTATCGACGCTCATGTGTCCCAGCTTCGCATGAATCCCCGCGCCCGGCTCGGGGTGTTGGAGCGCTCCCCCCTGCCGGGTGACCCCCCGGGCGGCGCCGCCGGGCGCACCCGGGCGCGCACCCCGCTCACCCGCCGATCCCGAGCACGCGGGCGAGGAAATCCAGCAGCGGCGCCAGGCCCTGCGGAACACTCCCCGCACCGGCCGCGCTCGCCACGCCGGGATTCGCCACCAGCACCAGCAGGGCTATGAAGGAGACCACCGGCAGCGCCAGCGCCCACCACGGCAGCGCCTTCCACAGGCCGGGGGCCTTCGCTGCGGACGGGCGGTGGAACGCGGCGGACATGGCGGTCTCCAGAGCGGTTCGAAGGGCGGCGCACCGCGGCTGCGGTGCGCCCACCGCGCTGTGCGGTGCACTTCGAAACTACGGATCTCCGGCGGCCGTTCCCATCCGGGAAGCCACCCACTTGTCCCTGACACCGGCCCCCTAGGGGACGGGGGGATATCCCCACCGCCGGCCCGGTTCCGGTGTCCACCGGCCAGGCCGCCGCGCGCTCAGGGCGCCGCGATACTCGCGACGATCGCGACGACGACGGTCACCCCGAGCATGAGGCCCAGGACGAGCAGCAGCTTCTTCTGGCTGCCCTGCGGATTCGGTTCGAGCACTGGCATGGGCCCAGTGTCGCACCCGCCGTCCACGCCCGTCCGGCCAGGGCTCATCCCCGGGCGCTCACCGCTCGTCCTCGATGCGGCGGTCCCGGCCGGCCAGCACGCCCACCGCGATCTGCGGCACCATCAGCCCGGCCATCAGCGCGATCGGCAGCCCCCAGCCGCCGCTGTGCTGGTAGAGCGTGCCGACCAGCAGCGGCCCGGGGATGGAGATCAGATAGCCGACGCTCTGCGCGAAGGCGGAGAGTTTGACGACCCCGGCGGGGCTCGACGCGCGCATCCCGATCATCGTCAGGGCAAGCGGGAACGCGCAGTTGGCGACGCCCATCAGCAGCGCCCAGGCCCAGGAGCCGGCGGCCGGGGCCAGCCACAGTCCGGTGTAGCCGGCCATCCCGCAGAGCCCGAGGACCGCCACCAGCGGACCCTGGTGCCGCATCCGGGACGCCAGCGACGGCAGCACGAAGGAGAGCGGGACACCGACCGCCATCGTGACGGCGAGGAGCACGCCCGCGGTGCCCGCCGAGACCCCGGCGTCGCGGAAGATCTGCGGCATCCACCCCATCGTGATGTACGCGGCGGTCGCCTGGAGGCCGAAGAAGACGGCCAGCGCCCAGGCGGTCGGCGACGAGGTGATCCGCAGGGGCGCCGCCCCGGGAGCCTGCGCACCGCTCCGGGGCGCCTCCGGAGCGGTCCGCCGCTGCCGTACGACGGCGAGCCAGGGCAGCACGGCGAGCGCGGCGAGCAGCGCCCAGACCGTCAGGCCGGTGCGCCAACTGCCGCCCAGCGCACCGGTCATGGGAACGGTGAGCGCCGCGGCGAGCGAGGTGCCCAGGGCCAGCGCCATCGAGTACAGCCCGGTCATCGGGCCGACCCGCCGGGGGAACCAGGTCTTGATGACCACCGGCAGCAGGACATTGCTGACCGCGATTCCGGCCAGCGCCAGGGCGCTGCCGGCGAGGAAGCCGGCGGTGCCGCCGGCGTACGGCCGCACCGCGACGCCCACCGCGATCGCCGCCATACCGGCGCACACGATCGCGCCGGGCCCCCAGCGCCTGGCCAGCCGGGGCGCGGCGATGCCGAACACCGCGAAGCACAGGGCCGGTACGGAGGTCAGCAGGCCGGCGACGGTGCCGCTCATGCCGAGCCCGTCGCGGACCTCCTTCATGAGCGCGCCGAGGCTGGTGATGGCGGGGCGGAGGTTGAGCGCGGCCAGGACGAGACCGGCGATCACGATCCGCGGCAGCCAGCGGGCGGCGGGTCCGGCTTCCCGGGAGTGCTTCGGTACGGCCTCTTCGGCGGCGGGGCGCGACGGGCCGGCACCGTCGGGGTACTGGGGCGGGGAGGTCGTCGAGGGCTCGGCGGCCGGGCCGAGTGTCGCGAGGTCGTCGTGTGCCATGCGAGCCATCATAGAATCATGGGATGAATGGTTGTCCAGCCTTTGTCGGTAGCCTCAGCAGGCCCCCACGGCGGCCCGGACCCCGGCAGCCCGCCCGTGCCGCCACCGCCCTTCGGGCCCACCGGCCCCCGCACCCCGGAGCCCCGCCATGCCCCTGACCTCGCCCCGCCGGTCCGCCCTGGCCGACCAGGTGATCGCGCAGCTGCGCGCCCAGATCACGTCCGGCGACTGGCCGGTGGGGTCCCGCATCCCGACCGAGCCGGAGCTCGTGGAGCAGCTCGGGGTGGCCCGCAACACCGTCCGCGAGGCCGTCCGGGCACTGGCGCACAACGGACTGCTCGACATCCGCCAGGGGTCCGGCACCTACGTGGTCGCGACCAGTGAGCTCGCCGGGGTCATGAACCGCCGGTTCGCGGAGGCCGACCCCGTGCACGTCGCCGAGCTGCGCAGCGCCCTGGAGGCGGCAGCCGCCCGGCTGGCCGCCGACCGCCGCACGGAAGGGGACCTGCGGCAGCTCGACGCGCTGCTGGAACGGCGTGAGCACGCCTGGCGGTCCGGTGCCGCCGAGGCGTTCGTCGAGGCGGACGCGACCCTGCACATGGCGGTGGTGGCGGCCTCGCACAACGACGTACTGGCCGAGATCTACGCCGACCTCGGGGGCGTGCTGCGCGAGTTCCTGCGGGCCGACGTCGGCGAGGTGCTGCGGCCCGAGGCGCACATGGACCATGCCCGCCTCGTGGCGGCGATCCGCGCGGGCGACGGCGACCTGGCCGCCTCCGAGGCGAGCACCCATTCCTTCGGGTGCCGGGGGACCCTCGTGGAGCGCGACTGATCCGCAGGCTCCGGGTCCCGAAACGCGTACTGCCCGCCCCGGCAGGACCGGGACGGGCAGTACGGAAGCGCGACGGGTGTCAGGCGCCCATCATGTGCACGCCGCCGTCGACGTGGATGATCTCGCCGGTGGTCTTCGGGAAGAAGTCCGACAGCAGGGCGACGATGCCGCGGCCCGCGGGCTCCGGGTCGGCCATGTCCCACTGCAGCGGGGAGCGGGTGTCCCACACCTTGGCCAGGTCCGAGAAGCCCGGGATGGACTTGGCGGCCATCGAGCCGATCGGGCCCGCCGAGATGAGGTTGCAGCGGATGTTCCGCTTGCCGAGGTCACGCGCCATGTAGCGGTTGGTGGCCTCAAGGGCGGCCTTGGCCGGGCCCATCCAGTCGTACTGCGGCCAGGCGAACTGGGCGTCGAAGGTCAGGCCGACCACCGAGCCGCCCTCGTCCGGCATCAGCGGCAGGCAGGCCATGGTCAGCGACTTCAGGGAGAACGCCGAGACGTGCATGGCCGTGGCGACCGACTCGTAGGGCGTGTTGAGGAAGTTGCCGCCCAGGGCGTCCTGCGGTGCGAAGCCGATGGAGTGGACGATGCCGTCCAGGCCGCCCAGCTCCTCGCGGACCACGCCCTCCAGTCGGTCCAGGTGCTCCTGGTTGGTCACGTCCAGCTCGACCACCTTGGCCGGCCTGGGCAGCTTCTTGGCGATGCGCTCGGTGAGCGTCGGCCGCGGGAACGCGGTCAGGATGACCTCGGCGCCCTGCTCCTGCGCGACCTTGGCCGCGTGGAAGGCGATCGAGGACTCCATCAGCACACCCGTGATCAGGATGCGCTTGCCGGCGAGAATTCCGCTCGTGTTCGTCATCGTGCTCAGTGCCCCATGCCCAATCCGCCGTCGACGGGAATGACGGCTCCAGTGATGTACGCGGCCTCGTCGGAGGCCAGGAAACGGACCGAGGCGGCGACTTCCTCGGGCTGCGCGTAACGCGCCAGCGGCACCTGCTTCACGATGCTCTCCCGCTGCTCGTCGCTGAGCACCCGGGTCATGTCCGTGTCGACGAAACCGGGCGCGACGACGTTGACGGTGATGTTGCGGCTGCCCAGTTCACGCGCGAGCGAACGGGCGAAGCCGACCAGACCGGCCTTCGAGGCGGCGTAGTTCGCCTGACCCGGGGCGCCCATCAGGCCGACCACCGACGAGATCAGGACGATCCGCCCCTTGCGGGCCCGCAGCATCGCGCGGTTGGCGCGCTTGACCACCCGGAACGTGCCGGTGAGGTTGGTCTCCAGGACCGAGGTGAAGTCCTCCTCGGACATCCGCATGAGCAGCTGGTCGCGGGTGACGCCGGCGTTGGCCACCAGCACCTCGACCGCGCCCTGCTTCTCCTCGATCTCCTTGTACGCCTGCTCGACCTGCTCGGGGTCCGTGATGTCGCACTTCACGGCCAAAAAACCGGCGGGCGGCTCGCCCGAGCGGTAGGTGATGGCGACCTTGTCGCCTGCCTCGGCGAAGGCACGGGCAATGGCCAGGCCGATGCCGCGGTTGCCTCCGGTGACCAGAACCGAGCGGCTCAAGAGATCACCCTTTCCGTGTCCTGTCGTCTTGCGTTCGGTACGAAACTAGCGGTCACGGCACCGATCCGGGGAATCGGGCCCGAACAGGGGCGCGCCCCGGTCACTGTCGGGTCTCCACAGATCCGGGGCATGATGCATCCGCCGACTACGGGAGGACGCCGTGCCCGCTGCACCCCATGACCTTGACGAGACCTTCCTCGCGCTGCCGCTGCGCGCGCTGGCCGACGCCGCGCTGGCCCGCGCCCGCGCGCTGGGCGCCGAGCACGCCGACTTCCGCCTGGAACGGGTGCGCAGCGCCTCCTGGCGGCTGCGGGACGCCCGGACGTCGGGCACCTCGGACACCACCGACCTCGGGTACGCGGTCCGCGTGGTGCACGGCGGCGCCTGGGGGTTCGCGTCCGGGGTCGACCTGACGATGGACGCCGCGGCGCGGGTGGCCGGCCAGGCGGTGGCGATGGCCAGGCTCTCGGCGAGGGTGATCGAGGCCGCGGGGTCCGGCGAGCGGGTCGAACTGGCGGCGGAGCCCGCGTACCCCGACCGCACCTGGGTCTCCGCGTACGAGATCAACCCCTTCGCGGTGCCGGACGCGGAGAAGTCCGGGCTGCTGGCGGAGTGGAGCGCGCGGCTGCTGGCGGCGCCGGGTGTGGCACATACCGACGCCTCCCTGCTGGCCGTACAGGAGAACAAGTTCTACGCGGACACCGCGGGCACCAGCACCACCCAGCAGCGGGTCCGGCTGCATCCGCAGCTGACCGCCGTCGCGGTGGACCCGGCCGGCGGCGACTTCGAGTCGATGCGCACCCTCGC
This sequence comes from Streptomyces sp. YGL11-2, assembly GCF_050054615.1. Classification (NCBI taxonomy): domain Bacteria; kingdom Bacillati; phylum Actinomycetota; class Actinomycetes; order Kitasatosporales; family Streptomycetaceae; genus Streptomyces; species Streptomyces sp. YGL11-2. Next base: position 22,684 of record NZ_JBNHIN010000001.1, read on the forward strand.
ACCACCCGTCGGGCGCGGCTGGGAGTACCTGACCGACGGCAGCTACGACTGGGACGGCGAACTGGCCCGCATCCCCGAGCACCTCGCCGAGAAGATGCGCGCACCCGGTGTCGAGCCCGGCACGTACGACCTGGTCGTGGACCCGTCCAACCTCTGGCTGACGATCCACGAGTCGATCGGCCACGCCACCGAACTCGACCGGGCGCTGGGCTACGAGGCGGCGTACGCGGGGACCTCGTTCGCCACCTTCGACCAGCTGGGGAAGCTGGCCTACGGCTCGCCGATCATGCACGTGACCGGCGACCGGACCGCCGAGCACGGGCTCGCCACGATCGGCTACGACGACGAGGGCGTGGCCGCCCAGTCCTGGGACCTGGTCCGGAACGGCACCCTGGTCGGCTACCAACTCGACCGCAGAATGGCCAGGTTGACGGGCTTTCCACGCTCCAACGGCTGCGCGTACGCGGACTCCCCCGGGCATGTGCCGGTCCAGCGGATGGCGAACGTCTCACTCCGGCCGGCGCCCGACGGGCCCTCCACGGAGCAGCTGATCGCGGGCGTGGAGCGCGGCATCTACGTGGTCGGCGACCGCTCGTGGTCCATCGACATGCAGCGTTACAACTTCCAGTTCACCGGCCAGCGGTTCTTCCGGATCGAGAACGGCCGGCTGGCCGGCCAGCTGCGCGACGTCGCCTACCAGGCCACCACCACCGACTTCTGGGGGTCGATGACCGCGCTCGGCGGCCCGCAGACGTACGTCCTGGGCGGCGCGTTCAACTGCGGCAAGGCGCAGCCGGGCCAGGTCGCGGCGGTCTCGCACGGCTGCCCTTCGGCGGTCTTCGAGGGCGTCAACATCCTCAACACGACGCGGGAGGCCGGTCGATGAACAGCCGCCACCACCGAATCGGCCGGGGGTCCGGGGGTCGTCCCCCGGGCAGGCACAGTCTCAACACGAGCCAGGAGGCGGGTCGATGAGTCCGCGCAGCATCCGCAGCAACCGGCCGTACGAGATCGTCGAGCAGGCGCTGGAGCTGTCCCGTGCCGACGGCTGCGTGGTCATCGCCGACGAGCGCTCCAGCGCCAACCTGCGCTGGGCGGGCAACGCCCTCACCACCAACGGCGTCACCCGCGGCCGGACGCTGACCGTCGTGGCGACCGTGGACGGCGCCCGGGGCACCGCGGCCGGGGTGGTCTCGCGGTCCGCGGTGACCGCGGACGACCTGGAACCGCTGGTACGGGCCGCGGAGGCGGCGGCCCGCGACGCCGGGCCCGCCGAGGACGCGCAGCCGCTGGTCGCCGGCGAGAAGGTGTCCCACGACTTCACCGCCGCACCCGCCGAGACCTCCTCGGACGTCTTCGCGGCCTTCGCGCCGGCCCTCGGGGAGTCCTTCCGGCAGGCCGGCGCCGGCGGCCGGGAACTGTACGGATTCGCCCAGCACGGGGTCGTGTCCTCGTATCTGGGCACCTCCGCCGGGCTGCGGCTGCGGCACGACCAGCCCACCGGGGTACTGGAGCTGAACGCCAAGTCGCCCGACCGCAGCCGCTCCGCGTGGACCGGCCGGGCCACCCGCGACTTCACCGACGTCGACCCGCGGGAGCTGGACGCCGAGCTCGCCCGCCGGCTGGGCTGGGCCGAGCGGCGGATCGAACTGCCCGCCGGCCGCTACGAGACGCTGCTGCCGCCGACCGCCGTCGCCGACCTGCTGATCTACCAGCTGTGGTCGTCCGGGGCCCGGGACGCCGCGGAGGGCCGTACGGTCTTCTCCAAAGCGGGCGACGGGGAGGGCGCCTCGCGCACCCGGGTCGGCGAGCGGCTCTCCGCGCTGCCGCTGACGCTGCGCAGCGACCCGCGGGCCCCCGGGCTGGAGTGCGCACCGTTCGTCCTGGCGCACGCCTCCGGCGACGACGCCTCGGTCTTCGACAACGGGCTGCCGCTGACCGCCACCGACTGGATGCGCGACGGGGTCCTGGACCGGCTGCCGACCACCCGGCACAGCGCCGCGCTCACCGGACTGCCGGTGGCGCCGGTCATCGACAACCTCCTTCTGGAGGGCGGCGGTTCGCGCTCGACGGACGAGATGGTGGCCGCCGCGGGCCAGGAAGGGCCGGCGCTGCTGCTGACCTGCCTCTGGTACATCCGCGAGGTCGACCCGGCCACGCTGCTGCTGACCGGGCTGACCCGGGACGGCGTCTACCTCGTCGAGAACGGCGAGGTCGTCGGCGAGGTCAACAACTTCCGGTTCAACGAGTCGCCGGTCGACCTGCTGTCCCGGGCGGTGGAGGCGGGACGTACCGAGCGGACGCTGTCGCGCGAATGGAGCGACTACTTCCCGCGGGCGGCGATGCCGGCGCTGCGGGTGCCGGACTTCAACATGAGTTCGGTCAGCCGGGGGGTGTGAGCGGCGGGGTGTGCGCCGGTGCCGCCGCCCCACCCACCGCGTCGGCACCGGCGTCCCGGCCGGCCCGCCCAGGGACGGGTGTACGGCCGGGTGGGCGGGACCGGCCTAATAGACTGTCGGCCTGTCCTCCCCTCGGGGAACCACGATCGATCAGGGACGCCATGACACGCCTCGGCGAATCCGTCGCCCGCGCCAGCGCACTGCTCTCCACCGACCTCTCCTCCGACGACACCGTCAAGGAGCTGCTCAAGGAGACCGGCGCGCGGCGCTATCTCGACCTGACGGACCTGCCCGCCAAGGAGCAGGCCGAGCTGATCGCGGCCCGTACGGTCGAGGTGCTGCCGGGCGTGGAGAGGCTGGCCGAGCGCATCGAGGAGCGCCGGACGGCCGGCAAGGGCCTGCACATCAAGCTGGGCATCGACCCGACGGCGACCGATGTGCACCTGGGGCACGCCGTACCGCTGATCATCCTGAGCCGCTTCCAGCGCCTCGGCCACGACGTCACGCTGATCATCGGCGACTTCACCGCGAAGATCGGCGACCCGTCGGGCCGTACGGCCGAACGGCCGCCGCTGACCGACGCGGACATCGCGCACAACCTCGCCACGTACCGCGAACAGGTGCGCCCCTTCTTCGACTTCGAAAAGGTCAGCTTCCGGCAGAACAGCGAGTGGCTGGCGCCGTACACCTTCCCGGAGCTGCTGGCGCTGCTCGCGCAGGTGCCGGCCTCGCAGCTGCTGCAGCGCGAGGACTTCCGCAACCGCCTCGCGGCCGGCTCCGGTCTGACCATGACCGAGCTCCTCTACCCCATCGCCCAGGGCCTGGACTCGGTGGCGCTGGAGTGCGACGTGGAGCTGGGCGGCTCCGACCAGCTGCTCAACCTCCAGATGGGCCGCAAGCTGATGGAGCTGCGCGGGCAGCGACCGCAGCTGGTGGTGACCATGCCGCTGATCGAGGGCACGGACGGCACCGGAGCCAAGATGTCCAAGTCCAAGGGGAATTACGTCGGTCTGAGCGCGCCGGCCGACGATGTCTTCGGCAAGATCATGTCGGTGCCGGACCGGCTGATGGAGCCGTACCTCAAGGCGTGGACGGAGTGGACCGACGCGGAGATCGCGCTCGTCCTGGGCCGCGTCTCGGAGCGGTCGCTGCACCCGATGGACCTCAAGAAGATCCTCGCCGGCGAGGTCGTGACGGCGCTGTACGGGCTGGACGCGGCGATGGCGGCGCGGGCCGGGTTCGTGGCGCAGTTCTCCAAGAAGTCGTTCGCGGATGTGGAGTCACTGCCGGTCGTGGACGCCGCCGAGCACGGTGCGTCGACGGTGGCCGCGGTGCTGACGACCGTCCTGGAGTTCACGGCCAGCGCCTCGGCGGCGCGCCGGCTGGCGAAGCAGAACGCGCTGCGACTGGTGGTCGAGGGCGCGGACGGCCAGTCGACGGTGGTCCTCGCCGAGGCGGACGCGGTGCGCCCGCTGTCCGAGGTCCTGACGGAGAAGCTGTCCGACACGGAGGGCACCGCGTACCTCAAGGCCGGCCGCAAGCTGGCCCAAATCGCCGGCCGCTAGGGCTTCGCGGCGGCGGGGGCCCGTCTCGCCCTCCATCGGTGGGGGCGGGCCCGTTTCGCCCACCGTCAGTGGGTGGGGAGGCGGAGGGGCTGCACCGGAATACTCCCCCAGCCTCCGGACGGGAGGTGCCCCCACCCACCGGACCGCAACCGAGGCCACGCCCGCCTCCACCGCACGGAAACCGGCGACGCGGGAGGGGGACGGAGAGCACTACGGCATCCGCGGGACGCCCCCGTACGCCAACGACGCGACCCGGTCTCGTAGGGCGGGAGGCGGCGGCGTACCGTGGGAACTGACCGGAAAGTGGGGAGAATCCGGCACGACAGAGCAGGTGGTGGAACGTGATGCGGAAGCACAGCAACGTCGAAGCCTTCCGGATCACGGGGGCTCGCCAGGGGCTGTCCGAGGACGTGCGGGGGCGGCAGCGGCGGTATGTGATCTCGATGGCCGTACGGACGGTGGCCGTCGTGCTCACCGCCGTGCTGTGGAACGTCGAGCGGCCCGTTGCCATTGCGACGCTGGTGCTCGGCATAGGGCTTCCGTACATCGCGGTCGTGATCGCCAACGCCGGGCGGGAGAACGTCCCTTCGCTGCCGTCGACGTTCGTGAAGCCGGCCCGGCGGATGCTGACCTCCGGGCCGGCGGAACCGGTTGCGGAACGGCCGGCGCGCGAGCCCTCGGAGCCCGATGGGGAGCGCGGCTGAGAACCCCCGCGTCTGCAAAGCTCAAGAAAAGCTCAGATCAATCATGCGGTTCCAGTGCACCGCATGCCATCCCCCGTGACATACTGCGTACGCGCTCCGCATCCCCCGTCGGAGCGACGGACCGACGCCGGGCGGCTCCCCCCGTGGCTGCCCGGCGTCGTCATGTCCGAAGGATCATGAGCGCGGGTGCGCGACGTAGGGTTGAGGGCGTGAACTCCCCGAACGTTTCCGAGAATGTCACCATCTGCTCCGCCAAGGGCTGCCGCGCGGACGCGGTGTGGGTGCTGGCGTGGAACAACCCGAAGCTGCACACGCCGGACCGGCGCAAGACCTGGTTGGCCTGCGACGAGCACCGGGAGCATCTCTCGCAGTTCCTGGCCATGCGCGGGTTCTTGAAGGACGTGGTGGCGCTGGAGGAGTGGGAGCGGTCAGCCGCCGATGGCTGACATGGGGCGCTCGGGCTGGAGGAAAGCGGGGTCGTCGAGGCCGGAGCCGGCCTTCTTGCCCCACATCGCCACCTTCCAGATGCGGGCGATCTCCGCGTCGGGGGCGCCGGAGCGCAGGGCCGCGCGCAGGTCCGTCTCCTCGGTGGCGAAGAGGCAGGTGCGGACCTGACCGTCGGCGGTCAGCCGGGTGCGGTCGCAGGCGCGGCAGAACGGGCGGGTCACCGAGGCGATGACGCCGACGCGGTGCGATCCGCCGTCGACGGTCCAGCGCTCGGCGGGGGCGGAGCCGCGCTCGTCCTGGTCCTCGGGGGTGAGGGTGAAGCGGGTGCGCAGCGAGGCGAGGATGTCACCGGCGGTGATCATGCCGTCGCGCTTCCAGCCGTGCTGGGCGTCCAGCGGCATCTGCTCGATGAAGCGGAGCTCGTAGTCATGGGCGATGGCCCAGGCCAGGAGGTCGGGGGCCTCGTCGTCGTTGAGGCCGGGCATCAGGACGGCGTTGACCTTCACCGGGGCGAGGCCGGCGGCGCGGGCCGCCTCTAGGCCGCCCAGCACGTCGGCGTGGCGCTTGCGGCGGGTCATGGTCTGGAAGACGTCGGGCCGGAGGGTGTCGAGGGAGACGTTGACGCGGTCCAGGCCGGCGTCGCGCAGGGCGGTGGCGGTGCGCTGGAGACCTATGCCGTTGGTGGTCAGCGACATCCGGGGCCGGGGGGCGAGCGCGGCGACCCGCTCGACGATGCCGACCAGGCCGGGGCGGAGCAGCGGCTCACCGCCGGTGAAGCGGACCTCCTCGACGCCGAGGTCGCGCACCGCGATGCCGATGAGGCGGACGATCTCGTCGTCGGTCAGCAGGTCGGGCTTGGCGAGCCACTGCAGGCCCTCTTCGGGCATGCAGTAGGTGCACCGCAGATTGCAGCGGTCGGTGAGCGAGACGCGCAGGTCGGTGGCCACGCGGCCGTACGTGTCGATGAGCACTGGGCCCCCTCCCCGAAGGTGTGGATCGGCATGTGGATCAGTACGTCTTCGAGACTACGCGATGGGCCCGACACTGAGGAGGCGTGAGAAGCACGAGGTGGGCGGGGTGACGTCGTAGATCTCTACGATGCCACCCCGCCCGGGTGCTGTAGGGATGGCTCAGTGGGCTCCGGTGCCGGTCAGCGAGCGGACCTCCAGTTCGGCGTACTTGGCGGCGTCCGGCTCCTCCCGGGAGAGGAGGGAGCCCAGCCAGCCGAGGGCGAAGCCCAGCGGGATGGAGATCAGGCCGGGGTTCTCCAGGGGGAAGAACGCGAAGTGGGCGGTGGGGAACATCGACGCCTCCTTGCCGGAGACGACGGGTGAGAAGAGGACGAGGAGGACGGACGAGAGCAGCCCCCCGTAGATGGACCAGAGGGCGCCCTGGGTGGTGAAGCGCTTCCAGAAGAGGCTGTAGAGGAGGGTCGGGAGGTTGGCGGAGGCGGCGACCGCGAAGGCGAGCGCCACCAGGCCGGCGACGTTCAGGCTGCGGGCGAAGACGCCGAGGACGATGGCGACGGCGCCGATGCCGACGGTCGCCCAGCGGGCCGCGGCGACCTCTTCCTTCTCGGTGGCCTGCCCTTTGCGCAGGACGTTGATGTAGAGGTCGTGGGCGAAGGAGGAGGACGAGGCGAGGGTGAGGCCGGCGACCACCGCGAGGATGGTGGCGAAGGCGACGGCGGAGATGACGGCGAGCAGGATCGCGCCGCCGGTGGAGCCCGCGCCGCCGCCGATCTCCTGGGCGAGCAGCGGGGCCGCGGTGTTGCCCGCCTTGTTGGAGGCGGTGATGGTGGCGGGCTTGATGAGGGCGGCGGCGCCGAAGCCGAGCGCGATGGTCATCAGGTAGAAGACGCCGATGATGCCGATCGCCCAGTTCACCGACGTACGGGCGGCCTTGGCGGTGGGGACCGTGTAGAAGCGGATGAGGATGTGCGGCAGGCCGGCGGTGCCCAGGACCAGGGCGAGGCCGAGCGAGATGAAGTCGATCTTGGACGTGGCGGTGGCGCCGTACTTGAGGCCGGGCTCCAGGAAGGCGGAGCCCTTGCCGCTGTTCTCGGCGGCGGCGCCGAGCAGGGTGGAGAGGTTGAAGTGGAACTTCAGCGCCACCAGGAAGGTGATCAGCAGGGTGCCGGCGATCAGCAGGACGGCCTTGACCATCTGGACCCAGGTGGTGCCCTTCATGCCGCCGATGCCGACGTAGAGGATCATCACGATGCCGACGAGGACGACGACCAGGATCTTGCCGGCCTCGCTGGTGATACCCAGGAGCAGGGTGACCAGGGCGCCGGCGCCGGCCATCTGGGCGAGCAGGTAGAAGATCGAGACGACGATGGTGGAGGTGCCGGCGGCGGTCCGGACCGGGCGTTGGCGCATCCGGTAGGCGAGGACGTCGCCCATGGTGAACCGGCCGGAGTTGCGCAGCGGTTCGGCGACCAGGAGGAGCGCGACGAGCCAGGCGACGAGGAAGCCGATGGAGTAGAGGAAGCCGTCGTAGCCGAAGAGGGCGATGGCGCCGGCGATGCCGAGGAAGGACGCGGCGGACATGTAGTCGCCGGAGATGGCCAGGCCGTTCTGGAATCCGCTGAACTGCCGCCCGCCGGCGTAGAAGTCCTCCGCCCCCTTGGTCTGCCGGCCGGCCCAGACGGTGATGCCCAGGGTGGCGGCGACGAAGACCGCGAAGAGGGTGACGATCAGGGTGCGGTGCTCGCCGGCGCCGCCGGCGGCGAGCGGGAGTTGCTGGGCGAGGATCATGCGCCGGCCTCCTGCACATCGGCGTCCCGGTGGGGCACGGTGTCTTCCAGGCCGGACCTGATGGCCTCGGCCCGCGGGTCGAGGTGGGCGGCGGCGTGCCGGGAGTACCACCAGGCGATCAGGAAGGTGGTGGCGAACTGGGCGATGCCGAGGACGAAGGCGACGTTGAGGTGGCCCAGGACCCTGGTGGCCATGAGGCCGCCCGCGTAGCTCGACAGCAGCACGTAGACCAGGTACCAGAGGACGAAGGCGAGGGTGAGCGGGAAGGCGAACGAGCGGTGCGCGCGCCGGAGTTCGGTGAACTCGGGGCTCGACTGCACCTGACGGTAGTCGGGCGGGTCATGCTGTCCGGGGTTGGCGGACGGGGTGGTGATCACGCAGTCTCCTGAGGCTCGGCGAGCTGGTGCCACGGGCGGCAATAAGGCCCGCATAAGTGACATAGATCACGCATCGTAGAGGTGGTGACTACGGAGCGACAGAGGATGGATGGTTGAATTCCCGAAGAAATCGGGGGAATGGGCGCACCGGCCGCCACCGCACGGGTGGCGCTTCGTTGAGCCGGGCATGACTCCGCCGCCTCCGCAGGACCCGCCGCGACCCGGTCCCCGCCGGCGCCCGTACGGCAGCGTCCGGCTGCCCGGGCCGATCACCCTCGCGCCGTCGCTGCCGCGTCCGGTGGCGGACGCCCGGCGCTGGTACGGCCGGCGGATCGCCCTGCCGCCGCTGAGCCTGAGCACCCTGCGCCGCCCCGAATGACCTTCTCCGGCAGTATGCCTGACGGTACGTCAATTCAGCTGGGTTGATGCGCCTCCCCGCGTTCCCTCGCCGGTGGCCGGTGCGGGACGAGGTCGTCGCGCGTCCCGCGTCCGCCGGTGCGCAGCGCCGCGTACGTGCGGTTTCGCGGAGGGGTGGAGCACCCGGCAAGGGCGTGGTCGATGTCCACTGCAAGGACGACGCCGGTCAGGTCGCCGTCGTTGACGCGGCCGGCCGCACCATCGGTCCGGGGACCCGCTGGGACGTGGGCGGGAGTGGCCTCCCGGCCCGTGTGGCGCGCCGGGAGGGCCGACCCCGCGTCGCGTGGCGGCGCGGTCAGTCCGGGAGCCGTCCCAGGTACGCGGCCAGACGGTCCGCGGCGGTGGCGCCGGGCGGGGCGGGGCGCTCCGGGGCGATCGAGCTGCCCTCGGTGCGCGGTGCCGCCCCGTAGATCAGGCGGGCCGCCTCCAGGACCTCGGCGGCGACCTCCGGCGCCAGATCGGTCGGGGCGCCGACCGACCGCGCCAAGTCCCAGCCATGGGCGAGGAGTTCGACGGTGACCTGCTGGACGAGCAGCCCGCCCGGCGCCTCGTACGGGCCGAAGGTGCGGTGCAGCATCCCGCTGCCGGTGAAGACGGCGAGGGCGGTGCGCGCGGACTCCTCGAAGGCGGCGATGTGACCGTCGGGGCCGTCGCCGAGATGGTCGGCGGTGTGGTCGCCGCGCGGTGCCCCGGCGGCGATCGAGGTGGCCATCAGATTTTCCCACACCATGTGGTTCAGCAGTTCCCGTACGGTCCAGCCCGCGCACGGGGTCGGTAGCCGGAGGTCGTCCGGCCGGACGGCGGCGACCAGGGCACCGACGTCGCGGGCCACCTGCGCGTACCCGGCGAGCACCCGTTCCGGGTCGGTGTCCGCGAGGCGCTCGATCGCGGAGCGGTCCAGCTCACTCGGGGTGCGGTGGGCGCGCAGCGCGGCGGCGGTCCAGGTGCCGGCGGTGCCCCAACGGGGCGGCGCGGGGCGGCCGGTGGCCGTGCAGAGCAGCTGCCAGTAGCGCTCGACGAGGGGTTCGGCGACGGTCTCCAGCTGCTCCAGCAGGCGGGTGCGGGCGGCCGGGCCGTCCGCGGCCGGCGGGTCGGGGGTGGCGGCCTGGGTGGGGATCCAGGCGGCGATCAGCTCGGCGAGGGCAGGCTCGGCGGCCGGGGAGTCCGGGGCGATGCCGGCGGCGACGGCGGCTTCGGCGCGGGTGCGCATCAGCTCGGCGACGCGGACGGCGGCCTCGGTCGCCGCGGCCGGATCCGCCGAGACCGGATCCGCCAGGGCCGGATCTCCCGCGTCCGCCGCACCGGCCGGCTGCGCGGGGGCGCTACGGGCGCTGAACTCGGCCAGCCGGCGCAGCGCGGCGCCCAGTTCCGGGTCGCGGACCAGGGCGGCCAACTCCACCCAGGCGTCGAGCTGTTCGGGCGTGGGGTCCTCGGGCGGGTCGGGGGTGGCGGCCAGCAGGCCGCTGCGGTAGGCGGGGGCGGCCACCCCGTCCAGGGCGTCCTCGACGACGTCGGCGACGATCCGGCGGCGCTCCTCGGCCGACAGGCGGGCGAGTCGGGTCATCTGCGGCAGCTCCTCTGCTGCGGTGCCCCGCGCGGCCACCGTGCGCAGGACGGAGCGCTGCAGCCGCAGGGTGCGGATCTGCGCGTCCAGTGCGTCCGCCCAGCGCTCCGCCGTGTCGCCGAGCGACCTCTCGCGGTGCAGGACGGCGCGGATCGCCGCCGTGCCGATGCCCAGTTCGCGCAGGCTGCGCACGATCTCCAGGCGGGCCGGGGCGTCCGGTCCGTACAGCCGGTAGCCCGCGGGGGTGCGGGCGGCGGGCGGCAGCAGGTCCTGGTCCGACCAGTTCCGGATGGTCTTGACCGAGACGCCGGTCAGGCGCGACAGCGCGCCGATGGAGAGCAGGCCGGTGCCGTCCTCGTACATGCCCTCCACTTTCGGGTCTCCCACGGGGGGAGACGCAAACGGCGCCGCCGGCCGGGGCGGTTCACGCCTCCCGGACGGCCTCACGGTACGCCGGGGACGGGTGTGCGTCCGCGGCCGGGTGGTCCGGTCCGCCGGCCGCCGCCAGCACGCCGGCGGCCAGGGCGACCTGGGACGCCGTATAGGTGACCATGATCCAGAACTGTGGGGCGGGCAGCTGCGGCCAGTGCGCGATACCGCTTGCGATCAGGGTGTCGGAGAGCAGGAAGAGCAGTCCGCCGGCCGCGGCCCGCGGGCCCGCCCGCAGCGCGCCGCAGGCCATCGCGGTGAGCAGCAGGCTGTATCCGGCGACCGGGACGCGGAGTGCGGCCGGCAGGTCCGGCCACAGCAGCGCGACGGTGGCGACCAGGGCGACCGCGTAGGCCGCCGCTGCCGCCACCGGCAGGGAACGGCGGCCTGCCGGGCGCCTGCCGTGCCGGGCGAACAGCAGCAGGTAGCAGACGTGTCCGGCGGCGAACGAGCCCATCCCGACGAGGAAGGCGGTGCCGCCGCCGATCTGGAGGAAGGTGTCGCCGCCGCAGCCGAGCAGCAGCGCGCCGGCCAGCAGCGGCGGCCCGCCGCGGAGCAGGACGTGGGCGGCGAGCAGCGGCATCAGGGCGGGCTTGGTGAGGTGGACGGCGGTGCCGGCGAGGGCGGCGGCGGTGCTGCCGGGCGCGGCGGCGGCCTGCGCCACGAGGGCGAGGAGGTGGGCGGCGGCCAGGACGGCGAAGACGGCCAGCACGATCCGCGCGGCCCGGGGCCGGGGCGCGGGTGCCCTCACGCGGCGGGCTCCCCGACGGTGGGCTCCGCCACGGCGGCCCCCTCCCCGGCGTCCGGCGCACCGGACTGCCGCTCGCCCTGTGAACTCCGGCTTTCCTTGAGGGCGTTGAGGACCGCGGCCGGCTGCCAGCCCGGCCCCCGGAACACCCGTCCGGCGCGCTCGCTCCAGCTGTCCGCGGCCCGGATGTCGCGGGCGATGGCGGCGTACTCGTGGGTGGCCACCCGCAGCGGGTTGAAGGTGTCGATGTTCTTGGTGAGGCCGTACACCGGCCGCTCGGTCTCGGCGACGAACGAGCCGAACATCCGGTCCCACACGATCAGGATCCCGCCGAAGTTGCGGTCCAGATAGCCGCCTTGCGAGGCGTGGTGGACGCGGTGGTGCGAGGGCGTGTTGAACAGGAACTCGACGGGCCGGGGCAGGGTGCCGATGCGCTCGGTGTGCACCCAGAACTGGTAGACGAGGTTGGCGCCGGAGGTGAAGGCGATCGCGGCCGGGTGCACGCCGAGCGCGACCAGCGGCACGTAGAACGGCCAGACGGTCCAGGTCGTCCAGGGCTGCCGCAGGGCGGTGGTGAGGTTGAACTTCCTGCTGGAGTGGTGCACCACGTGGCAGGCCCACAGGATGCGGATGACGTGATGGCCGCGGTGCGACCAGTAGTAGAAGAAGTCCTGGGCGAGCAGCATCAGGGGCAGCGTCCACCACAGGACGGGTATCCGCAGCGGCGTGAGCTCGTAGACCGCGGCGTAGATCGCCACGATCGGGATCTTCCACAGCGCGTCGAAGACCAGGCTGCCCAGCCCCATGCCGACGCTGGTGGCGGCGTCCTTCGCCGCGTACCCCTCCGCGTCCTCGTCGGGATGCAGGCGGTAGCTCACCATCTCGACGACGGTGAGCAGGACGAAGGCGGGCACGGACCACAACACGACATCGGGCAGGTGCGGCATGCCCCGCACCATAAGTGCGGTGACGGGGCCACCGCTAGGGGTTGTTACCGAGAAGTATGTAAGACGCGCTGTCAGCTTCTCGGCGGGGGCGTACCGCCGGTAGCCCCCGCTGGGCGGCGGGTGCGTTCACCACACCCGCAGTGCGGCCCCCTCCGCGAAGGCCGGGCTGGTCGCGTCGGCCGGCGGCTCCTTCAGGGGTTCGGCGATCTCCTCGACGGTGGGTCCGACACGGGCCGCCACGGGGGCCAGGGCGGCGAGGTCGAAACCGTAGACCCGGGCCGCGTTGGCGCCGGTCATGGCGGCGACCTCGGCGGGCGGCAGACCGGCGTAGGCGGCGCGCAGGGCCTGCCGGGAGTACGGGTGGGTGCCTTCGTCGTGGGGGAAGTCGCTGCCCCACATGATCTTGTCCAGGCCGATGCGGTCGCGCAGCGGGACTTCGTGGGGGCGCATGAAGCTGGCGCCCACGTAGCAGTTGGCCTGCCAGACCTCACCGGGGCTCGCGCCCATCGCGTCGGCCAGCCCCGCCCCGAACCGGGACTCCGCGGTGGTGGCGCGGGCCGCGGAGGCGACCAGCCGGCCATGGTAGTAGTCCAGCATGTCCAGGACACCCGGGATCCAGCCGGAGCCCTGCTCCGTGAGGACGAGGGTGAGGTCCGGGTGGCGCCGGAAGGCACCGCCGAAGACGAGGTGCCACAGGGCGCGGTGGGAGAACCAGGTGGTCTCCACCATGAAGACCGCGCGGGCGGCGGGCTCGTCGCCCAGGGGCGGGGAGGCCGAGCCGCCGTGGTGGTTGACCGGGACGCCGAGTTCCGCGCAGACGGCCCAGAGGGGGTCGTAGACCGGGGAGTGGAGTTCGGGAAGGCCGGAGCCGGGTGGCGTGCCGGGCAGCAGGATGCCGCCGGTGAGGCCGGCCTCCCTGGCTCGGCGGACCTCCCGCACCGCCTCGTCGACATCGTTGAGGAGGATCTGGGCGACGCCCGCCCGGCGCCCGGGGGCCTGTGCGCAGAAGTCCGCGAGCCAGCGGTTGTGGGCGCGCAGGCCGGCCCAGCGCAGCGCGAGTTCCTCGCCGGTGGGCGCCGGCGCCATCAGGGAGGCGCTGGGGAAGAACGGCGGGATGGTGTTGGGGAAGACGACCTCGCCGACGATGCCGTCGGCCTCCAGGTCGGCCAGCCGCCGGGCGGAGTTCCAGTTGCGGTCGGCGGTGTCGGCGAGCAGGTCCTCGTGCGGGTTGACGTACGTGGCGGCCCAGGCGTCGAACTCCTCGTGGTACCGGGACGGGAGGTACGGCCGGTAGTCGAGGAGGTCGGCGCCCGCGTGGCAGTCGGCGGAGATGACGGTGTAGCGGGCGCCGGGTGCCGTGAGGGGGTCGCTGTGGGCGGTGGGGGATGCCGAGGTGCGGTCACCGTCGGGGGGTGCTTCCGTCATGAGGTCACTCCTGTGTACGGGAAGTCGTGGCCGGTCAGCCAGTGGCGGCCGGTCTCGCGGGCGCGCTGCCAGGACGCCGCCACCGGTCCCTGGTCGGCGGGCTGGCCCAGGTCCGCCGGGGTGGGGCCGATCCGCCGCGCCAGGGTGGCGAGCGCGGCACGGTCGAAGCCGAAGACGTCGGCGGCGGACTCGCCGAGCATCCGTCGGGTCTCGGCTACCGGGATGTCGTGGAAGGTGTTGGCCAGCCACTCCCGGGTCCGCGGCCAGGTGCCTTCGGGGTGCGGGTAGTCACTGCCCCAGAGGATGTTGTCGACGCCGATCTCGTAACGCTGGGCCAGTTCGCGGCGCTTGGTGTTGGTGGCGCAGACGAAGACGTTGCGGTCCAGGTACTCGTGCGGCGGGCGCTTCAGTTCGGCGAAGGGGGAGAGCTTCTTGCCGCCGTGCGCGCCCAGGTAGAGCCGGTCCATGAACCACAGGAGGTTCGGCAGCCACCAGCAGCCCGACTCGGCGATGCCGAAGCGGAGCCCGGGATGGCGTTCGAAGACGCCCGACCAGAGCAGGAACCACAGCGGGCGGGCCGGCCACCAGGTGACCTCGCTGACGAAGATGCCCAGGTGGTCGCCGTATTCCTCGCGCGGCGCGGCGCCGGAGTGGGTGAGGACCGGCATCCCGGTCTCGGCCGCGGCGGCCCACACCGGGTCGTAACGCCGGTCGTGGTACGGGGCGTTGCCGCCCCACATGGCGGGGATCATCAGCGCGCCGAGGCCGGCGTTCCGGGCCCGGTGGATCTCGTCGACCGCCGCGTCGATGTCGCCGGTGACGGGCAGCAGGGCGACGCCGCAGTGCCGTTCCGGGTCGGTGGCGCAGAACTCCGCGAGCCAGCGGTTGTGGGCCCGGGCGCCGGCCATGCCGAGCTCCGGGTCCTGGTCGCCGGAGAGGCCGAGGCCGACGCCGAAGGGGGCGGCGGTCGAGCTGTCCACGGCGTCGGCGTCCGGGAAAACGACCTCGGCCGCGACCCCGTCGCCGTCCAGTTCCTTGGCCCGCCGCGCCGGGTCCCAACCGCCGCGCAGCCCTTCCTCGTTGTCCTCGAACCACTTGGCGGCGAAGGTCTCGTTGCGGACGCCGAGCCGGGTCATCGCGGCGCGCCGGGCGTCCCGGCCGGCCAGGAACTCGTCGAAGGGGCGGTGGAAGCGGGGGTCCAGATAGGGGCGGTACTCCTCGGTGGGCAGCCCGGCGTGGCAGTCGGAGGAGATGACCAGGTACGGGTCCTGGTGGTGTGGGTGCGGGTGCGGGTCGGTGTCGTGGGTCAGGTCGGTCATGCCGTTCCCTCACTCGTCGGTCGAGTCGGTCGCGCCACGCATGTCACTCGCGTCGATCACGTCACTCGCGTCGGTCGCGACACGCATGTCACTCGCGTCGGTTCTGTCGGTTCTGCCGTTCGTGTTGTTCGTGTTGTTCGTGTTGTTCATGTCAGTCGCGTCGTTCGCGTCAGTCGCGTCGGTCGAGGACGAAGCGTTCGAGATACGACGGGTCGGCGCGGTCGAGCATCGACCGCGCCCGCGCCCGGATCTGCGCGTCGGTGTGCTCGGCGGCCGGCAGCATCCAGAAGCGGCCGGCCCGGACGCCGTCCACGACCTGCTCGGCGACGTCCTCGACCGGCGTGAACGACACCTCCTGCCCGGCCTCCTCCATGGCCGCCTCCCACTCCGCGAGGCTGCGGTAAGGCGTCCTGCGCGGGCGGGACTTGGCGTAGCGCGCGGGCCGGTTGCGGTGCGACTCCCACAGCCCGGTGCGGAGCATGTGCGGCCCGGGGAAGAGCACCGAGGCGCCGATGGGGGCACCCTCGGCCTTCAGGTGCGCGTACAGCGACTCGGTGAGCGTCACCACGGCCGCCTTGGTGACGGCGTAGACGGAGGCGGTGGGCAGCGGGGCGACACCGCCGTCCGTGGAGGAGGTGTTGACGACGTGGCCGGGTTCGCCGGACGCCAGCATCCGCGGCAGGAAGCACTGGACGCCGTGGAAGACGCCCCAGACGTTCACCGCGAACGCCCACTGCCAGTCGGCGGGGTCGTGCTGCCACATCCGGCCCTCGGCGCCGGAGCCCACCCCCGCGTTGTTGCACAGCACATGGACGGCGCCGAAGGTCTCGTACGCGGCGGCGGCCAGCTCCTCGACGTCCTCCCGCACACCGACGTCCGCGGTGCGCGCCAGGAGTTCGGCGCCGTCCGCGCTCAGCTCGTCGGCGGTGGCGCGCAGCGGCGCCTCCTCGACGTCGGCGAGGACGACCTTGAGGCCCTCGGCGGCGAAGCGGCGCGCCATGGCCCGGCCGATCCCGCTCGCGGCGCCGGTGACCACCGCCACCTGTCCGGTCCGCAGCTCCATCAGGCACCGCCCTTCACCGGACGCTGCCTTCCGGCGGCCCGTCGAGGGTCTGCATCGGGTCGTCGTAGCGCTGGTGGATGTACGGCAACAGGGCCCGGCCGTCGACCCGTTCGGCGACGGTGCCGCTCTGGTCGGTGGTCTTCTCGCCGAGGGTGATCCCGACGAGGGTGTGCACCGGCAGGTCGGCGACCGGGTCGTACATCGACTCCCGCAGGACCACGTCGCCGGTGACGCGCTCCAGCCTGCGGACCTTCTCGTGGCGTCGGCAGTGCACCAGTACGGGGTCGGCGTCAAATCCCGAACCGTCCACGGCCGGCAGGAACTTGAAGTAGAAGTCGGTCCGGTACTCCGGCTCGGGGAGGGGCAGCGTGCCGCCGACCGCGCCGCGCACCTCGACGAAGGCGATGCCGTGCCGGGCCAGGGCGGCGCGGACGACCAGGCCGTCGCGCTCCACGGTGACCTCGCCGAGCTTCTTGGGTTCGCCGAAGACCTCACGGCCGCCGGTCAGGGCCCGTTCGTGGGTCATCGGCATGACCAGCGGATACCAACCCTCGGTGCCGTTGTGGACGGCCGCGACGGCGACCGAGCCGGCGCCCAGCGGATAGCCGGGCAGGTCGACGGTGCTGATGGTGGCCCGGACCAGTGGGCGGGCGGTGGGCTTGAGCGGGGGCGGCAGCACCGCCGCGACCGCGTCCGGGTCGGTCTCCCAGAGGGCCACCACTCCGGTGGACCAGATGTCGGGGAGCTTGGTGCCGGCGGCGCGGGTCGCGGCGATCTCCGCCTCGGTGCGCGCTCCGTAGCGTATGCGTGCCATGTCGTACCACCCTTCGTCATCCGGGACTCGCGGGGGTCGTTCGAGGCTCCTGTAACACAGTTACACCGTGCCCGATGAAGGGTAAAGAGCCGTGCAGCAGCCGGAGTTGGGAGATAGTGGGGGGCTATGACACGTACCGCGCTGACCGGTGAGGAAGTCCTTCGGACCGCCGCCCGGCTGATCCGGGCACACGGTCCCGAGGCCCTGACGATGCGCCGGCTCGCCGCGGAACTGGGCACCGCCGTCACCTCCATCTACTGGCACGTCGGCAACCGCGAGTCCCTGCTGGACGCCCTGGTGGAGCGCACCGTGCAGGAGATGGGCGAGATCCGGCCGACCGGGAGCACTCCCCAGGCGCGCGTCGTCTCGGTCGCCCGCGCGCTGCACACCGCGCTGCGCGAGCGCCCCCAGCTGATCGCGATGGTGCACGAACGCGGCCTGACGGAGCGGATGTTCCTGCCCGCGCAGCAGGCGCTGGTCCATGAGATGCACGCCGCCGGGCTGCGCGGCGAGCGGGCCGCCGAGGCGGTACGCGCCGTCCAGTTCCAGGTCGTGGGCTTCGTCCTGGTCGAGCGCAACCGCGAGCGGTCGCCCGCGCAGCACCCGAGCGAGGGCGAACTGTGGGACTCCCCCACCGCCGGGCACGATCCGGCGCTGGCCCGCGCGCTGGCCGCGCCGGCCGACGCCGGACATCTCTTCCGGGTGTCCCTGGAGGCGCTGGTGGCGTCGCTGCTCGGCCCGGCGTAGCGGCGTTCCCCGGCCGCGCGTGGCCGGTGGGCGCCGCACGGCGGTTCGGTGGCTGTCAGTGGCGGCCCGTATCCTCAGTGACCATGCTCGAAGACCGCATGGCAGCAGCTCCCCCGATCGCGCCGAAGATCGGGCAGCAGCCGGGCCCGCAGACGCCGCCGGCCGACTGGCCGTCCGGGTATCCCCAGGGGTACGCGGTGGTCGACGTGGAGACCACCGGCCTGGCCCGCGACGACCGCATCATCTCCGCCGCCGTGTACCAACTCGACGCACAGGGCGCGTTCCAGGACTCCTGGTACACCCTCGTCAACCCGCAGCGCGACCCCGGCCCGGTCTGGATCCACGGTCTGACGAGCGAGGTGCTGGACGGCGCGCCGCTGTTCCCGGACGTCGTCCCCGAGCTGTCCCGCCGCCTCGCCGACCGGGTGCTGGTCGCGCACAACGCCATGTTCGACTGGTCGATGATCGCCCGGGAGTACGCCCGCGCCGCGGCGACCGCCCCGGTGCGCCAGCGGCTGTGCACCATCGCCCTCTCCAAGGAGCTGGGCCTGCCGCTGCCCAACCACAAACTGGAGTCCCTCGCCGCCCATTACGGCGTCGTGCAGGAACGCGCCCACCACGCCCTGGACGACGCCCGGGTGCTGGCCGAGGCGTTCCGCCCCAGCCTGCGCCGGGCCGCCCGGCAGAATCTGCGGCTCCCGCTGCTGACCTGCCAGCCGCTCACGGAGTGGTCGGACTCCCCCGCGCCCCGGCAGCGGGCCGCCGGGTCCGCGTACCGTCCCACCTCCTGGCGCCCCTCCCGCAAGCGGCCGGCCTGCCCGTATCCCAACCCGGGGCACTACGAGCCGGGCGGCCGGCTCGTCCAGGGCATGCGGGTCGCGTTCTCCGGCGACACGTCCGTGGACCGCGAACTGCTGGAGGACCGCGCCATCGAGGCCGGGCTGCACGTGGCGACGAGCGTGTCCCGGCTGACCAGCCTGCTGGTGACCAACGACCCGGAAGCCCGGACCTCCAAGACCGCCAAGGCCGCCGCGTACGGCACGGCCGTCGTCGACGAGGCGGCCTTCATGCAGCTGCTCCAGGACGTCGAGCCGGCGGGAGGGGCGCCTGCGTCCGGGTGAAGCCCGGCCAACACACCCGCCGGCACCTCGCCCCGTGCGGGCCCCCACCGCACGCTGTGGCGCATGGCACGTTGTGAGGTCTGCGGAAACGACTACGGCATGACGTTCGAGGTGCACGCGCAGGGCGCGGTGCACGTCTTCGACTGCTTCTCCTGCGCGATCCACCGCATGGCGCCGATCTGCGAGCACTGCCGGGTGCAGATCATCGGGCAGGGCGTGGAGGCCGAGGGGCAGTGGTACTGCGGTGCGCACTGCGCCCGCTCGGCGGGACGGGTGGGCATCGTCGACCGGGTCTGACCGGGGCCCGGCGGCCCCTCGCCCCCGCCGCGGTGGGGGACCCCCGGCCCCGGTGTCCCGAGGTCCGCGAGGTACCGTCGCAGCCGTGTACCGCTTCCTGTTGACCCGGCAGTGGGTGATCCTCACCCTCGTGGGCCTCGTCCTGATCCCGGTCATGATCAAACTGGGCTTCTGGCAGTTCCATCGCCATCAGCACAAGGTGGCGCAGAACACCCAGATCGCCGACAACCTGGCCGCCACGCCAGTGCCGGTCACCGGCCTGGCCGCCGTCGGCCGGGACCTGCCGCACGGCGACATGTGGCGCCGGGTCACCGCCACCGGCAGCTACGACACCGCGCACGAGGTCGTCGTGCGCCAGCGCACCGCCGCCGACGAGCAGACCATCGGCTACTACGTCCTGACCCCGCTGGTCCTCGGCAACGGCGACGCCGTCCTGGTCAACCGCGGCTGGATCTCGGCGGGCAACGACCTCACCAAGTTCCCCGACGTCCCGGCCGCGCCGAAGGGCACGGTCACCGTCACCGGCCGGTTGATGGCCGACGAGACCACTGCCTTCAGCGGCATCAAGGACACCAAGGGCCTGCCGCCCCGCCAGGTCATGCTGATCAACAGCAGGCAGCAGGCACAGCGGGTGGGCCGCCCCCTGCTCGGCGGCTACATCGAGCAGACCGCGCCCAGGTCGCCGGGGAACAGCCCCGAGCTGGTGCCCGAACCGGACCATGACTCCATCGGCCCGCACATGGCGTACGCGATCCAGTGGTGGCT
Source organism: Streptomyces sp. YGL11-2 (assembly GCF_050054615.1). NCBI lineage: Bacteria > Bacillati > Actinomycetota > Actinomycetes > Kitasatosporales > Streptomycetaceae > Streptomyces > Streptomyces sp. YGL11-2. The sequence continues at coordinate 42,591 of NZ_JBNHIN010000001.1, forward strand.
GTTCGCGGCGGCGGTACCGGTCGGCTGGATCGTCCTGGTGCGCCGGGAGCGCCGCGACCGGCGGGAAGCCGCGGCCAAGGCGGCGCAGGGCGCCGCGGAGGGTGCGGCGGCGGCCGGCGACGGGGCGGCGCCGGCGGACCCCGGGCGGTCTGCGCGATCCGCCGGATCCGGAGAGACTGAGGCGGCCGGCGACGCTGCGCCGCCGGCCCCGGCAGAACCCGTAGCCCGGACGGCCGCCACCCCCGAGTAGCGCTCCCGCCGGGCGGGAAGGGGGCGCGGAGTGCACCCACGCATCGAGGACTACGCGCTCATCGGCGATCTCCAGACCGCCGCGCTCGTCGGCCGCGACGGCTCCATCGACTGGCTGTGCCTGCCCCGCTTCGACTCCCCCGCCTGCTTCGCCGCGCTCCTCGGCGGCACGGACAACGGCCACTGGCGGCTCGCCCCGCATTCCCCCGAGGCCCGCGCGCGGCGCTCGTACCGCGGTGACTCGCTCCTCCTCGACACCGTCTGGGAGACCCCCACCGGCAGCGTCCGGGTCACCGACTTCATGCCGCAGCGCGACCGGATGCCCGACGTCGTGCGGATCGTCGAGGGGCTGCACGGCAGCGTCGCGATGCGCGGGGTGCTGCGGCTGCGGTTCGACTACGGGCGGGTGGTGCCCTGGATGCGCGCCGCCGAGGGCTCCCGGGTCGCGATCGCCGGGCCGGACTCCGTGTGGCTGCGCACCCCGGCGGGCGGCCGGACCTACGGCAAGGATTTCAGCACCTGCTCGGATTTCACCGTCGCGGCGGGCGAGCGCGCCGCGTTCGTCCTCACCTGGCACCCCTCGCACGAGCCCCGCCCGAACCTGATCGACCCCTTCCAGGCGCTGGAGGACACCCTGGAGGACTGGGGCGACTGGTCCGCGCGCTGCCGCTACACCGGTCCGTACCGCGCCGCCGTGATCCGCTCCCTGATCACCCTCAAGGCGCTCACCTACGCGCCCACCGGCGGCATCGTCGCGGCCCCCACCACCTCGCTCCCCGAAGAGCCGGGCGGGGTACGCAACTGGGACTACCGCTTCTGCTGGCTGCGCGACGCCAGCCTGACCCTGAACTCCCTGATTTCCGCCGGGTATCTGGACGAGGCGGGCGCCTGGCGGGACTGGCTGCTGCGCGCGGTGGCCGGCGCCCCCGCCGACCTCCAGATCATGTACGGGCTGGGCGGGGAACGGCGGCTGCCGGAGGCCGAGGTGCCGTGGCTGTCCGGGTACGCCGACTCGCGTCCGGTGCGGATCGGCAACGCCGCCGTCGAGCAGCGGCAGCTCGACGTCTACGGCGAGGTGATCGACTCGTTCCACGTGGCCCGGATGGCGGGGCTGCCGGCCGAGGCGCACGCCTGGAGCATCCAGCGGGCGCTGGTCGACTACCTGGCGTCCACCTGGCGCGACCCCGACGAGGGGATCTGGGAGATCCGCGGCCCGCGCCGGCACTTCGTGTACTCCAAGGTCATGGCCTGGGTCGCGGCCGACCGCGCCGTGCGGGCGATCGAGGCCGACCCGAAACTCGGCGGGGACGTCGACCGCTGGCGGGCGATGCGCGACGAGGTGCACCGGGAGGTCTGCGAACGGGGCTACGACGCCGAGCGCGGCGCCTTCACCCAGCACTACGGCTCGGCGGAACTGGACGCCGCGACGCTGCTGATCCCCCGCGTCGGCTTCCTCCCGGGCGACGACCCCCGGGTGCGCTCCACCGTCGACACGGTGCGCCGCGAGCTGACGACCGGCGGTCTGGTACGCCGTTACAGCACCACGGACGGCTCCGTCGACGGGCTGCCGGGCGGCGAGGGGACGTTCGTGGTCTGCTCGTTCTGGCTCGCCGACGCGCTCCAGCTGACCGGCCGCCACAAGGAGGCCCGGCAGCTGTTCGAACGGCTGCTGGCGCTGCGCAACGACGTGGGGCTGCTCTCCGAGGAGTACGACCCGGTCGCCGGGCGCCAACTGGGCAACTTTCCCCAGGCGTTCAGCCATATCGGCCTGGTGGGCACCGCGTTCGGGCTGCTCGGCGCGCCGGGTGCAGACTAGGGCCATGGATCTTGGACTCACCGACCGGACATATCTCGTCACCGGAGCGACCCGCGGCCTCGGCTTCGCCACCGCCCGCGCGCTGGTCGCCGACGGCGCCCACGTCGTCGTCACCGGACGCACCGAGGAGAGCGCCGCCAAGGCCGCCGCCGCCCTGGGCGACCGGGCGCTCGGCGTCGCCGCCGACAACGCCGACCCGGAATCCGCCGCCCGCCTGGTGTCGGCCGCCCGCGAGCGCTTCGGCCGGCTGGACGGCGTGCTCATCAGTGTGGGCGGCCCGGCCCCCGGAACGACCGCCGACAACACCGACGAACAGTGGCGGACGGCCTTCGAATCGGTCTTCCTCGGCGCGGTACGGCTCGCCCGCGAGGCCGCCGCGGTGCTCGACGAGGGCGGCGTCATCGGCTTCGTCCTCTCCGGCTCCGTCCACGAGCCGATCCCCGGGCTCACCATCTCCAACGGCCTGCGCCCCGGCCTCGCCGGCTTCGCCAAGTCCCTCGCCGACGAGCTGGGCCCGCGCGGCATCCGGGTGCTCGGCGTCCTCCCCGGGCGGATCGCCACCGACCGCATGACCCAGCTCGACTCCCTCTCCGGCGACCCCGAGGGCACCCGCGCCCGCAACTCCGCCACCATCCCCCTGGGCCGTTACGGCCGCCCCGAGGAGTTCGGCCGCGCCGCCGCGTTCCTGCTGTCGCCGGCCGCCTCGTACATCACCGGGGTGATGGTCCCGGTGGACGGGGGCGCGCGCCACGGCTTCTGAGCAGGGCGCCGCGGACGGGCCCGGGGCCTGCCGACGGGTCGGGGCCGGACGGGCCGCGGCGCCGGACGCGGTGCGGCTCGGCCTCCGGTGACCGTCCGGAGAGGCGAGGCGGAGCGCACGGCACGGGAGCGGCGCGGCCGCGGAGCCGCGCGGGCGGTGGGGCAACGCGCCATGGGGGCACCGCCCGACAGTGGCCAAGGGAGCGCCGCGGGCCCGACGATGACCCGCCTCACGAGCTCTAGCTCACCCGCTCCGGCCGGTGCCGCACCGCCCGCAGCCGGACCTCGGTGGGCAGCCGGGCCAGGCCCGCCGAGGTCCGCGCGTGGGCCAGCGCCTCGTCGGACAGCCGCAGCACCACGGTGCCGGGATCGGCGTGCGGGGCGAGGGCCAGGAGAGCGCGCAGCTGCGGCTCCGTGCGGCGGCCGGTCAGCAGGACGGCGGCCCGCTCGACACCGTCCAGGGACTCCGCCTCGGCCGTCAGGACCGTCTCCAGGGCCCGGCCGCGGACCAGCGCGCCCTCGCCGTCGCCGCTGTCGACCAGGACCTCGCCGAGCCGGTACCGCCGGAGCTGGGCCAGCAGCCACCACAGGAACAGCAGGACCAGGATCACCAGGGCGGCGATGACGGCCGGCCACCACCAGCCGCGGTCCGTCCAGCGGGTGCGGTCGCGGGCGGAGAGGAGGACCGCGCCGGGGCGGGCCCAGGGCCATCCGCCGGGCAGGCCGAGGTGCAGCCGCGCGGGCAGGTCGAGGCCGTCCAGCAGCACCAGACCGCCGGCCGCCAGCAGCGCGGCGCCGGTCAGGCCGAGCAGCAGCCGGTTGACCGTCGCGCGGGCCCGGGGCACGACGCGGTCACCCCTTCCTCGGGCGCCGGACGTAGACGGTGAGCGCCGGCCGGTGCGTCAGGCCCAGGTGCCGCAGCCCGTCGCCGAGCGCGCTGTCCAGATCGCGGCGGACCGCGCCCAGTTCCCGGAAGTGCGCGACGGCCCGGGCGTACACCCGGCGGCGGCCGACCGTCATCCGCACGGACTGCACCCCGGCGACCTCCATGGCCCGGTCGCGCAGCACCAGCGCGGCGGCCGGCCGGTCGAGCCCGGCCCGGACCCCGGGCGCGGTGCGCCGCATCGGCAGCACCGCCCGCAGGCCGGGGGTGACGGCCAGCACGATCAGCCAGATCCCGAGCAGCGCCGCGGCTGCCGCACCGGCCTGCACCCAGGGGTCGTCCAGACGGCGGGTGGCCAGTTCGTCCGCCAGCCCGCGGCGCCAGGCCGCCGCGGGGCGGTGGGCGCGCACCGCGGCCACGTCGTACAGCAGCAGGCCCGCGGCGGCCAGCAGCACCAGGGCGACCAGCGCCGACGGCACCCGGCGGGCCGACCAGAAGCGGCCGGCGCGCCCGCCGACGGCCGGGCCGGTGTCCGGGTGCGCGCCGCCCGGGGCGGGCCGCGCCGTCCCTGCCGACCCGGTCAACCCGCCCGCGGCACCGGGCCGTTCACCGGGTGCGGGCATCCGCCGGGCGCCCGGCCGCGCGTCGCCGGCCCCGCTCATCGCACCCGCTCCCGCTCCCGGTCCGCGAGCAGCGGGGAGTGCAGCCGCTCGACCCGCACCGCCACCTCGGACACCGCCATGCCCGCCAACTCCCGTACGCGCTCGGTGACATGAAGGCGCACCAGCCGGGCGTGCGCACCGATGTCGACGGGATAGCCGAGCTCCACGGCGAGGTGCAGCCGGGCCTCGCCGAAGGGCGGCCGGACATCGCGACGCCGCACGGTCACCGTCGCGTGCGCGTCGGTGGGGTCGCCGGGGCACGCGGCGCGCAGCGCCTCGCGGGCCGCCCGTGCGGCGATCTTCGCCACCACCCGGTCGGCGATCACCGTCGCGCCCCGCTCACCCGCCGGTACGCCGGCGGCACCGGCCGGCGCGGACACCGCCGCCACCCGGCCTCACCGCCGCCGGCCGTCGCGGTCCCCGGTGCGGGGGGTGCGGAAGAAATCCCCGGCCGCCAGGTCCCCTTCGAAGAGTCTGCCGGCCATGAACCCGACGGCGCCCAGCGCCGCCACCAGGACGAACGCGCCGAACCCCCCGAAGTATCCGGCGAAGCCCAGCGCCATCCCGGCCACCAGACCGACCACGGCCATGCTCATCGTGCGCTCCTTCGCTACCGCTGCGGCCGGGCGAGGTCACCGGAGCCGCGGCTCGGGTGCGCCGGCCCCGTCCGCCCCGTCCGCCTCGGCCGCCTCGGCCGCCTCGGCCGCCTCGTCCTCCTCTTCGGGCAGCTGCACATCGCTCACCGCGATGTTGACCTCGACGACCTCCAGACCGGTCATCCGCTCCACGGCGGCGATGACGTTCTCCCGTACCGCCCGCGCCACGTCCGCGATGGCGACGCCGTAGTCGACCACGATCTCCAGGTCCAGCGCGGTCTGCACCTCACCGACCTCGGCCTTCACCCCGCGCGTCGCGGGGGCCGACCGACTGCCGCCGGGTACCCGGTCGCGGACCGCACCGAACGTACGGGCCAGACCGCTGCCCATCGCGTGGACGCCCAGGACATCACGGGCCGCCAGACCGGCGATCTTCTCCACGACACCGTCGGCGATGGTGGTGCGGCCCCGCGACCCGGGGTCGCCGCCACCCCGCTTCACCGGCGGTTTCCCCGCGGCTGCGCGGTGCTGGCTCTCGGTCATCGCGGTGCGTCCCTTCCGAGCCGCCCGAGGGGGAGCGGGCCACCCGCTCCGCTCCCCACAGTAGGTGCGGTTCCCCGGGCCCGCTCCGGGGACGCGGCAGCGGAGTGCCGCACCCGGCCGCCACACGCGGTACGGGCCCACCCCGGGACGCCGCCGCGCACGGCGGCTGACAGACGCGGGACGCATGCGTCCGATCCAGGGTCTGTCCGATGGGTCGGGGTCGGAAGGGCCCTGGTCCCCTCTACTCCCCGACGCCCGCCAGGTCCCGCAGCCGGCGGGCCTGGGCGGCCCGTTCGGCGCGGCGCTGCTCCTCGTACGTGCGGCCCGCGGCGCCGGCCAGGAGGGCCTTGGTCTCGATGACGGCGTCCCGGGGCGCGGCGGTGAGCGCGGCAGCCAGGTCGGCCACCGCGGCGTCGAGTGCGTCACCGGCGACGACGAGGTTGGCGAGGCCGATCCGCTCGGCCTCTTCGGCGTACACGAAGCGCCCGGTGGCGCAGATCTCCAGCGCGCGGGCGTAGCCGACCAGCCCGACCAGCGGGTGGGTGCCGGTCAGATCCGGTACGAGCCCCAAGCTGGTCTCGCGCATGGCGAACTGGACGTCCTGCGCCACGACCCGCAGATCGCAGGCGAGCGCGAGCTGGAAGCCCGCACCGATGGCGTGCCCCTGGACGGCGGCGATGGACACCAGGTCGTTGCGCCGCCACCAGGTGAACGCCTCCTGGTATTCGGCGATGGTGGCGTCCAGTTCGCCGTCCGTACCGCGCGCCAGGTCGAGGAACGACGGCTCGCCGTCGAAGCCCTCGGGCGTGAACGCCTGTCGGTCCAGGCCCGCGGAGAAGGACTTGCCCTCGCCACGCAGCACCACGATCCGCACGTTTCCCGGCAGCAGCGAGCCCGCCTCGGCCAGCGCCCGCCACATGGCGGGCGACTGTGCGTTGCGCTTGGCCGCGTTGACAAGGGTCACCGTGGCGATCGCATCGTCCACCGCCAGTCGGACACCGTGCTTGTCGAGCAGAGTCATGAGGGCGCCTCCGAGTCAGCCAACCGCACCTGCGTGCGTAAGTGACTGAACGGTAACCTCCCGGCCGACTGCTCGGACGGCCGGGGGGCACCGCCTGCACCCGGAGTCGCGGCCGTCAGACCGAGGCGGCCTTCTTGCCCCTCGTGGCTCCGCCGCGACCGCGGAGGATCACACCGGATTCGCTGAGCATCCGGTGCACGAATCCGTAGGAGCGGCCGGTTTCCTCGGCCAGCGCCCGGATGCTCGCTCCGGAGTCGTACTTTTTCTTCAGGTCTGCCGCGAGCTTCTCGCGCGCGGCGCCGGTTACCCGGCTGCCCTTCTTCAGAGTCTCGGCCACCCGTGCCTCCTCGTGGGAAGTGCGCTCTGGACTCTCATGATCACCCCTCCCCGGCTTCCTGGCCACCCATTCCGCAAGGTCTGTGAGACATCCTTTGCCGTCCGACGCGCGCCCGGGGCGCCCGGAATTCCCCGTTCCGCGCGCCCCTCGGGACGTCCCGGCCCGGCCGTCCGCGAGAACGGGCAGGTCAGACGGCATGCGGCGGAAAAGGTGACGGCCGGGCTCCGGGAGCACGGGAGGGTGCCGCAGGCTCGCCGGGGTACGAGCCGTTCTCACTCAGATGATGGATCAGGGCTGAGCCGAATGATCCAGCCGGCATGATCCATCCGCCGGGACCGGCACGGTCCGGGTCAGGCCAGCGCGACCAGGTCCGCGTAGTCCTGGCCCCACAGGTCCTCGACGCCGTCGGGCAGCAGGATGATCCGCTCCGGTGTGAGCGCGTCGACCGCGCCCTCGTCGTGCGTCACCAGGACCACCGCGCCCGTGAAGGTGTGCAGCGCGCCGAGGATCTCCTCGCGGCTGGCCGGGTCGAGGTTGTTGGTGGGCTCGTCGAGCAGCAGCACGTTGGCGGAGGAGACCACCAGCGTGGCCAGGGCGAGGCGGGTCTTCTCGCCACCGGAGAGGACCCCGGCGGGCTTGTCGACGTCGTCCCCGGAGAAGAGGAACGAGCCCAGCGTCTTGCGGATGTCGACCAGGTCCATGTCCGGGGCGGCGGAGCGCATGTTCTCCAGGACCGTGCGGTCCGGGTCCAGGGTCTCGTGCTCCTGGGCGTAGTAGCCGAGCTTGAGACCGTGGCCGGGGCGCACCTCGCCGGTGTCCGGCGTCTCGACGCCCGCCAGCAGCCGCAGCAGGGTCGTCTTGCCGGCGCCGTTGAGGCCCAGGATGACGACCCGGGAGCCCTTGTCGATGGCCAGGTCGACGTCGGTGAAGATCTCCAGGGAGCCGTACGACTTGGACAGGCCCTCGGCGGTCAGCGGGGTCTTTCCGCACGGCGCCGGGTCCGGGAAGCGCAGCTTGGCGACCTTGTCGGAGGCGCGCACCGCCTCCAGGCCGGCGAGCAGCTTGTCGGCGCGCTTGGCCATGTTCTGCGCGGCGACGGTCTTGGTGGCCTTGGCCCGCATCTTGTCGGCCTGGGAGTTGAGCGCCGCGGCCTTCTTCTCGGCGTTGGCGCGCTCGCGCTTGCGGCGCTTCTCGTCGGCCTCGCGCTGCTGCTGGTAGAGCTTCCAGCCCATGTTGTAGACGTCGATCTGCGAGCGGTTGGCGTCGAGGTAGAACACCTTGTTCACGACGGTCTCGACCAGGTCGACGTCGTGCGAGATGACGATGAAGCCGCCGCGGTAGGTCTTCAGGTAGTCGCGCAGCCAGGCGATGGAGTCCGCGTCGAGGTGGTTGGTCGGCTCGTCGAGGAGCAGGACGTCGGAGTCCGAGAAGAGGATCCGGGCCAGTTCGACGCGGCGCCGCTGACCGCCGGAGAGGGTGTGCAGCGGCTGGCCCAGGATGCGGTCGGGCAGCCCGAGGCTGGCGGCGATGGTGGCGGCCTCGGCCTCGGCGGCGTAACCGCCCTTGGTGAGGAACTCGGTCTCCAGGCGCTCGTACTTCTTCATCGCCTTCTCGCGGGTGGCGCCCTTGCCGTTCGCCATCCGGTCCTCGTTCTCCCGCATCTTGCGGAGGACGGCGTCCAGTCCGCGGGCGGAGAGGATCCGGTCGCGGGCGAGCACGTCCAGGTCGCCGGTGCGCGGGTCCTGGGGCAGATAGCCGACCTCGCCGGAGCGGGTGACCGAGCCGCCGGCCGGGATGCCCTCGCCGGCGAGGACCTTGGTGAGGGTGGTCTTGCCGGCGCCGTTGCGGCCGACCAGACCGATGCGGTCGCCCTTGGCGACGCGGAAGGAGGCGGACTCGATGAGGATTCGGGCGCCGGCACGCAGCTCAAGGCCGGAAGCGGTGATCACGGAAAAACTCCAGGGCAGGAAGACGGCGGGTTGGACGGACGGTCCGAGAGCGGTCTACGCCGTCTAATGAACCCAGAGGAGAACTGCCATGCAGGCAGTCTAACGGGCCGGTGCAAGTTGTTTTCCCGGCGTTGTCAGACCCCGGTGCAAGACTGTGAGGCAGGACACAGAAGCCCGGTCGCCGGGCTTCGTCGCGACCACGCGAGAGGTGCGGTGATCAGCATGGCAGGTACGCCGACGATGTACCCGACGGTGCTCTACGGGGACGCACCGGCCGCCATCAAACAGCTGACGGAGGCGTTCGGCTTCACCGTCGGCGCGAAGTACGAGACCGACGACGGCACGGTGCTGCACGCCGAACTGTCCTACGGGAACGGCACGGTGATGCTCGGCTCGAAGGGCCGCGGCGGCCTCTTCGACGAGGCGATGGGCGAGGCCGGGCCGGCCGGCGTCTATGTCGTCGTCGAGGACGCCGACGCCCACTTCCGGCGGGCCGAGGAGGCCGGGGTGGAGATCCTGATGCCCCCCACGGACCAGGACTACGGCTCCCGCGACTACATGGCCCGGGACCTGGAGGGCAACATCTGGAGCTTCGGGACGTACACACCGGGCGGTTCGGGGGACTGACCCGCCACCGCCCGGCCGCGGCGGGGCGGTGGCCCGGGCCTGTCCGAGCCAGGCGCCTCGGACAGGCCCTACGCCCCGCCCGTATGGACCTGGAAGGCCGCGCGGCGGACGGCCTTGGCGAGCGCCGGGTCGGGGTGCGCCGCGGCCAGCGCCACCAGCACCTGCACGGTGCGCGGGTGGCCTACGGCGCGTACCTCCTCCAGCAGGCGCGGCACCGAGCCCTGGACCGCCGAATCCAGGTGCCGGACCAGGAGTTGGGTCTCCCCGTGGTCGGCGACGGCCGCCGCGGTGTCCACCCACAGCCAGGTCGACTCCTCGCGGGTGAGGACGTCGGGAGCGGTCTCCGGGTCGCCGCCCTCGTGCTCGACGAGCCACAGCAGGGCGTAGGGCCGCAGGCCCGGTTCGTCGGCGACGGCCCGGACGGCGGGCTCGGCGGGGGCGCCGACCGCGCGCAGCGCCTCGAAGGCCAGCCCCCGCAGCAGCGCGTCCTCGCCGCGGGCCACGGTCAGCAGCTCCTCGACGGCGGCGCCCACGGAACGGGCGGCGAGCCAGGCGCGGTATTCGGCGCGGGCCGGTCCCGGGGTCAGCCGGGCGCAGCCGCGCAGCATCGCTTCCGCGGACTGCTCGATATGGCCCGCGGGGCTCTGCGCGGCGACGCAGATCTGCTCCAGCTTGACCCACACCGACCAGTTGCCGAGCGGCGTCATCCGGGCCTCGGGCCCGCGGTGGCCGCCCTCAGGGGAGCCTTCGGGCGCACCGTCCGGCGGCACCAGCGCACCGACGGCGAGCAGCGCGTCCAGCGCCCAGCCCAGGAGTTCGGCCAGCGACGCCCCCGCGGCGTCGCTCGCCGGCCCCGTGGCACCGGCACCGTCCGGGGCGGGGTCGTGGCCGTAGGGGACCTCGCAGCGTTCGGTGCGCAGTTCGGCGACGCGCTGGTCGAGCATGTCGAGCAGCACCGGCAGCCGTACGGGCCCGGCCGACAGGTGCAGCAGGGACAGCAGTTGCGGTACCGCCTCGACGACCTCGGCGACGATCGTCGGGCCGGCCCCGGCCGGGGTGGGCAGGGCCAGCGACCAGGCGTCGAAGAGCGCGACCCAGCCGCGCAGCACCGCGGTGTCGTCGCGGTCCCAGGCGCGCAGCCGCCAGCCGGGGCGGGCGATGCCGTCGTGGAGTTCGACGAGTCCGGCGAGCCGGGCCCGGTCCCAGTCGGCGCGGACCTGCCCCGGGGTCAGCCCCAGGGCCGCGGCCGCGCGGGAGACGGCTTCCTGCGGCAGCGCGCCGTCCGGGCCGGCCCGGAGGGTGCCGGCGGCGCCGTCGGCCCAGCGGGCGAGCCGGGCCGCGCCGGCCAGTACGGCACGGGCCTGGCGGGCCAGTTCCGCGGGCGGCGGCGTGCCCTCGGGCGGGCGGGGCGCCGGACGGGCGGCCCGGGCGCTCACCGCCCGGCGGGCGGCGGCGACCGGTTGGCGTGGGACGAGTCGGAGCCGGGAGTCGCGCGGAGTACGGGACGTCACAGGAGCAGTCTTGCCGCTGACGGCCCGAAAGCCCAATCGGAACCCGGCCTGCGGTCTGCCGGACCCGCGCCATCCGGCCGACCCACCCCCGATATGGGGAGTTGTCCCCGCGTACGCCCCGGTGTCACCGTCCGGTGGCCGGCGCGGGCGCTGCGGGTCCGGGAGGGGCCCCGCCGGCTGCCGCCCGCCTCCCCCGGCCGGCTACATCAGCGGTGTCAGGAAGCGGCGCAGGATCTCCTCGTAGTGGTCCGGGTCGGCGTTCCACATCGCGGCGTGCGGGGCGTGCGGGACGGGCTGAAGGGTGATCAGGTCGGGGCGTCGGGCGGCGAAGTCGCGGGAGGCCGTCCAGGGGGCGACGGTGTCGCCGGGGCCGTGGAAGAGCAGGGTGGGGACCTGGAGCGCCTCGGGGTCGGGGGCGTCGGCCGGGCGGTCCACAGGGAGTCCGGTGGTGCCCTCGGCGGCGCGGACGACCAGCGGCAGCAGGGCGCGCGGGACGTGCCGGGCGGCGGCCAGCGCGCGGACGGTGGCGTGCCGGTCGAGGACCGGGGAGTCCAGGACGAGCCCGGAGATCCGGTCGCGCAGCGCGGAGTTGGCGGCGGCGCGCAGCGCCATGGTGGCGCCGGTGGACCAGCCGTGCACGATCACCGTGCGGGCGCCGTAGCGGACGGCGTAGCGGATCGCGGCGTCCAGGTCGCGCCATTCGGTGTCGCCGAAGTGGTGGATGCCGTCGGCGGAGCGCGGGGCGCCGAGGTCGTTGCGGTAGGCGAGGTCGAGGACCGGCAGGCGGTGGCGGGCCAGGAACGGCATGACGACCATGGGGTGTTCGCGGGTGGTGCTGATGCCGTGGACGGTGATGACCCAGGTGTCGCGGACGCCGGGCACGAACCACGCGGGCAGCGGCCCGAGTTCGCCGGGGACGTCGACGTCGGCGCAGGCGATGCCGAGGGCGTCGTGGGGGTTGCCGATGTGCACCTGTGGGGTCATCCGCATCCGGGTGCCGGGCCGCAGGGTGCCGTGGGTGACCCGCTCCAGGCGGCGGACGACGGCGTCCGGGGGGTGCGGGGTGCCGTGCACGACGGGGCCGGCGACGGCGTGGCAGCCGGCGCCGGCGAGGCCGTAGATGCCGGGCCGCAGGGACGCGAGGCTGCGGGTGAGGATGACGTGGCCGCCGTCGGCGGAGTGCACGGTGAGGCGGGAGTCGCCGGGCAGCGGATGGCCGGGCGACGGTTTCAGGGCGACGTCGCTGGCGTACCGCCCGACCGCCACGGCGGCGGCACCGGCACCGATCACGATGGTGGCGGTCGCCGCCGCCACGGTTCCCAGTCGCACCATCCCAGTGTGCGCAGCGCCGCCGGACCCGGCCACCTGGCGCCCCGCCGGACCGCCGGACCAGCGGCGACGCGCTCCGCGCGGGCTCGCGCCGGGGGCTATGCGGGGTGCCCGGCGCGCTGGCCGTAGCCGCGCAGCCGGTCCCCCGCGGCGTCGAGCTGGGCGGCCGACAGCAGGCTGGGGGTGCGGCCGGGCACGGAGCTGGCGGTGAGCCATACCCGGCACATCCACTCCAGTTGGGCGGTGCGCTCCAGCGCCTGGTCGAGGCTTGCGCCGTAGGCGACGGTGCCGTGGTTCTGGAGGAGGGCGGCGGTGCGGTCGCGGAGGGCGCCGAGCATGTGGGCGGCCAGTTCGTCGCTGCCGTAGAGGGCGTAGGGGGCGACGCGGACGGGACCGCCGAGCGCGGCGGCCATGTAGTGGATCGGCGGGAGTTCGGGGACGAGGGTGGAGACGGCGGTGGCGTACGGCGCGTGGGTGTGCACGATCGCGGTGGCCGGGGTGTTGCGGTAGACGGCGAGGTGCAGCGGGAGTTCGCTGGTCGGGCGGAGTCTGCCGATGATCTGGCGGCCGTCGAGGTCGACCGCGGTGGTGTCCGAGGGGCCGAGCCGGTCGTAGGGGATCCCGCTGGGGGTGACGAGGACGAGGTCCTTCACGCGTACCGAGACGTTGCCCGAGGTGCCGACGACGAGGCCGTCGGCGACCGTGCGGCGGGCGGTGGCGACGAGTTCGCTCCAGGCGGCGGCGAGGTGGTCGGGGTGGTCCTTCATGGCGTCCTCCGGCGCGGTGCGGCAGAAAAAGCGGAAAGGCGTTCGCGGTGCACGACACCGTACGGGCCGGCCGGGCCCCGTACGCCATCGCACCGTCCGCCCGGTATCCCCCACAAGGGGATAGCTGTACCGGTGCGGGCGTTTGGCCGGACTTCGACCGTCTTGTGGTGATCATCCCCTAACGTCGAGGGAGCCGCACCCCTCATCTCGCATCGCCCAGGGGGACCCATGACCCGTGACCGAACGGCCCGCTGCCGGGCGACCAGGACCTCCGGACCGGGGCCTTGGCCACACACAGGAAGATGGCGGACGGATGAGGCGGAAGTGGTGCGTGGGGCACCTCCGCGTGAACACTGCGGTGGCGTCATCGCGGCGCCCGGCCGAGTTCACCTGCCGTTCACCCACTGTCCGTACGGTCCCGACCGACACTGACCATCGAACTGATTGCCTGGGTGAATGGAACACATCACGCTTCTCATCGGGATCGTGATCGTCACGGCCTTGGTGTTCGACTTTACGAACGGCTTCCACGACACGGCCAACGCAATGGCCACCACCATTTCCACCGGGGCACTGCGACCCAGGGCCGCGGTGGCGATGTCGGCGGGGCTCAATCTTGTCGGCGCGTTCCTGTCCGTCGAGGTGGCCAAGACCATCTCCGGCGGCATCATCGACGAGAGCGCCGGCATCAGACCTGAAGTGATCTTCGCCGGTCTGGTCGGCGCCATCGTCTGGAACATGGTGACCTGGCTCGCCGGACTCCCCTCCAGCTCCTCCCACGCCCTCTTCGGCGGTCTGATCGGCGCCACCGTGGTCTCCGTCGGCACCGGCGGGGTGCACGGCGAGGCCGTCGTCATGAAGGTCCTGATCCCGGCGGTGGCCGCGCCGTTCGTCGCGGGCCTCGCCTCGATGGCGGCGACCCGGCTCACCTACCGGCTGGCCCGGGGGCGCGAGGAGGCGGACACCGCCAAGGGCTACCGCGCCGGCCAGATCGCCTCGGCCGCGCTGGTCTCGCTGGCCCACGGCACCAACGACGCCCAGAAGACGATGGGCGTGATCACCCTCGCGCTGATCACCGGCGGGGTCGTCGCGCCGCACTCCGACCCGCCGATGTGGGTCATCGCCTCGGCCGGTCTGGCCATCGCGCTCGGCACCTACCTGGGCGGCTGGCGGATCATCCGCACGATGGGCAAGGGCATCACCGACATCCAGCCGCCGCAGGGCTTCGCCGCCCAGACCGGCGCCGCGGCCACCATCCTGGCCTCCTCCCACCTCGGCTTCGCGCTCTCCACCACCCAGGTCTGCTCCGGTGCCGTGATGGGCTCCGGGCTGGGCCGCAAGGGCGGCGTGGTGCGCTGGTCCACGGCCGGGCGGATGGTCGCCGCCTGGGCGCTGACGCTGCCGGCCGCCGGACTGGTCTCGGCGGGTGCCGCGTTCCTGGCCGACCAGGGCAACTGGGGCGTCGCCGCGGTCGCGGTGTGCGCGCTCGCGGTCTGCGGCGGCATCTGGGCGGCCTCCCGGCGCAAGCCGATCGACCACACCAACGTCAACGAGGGCCCGGCCGCGGAGCCGGTGGGTGTCGTCACCGCCGCGCTGCAGACCGTCGCCCCTCCCCCGGCGGGCACGGTCGCCCCGGCGGCCCCGGCAGCCGCGTCGGCCCCGGCGGCCACCGGGGCGGCAGCCGCCGCCCCGCCCGCACAGCCGACGCCGTCGGCGCAGCCCGCACAGCCGGCGCAGCCCGCGACGGCCACCCCCTAGCGGCCCTCACCGAAGGAACGAACACACCATGCACATCGACTGGGCAGCTCTCGGCCAGGTCTTCGGCGTCACCCTCGTGGTGACGGTCGGGATCGTGGGCCTGTTCACCGTCGGAATCGTGGGGACGTCCCGCAAGCCGGCCGCGGACGGCGCGACGACCACGGCACCGGGTACGGGCGCGCGGGCCGGGGCGCTGGCGGCCTTCGCGCTGTGCGCGGTGGCGGTGACGTACGGGATCTATCTGATCGTGGCCACCTGAGCGCACGGCCTCCGCCACGAAGGGGAACGGGGCGTCCACCGGGCGCCCCGTTCCCCTTTCCGGCCTGTGGCTCTTTTCGGCTTGTGGCCCTTTTCCGCCCCTGGGCGGGGCCGGTCAGCCGTTCCGTCCGCTGAGCGCCTCGTCCGCCTCCCGGGCCAGTTCGTCCGCGATGGCCGTACCGCCGGTGCTGTTCAGGTACTCGGAGACCCGGATCTGCACGACCTTGCTGAAGGTCTGGTAGTGGGCGCTGCGCGGGCGCGGTTCGGCGGCGCGCAGGGCCGCGTAGAGGGTCCGGGTGTAGGGCGGCTCCTGGCCCGGCGGGATCGGCGGCCGGCCGGTGGCGCCGTGTTCGCCGCGCTGCGCGTCGCCGGGCGGCAGCGGGCAGCGGGGGGTGGCGGCCCCGGTGCCGTAGGCCGAGGCGCGGGTGGCCGCGAACCCGCGCTCCAGCAGGCAGCGTTCGCTCTCCGGGTCGGTGAGCGCCGCGATCAGCGAGCGGGCGCCGGCCGGGCGGGTGCTGTCGGCGGCGATCGCCAGGTTCTGGCCGCCGAGCACGGAGATCCGCCGGCCGTCGGTGGGCCGGCCGGGCAGTTCGGCGACGTCGAACTGGACGCCGGGCTTGAGCTTCTCGGCGACCGAGGCGTACTCCACCGGCCAGTTGCGCATGAACAGGGCGCGGCCGTCGGCGAACCAGCGGCGGCTCTCGGTCTCGTCCATCGCGGTGGCCTCGTGCGGCATGATCGAGTCGAGCTGGTCCTTGAGCGCGGTGACCCCGAGCTGGAGCGAGCCGACCTGCTCGCCCTTGGTGAAGCTGGTCGCCTCCGGGTCGCCGCCGTTGGCCCAGGCGGACTCCAGGGTGTTGACCGTCAGCCCTTCATAGGGGCGCAGTTGGGCGACCAGGCCGTAGAGGGTGGGGGCGGCCGGGGGCTGCGTCCCGCCGGCGGCGGTCCTGGCGGCCCTGGCCTTGCGGTTGTAGGCGCCCGCCACCTGGACGGCGATGTTCTTCAACTCGCCCCAGTTGCCGGGGGGCTGGTCGTATCCGTAGTCGTGCAGGATGTCCTTGCGGTAGTAGAGGAGCCCGGCGTCGGTGTTGAAGGGGACGGCCCAGACCCTGCCGTCGTACCGGGTGGTCTTGACGACGCTGGGGAGGAAGTCGCCGTCCAGGCTCGGGCCCCAGGGGCGGATGACGCCCGCCGCGGCGAACTCGGCGGTCCAGGCCACATCGATGTTCAGCACGTCGTAGCCGCTGTTGCCGGACTGTCCGGCGGCCAGCAGCTGGCTGCGCTGGCCGTCCGCGGTGTCCGGGAGCTTCACGATCCGCACCGTGCGGCCGGTGCGCCGCTCCCAGGCGTGGATGAGGTCCTGGCGGACCCCGGAGCTGCTCAGGTCGCTGCCGGTGGCCAGCACGATGGCGCCCTCCTCGGGGTGCGGCGGCGCTCCGGACGTGCAGCCGCCGGCCGCGGCGGTCACCAGCAGGGCGAGGAGGGCGGCGGGCAGCGCCGCACGGGCCGTCACCGGTCCCCCGTGCCCGCGGAGCCGATCGAGGCGACCAGTCCGGCCAGCAGATCCGGTGCGTCCGGACCGCCGGTCACACACTGGCCGTTGGAGGCGCGGGCCAGCCCCTGCAGGGCGAAGGTGTCGCAGCCGGAGCGGCCCATCGCCACCGTCAGGACCGGCACCGGGGGCCCGTTCTTGAGGAGTTCGGTCAGCTTCTGCTCCACGCCGGGGGCGCGCCCCGCCACCCCGTCGTCCTCGTCGAGGAGCAACACGATGGCACTGTTGCCGCTGTTGCCGCCGTCCGCCTTCTTCAGCTCCGCCACCGCGGTGGTCAGCGCCTCCTCCATCGGGGCGCCGTGGTCGACCAGTTCGCCCTTGGCGATCCGGTCGAGGGCGGCCTTGCCGGGGGCCGGGTCGGCGCTGCCGAGCGGGACGATCCGGCGTACGGCGTAGGGGCTGCCGGGGTGTGTGCGGTCCGGGAAGGTCCACAGGCCGTAGGTGTGGCGGGCGCCGACCATCTCCAGGACCCGGCCGGCCGCCGCGGTGGCGACCGGGAGCTTGCCGCCGTCGGCCATCGAGGTGGAGGTGTCCATGAGGATCAGCAGGCGGCTGGCGCGCTGCGCCCGGTCGTAGCCGGCCAGTACCCGGCCGACCTGGTCGGGTCCGGCCGTATAGGGGGTGACGGGGGCGGCGAGGTCGATGTCGGCGGCGGTGTCGAGGAGCGGGGAGCCGGGAGCGGGGCGGGGCGTCGTGCCGTCCTTCCCGGGGACCCCGCGGTAGCCCTGGCGGGAGAGGACGGGCCGGCCGCCGTCCGGAGCACGCAGCCAGTCGGCGAAGCGGGCGACGGCGGCCTGCCGGGTGGGGGCGTCGGCGGCGCCGCTCCAGTCGACCCGGATCAGCGGGTGGTCGAGGGCCGGGACGTTCTTGGGGTAGTACGCGGCGTACCGGTCGCCGGGGGCCGGCGGCCGGGCGAGGGCCGGGCAACTGCCGGTGGCGTGGCCGAGGTTGTAGTCGGCGAGGGACTTCTCGGAGACCAGTGGCGCCGAGCCGGCGCCCCGGCCGCCGCCGGGCCGGTCGGGGCCGGCGTCCGGGCGCAGCGAGCAGAGCAGTTCGGTGCTGCCGGCGTACTGGCTGCCCGGCGCGGTCAGCCGGCTCTCGGCGTCCCGGGCGAGGGCGGGGTCGGGGGCGCTGGACGGGTCGATGCGCGAGCCGTCGCCGGCGAGGTAGAGGCCGAGGGTGTGCAGCAGGCCGGTGCCGGAGAGCACGGGGCTGGGGCGCAGCAGCCTGAGGTCGCCGTGCCGGCTGTCGGTGCCGGTGAGCAAGTCCTGCCAGGGGGCGACCTGTTCGACGTCGGCCGGGCGTCTGCCGGCGGGGATGCCGACGACCAGGGGGCTGTAGGCGACCGGGCCGGTGTCGTGGAGGGTGGCCGGGGAGCCCTGGGGCGGCATGCCGCGGCGGGCCTCTTCGTAGTCGGCGGTGGATTCGGGGATCCAGAGGTCGGGCTGGGGTCCGGGCCGGTAGAGGGGGTCGGCTCCCTTGGCCGCGTCGTTCCCCTGGCCGGTGCCGCCGCGGGCCTCGCCCTGCCAGCGGTCGGCGGCGGCGAAGCCCTGGTCGATCTGGTCCTTGGCGGCGGAGTAGACGGTGATCTGGGCCCGGCGGCAGCCGTCGGGCAGGTCGCCCTCGCCGGCCAGCGGGCGGGTGTTGGCGTCGGACATCTCGTAGGCGAACGCGGCCTGGCGGAGCGCCGGTTCGTCCTCGGGCGCGGTGAGCAGCCGCAGCTCCAGGGCGGGCGGGCAGTCCGGGAGCGGGCTCAGCACCCGGTAGGCGACCAGCCCGGCGGCAGCCAGCACGAGGGCGGTGCACAGCGCGACGAGGAGCCGGAGGCGGCGGCGCACGGGCCGGACGACGTGCTGGTTGAGCCAGCGGCGCCGGCGGATTCGCGGCGGGGTCGGCGGCCGGTCCTCGGGGGTGGCGAAGGAGAGGATGACGTCGTCGAGGGTGTTCTGCTTGGCGGCGCGCGGCTCCCAGACCTCGCCCATCGGGGTCCGCTCGTCGGCGAGCCGGTCGCGCAGCGCCCCGGCCAGGTCCTCGAAGGTGACGAACCGCCGGCCGGGGATGCCCTCTTCGAGGATCCGCACCACGGCGCGGGTGAAGGGGGTGCCGCCGGCGGGTTCGTCGCCGCTGAAGATCCGGCGGTTGGGCTGCGCGGCCATCAGCAGCGACATGGGCTTGCGCAGGGCGTGGAAGGCGCCGTCGGCGTTGCCGGAGTAGCAGCATTCCAGGATGACCACGATGCGGTCGGCCCGCGCGCTGTCGAGGCAGGACAGGACTGCGTCCTGCCAGGAGACCGTGGTGTGGCGGTGCCGGTGGTCCGAGGCGCCGACCAGGAGCCGGAGGTCGCCGCCGTCGCTGCCGACCCAGCCGTGGCCGGAGAAGTGCACCAGCAGCAGGCCGCGCGCCTCGTCGGCGACGGCCTTCAGCGCCCGGCTCAGCTCCTCGGGCTCCCGGGGCCGGCAGACGACGACCTCGTCCGCGGTGAACAGGTCGGTGCCGGGGCCGGTCAACGCGCGCCTGAGCTCGGCGGCGTTGGCCTCCACGGCGGGCAGGGCGGGGTGCGTCTCGTAGTCGTGGACGCAGATCAGCAGCGCCCGGTTGGTCTTGCCCCGCGCGTCGTACTCGGACATCCGGGTCAGTCCTCGCCGGTGCTGCCGCCCCCGTCCGCCGCGCTGTGGGGGTCGGACCGTGCCGGGCCCGGCCCGACGGGCCGTTCGGGGTCCGCGCCGTCGATCTGGCGGAGGGCGGCGCCGGTGCCGACGGACACCCGGGGCTGCTCGCCCTCCTCGCGCGCCTCCTTGCGCCGCCGCAGCCACTCCCGTAACGCGATGCCCAGCGACTTGGTGACCTCGGTGACCACCGCGCCGACCACCACCAGGACCAGGTCGTCGACGCCGATCGCCATGTCGTGGAGGTCGGGTGCGTCACCGGGGGCCTGCGCGGCGCGTTCGTCCGCGGGGCGGGGCCGCCGGTCCCAGTCGTGCCGCCGCCGCGCCAGCCAGGGCTCGCGCTCCAGCCACGCTTTCAGGTCCTCGATGTCCTGGTGCGGATTGTTGGTGCCCGTGATCCTGATGCGGATCTCGTCTCCGGTCGCTTCCCGGACCTCGTCCCGTGCGGCGCTCTCCGGCATCCCCCGGCCCCCTTCCGGCAGGCCCCATCGCCCGCCGTGCCTCAGATAGTGACGCGGGATCAGCCCCGTGGGCAACCGTGCGTGACACCGGCACCACCCTGTGGTCTGTGACACAGGGCCCGCGGCGGGGCCGCGTCGCTGGTCAAAGGTGAGTTGACGGGCCTTCGCGGGGCGTGGTGGACTGCCCGGGCCAATCGGCGACAGCTGAGGAAGTCCGGTGAGAATCCGGCGCGGTCCCGCCACTGTCACCGGGGAGCGCTCCTCCACAGAAGGTCACGGCTCGGGTCACCCACGGGTGCCGCTCGCGGGCTGGAAGGCCGGGGGAGGCGCCGATCCGGGGAGCCAGGAGACTCTTGTCGCCGTCACGTCGAGCCAGGGCGCGGACCCTGAGTGAGGACATACCGCCATGCCGGGCTGCCGTTCGCGATGCCGCCGTACGAGACGTTCGCTCCCCGCCTGCGCGGGGCCCCTTCGAGGCGTGACGGCGGTCTGATCCGATGCGCGGCGAACACGCGGGGTACGCGTGCGGCGCGGCCCTCGGCTTTCTCGGCGACCTGATCGCGGCGGATCCCCGGCGGGGCCATCCGGTGGCCGCGTTCGGCCGGGCCGCGGGCGCCGTCGAGCGCCGGCTGTGGCGCGACCACCGCGGGTACGGGGCGGCGCACACCGTGCTGTGCGCGGGCGGTGCGGCCGTCGGCGCGGCACTGCTGGAGCGCGCCGTACGGGACCGCCGCGGCGCCCGGGTGGCGCTGACCGCGGCGGCGGTCTGGGCCGTCCTGGGCGGCACGTCGCTGGGGCGGGAGGCGCGGGCCGTGGGCGGGGCGCTGGCGGCCGGCGACCTGGACGTGGCGCGGGAGCGGCTGCCGCATCTGTGCGGGCGCGACCCGCAGGCGCTGGACGGGCCGCAGATGGCCCGCGCGGTGGTGGAGTCGGTCGCCGAGAACACCTCGGACGCGGTGGTGGGCGCCCTGGTCTGGGGCGCGCTGGGCGGGGTGCCCGGTCTGGTGGCGTTCCGGGCGGTGAACACGCTGGACGCGATGGTGGGTCACACGTCCCCGCGCTACCGGCGCTTCGGCTGGGCCGCGGCCCGGCTGGACGACGTGGCCGGCTGGCCGGGCTCCCGGCTGACCGCCGCGCTGACGGTGCTCGCGGGCCCCGACCGGCGCGGTGCGCTGCGGGCCTGGCGGGCCGACGGCGGGGCGCACCCGAGCCCCAACGCGGGCCCCGTGGAGGCGTCGTTCGCGGGCGCGCTGGGCGTCCGGCTGGGCGGCACGCTGGCGTACGGCGGGCGGGTGGAGCACCGCCCGGTGCTCAACGGCGGGGGGCGGCCGGCCGCGGTGCCCGACATCGAGCGGGCGGTGCGGCTGTCGCGGCGGGTGGGCCTGCTGGCGCTGGGCGTGACGGTCGCGGGGCGGCTCGCGGCGACGTACCGCCGGGGCGTGCGGACATGAGGAGGACCCGTTGAGCGGGCGGAGCATGGGGCCCGGTGGGGGCGTCGGTGGCGGGCTGCTGGTAGCCGGTACGACGTCGGACGCGGGCAAGAGCGTGGTCACGGCGGGCATCTGCCGCTGGCTGGCGCGCCGGGGCGTCAAGGTGGCGCCCTTCAAGGCGCAGAACATGTCGCTGAACTCGTTCGTGACCCGCGAGGGCGCGGAGATCGGCCGGGCGCAGGCGATGCAGGCGGCGGCGGCACGGGTGGAGCCGACGGCGCTGATGAACCCAGTGCTGCTCAAGCCGGGCGGCGACCGCAGCAGCCAGGTGGTGCTGCTGGGCAGGCCGGTGGGCGAGTTGAGCGCGCGCGGGTACTTCGGCACGGCCGGGCCCGCGGCGGGGGGGGGGGGGGGGGGGGGGGG
>NZ_JBNHIN010000001.1:64300-110849 GCF_050054615.1 Streptomyces sp. YGL11-2
CCGGCCGCGGCATCCCCCGGCGAGACGGCGTACGGGAGCGGGCGGGAGCAGCTGCTGGGGACGGTGACCGACTGCCTGGCGGAGCTGCGGCGGACGTACGACGCGGTGATCTGCGAGGGCGCCGGCAGCCCCGCGGAGATCAATCTGCGGCGGACCGACATCGTCAACATGGGCATCGCCCGGGCGGCGCGGATCCCGGTCGTGGTGGTCGGCGACATCGACCGCGGCGGCGTCTTCGCGTCGTTCTTCGGGACCACGGCGCTGCTGTCCGCGGCGGACCAGGAACTGGTCGCGGGCTATCTGGTCAACAAGTTCCGCGGGGACGTGTCCCTGTTGGAGCCGGGCCTGGAGATGCTGCGCGGGCTCACCGGCCGGCGGACGTTCGGCGTGCTGCCGTACGCGCACGGGCTGGGAATCGACGAGGAGGACGGGCTCCGCATGTCGCTTCGTGGCGCGGTCCGCGAGTCCGTCGTGGCGCCGCCGGTCGGCGCGGACGTGCTGCGGGTCGCGGTGTGCGCGGTACCGCTGATGTCCAACTTCACCGACGTGGACGCGCTGGCGGCGGAGCCGGGCGTGGTGGTGCGGTTCGTGGACCGCGCCGAGGAACTCGCCGACGCCGACCTCGTGGTGGTGCCGGGCACCCGCGGGACGGTGCGGGCGCTGGCCTGGCTGCGCGAGCGGGGACTGGCGGACGCGCTCGCCCGGCGGGCCGCCGAGGGGCGCCCGGTGCTCGGTGTCTGCGGCGGCTTCCAGGTGCTCGGCGAGCACATCGACGACGAGGTCGAGTCGCGGGCGGGGAAGGTGGACGGGCTGGGGCTGCTGCCCGTACGCGTCCGGTTCGCCCGGGAGAAGTGCCTGGCGCGGCCGGTCGGCGAGGCGCTCGGGGAGCGCGTCGAGGGCTACGAGATCCATCACGGTGTGGCCGAGGTCGGCGGTGGGGAAGCCTTCCTGGACGGCTGCCGGGTGGGCTCCGTGTGGGGCACGCACTGGCACGGCTCGCTGGAGAGCGACGGCTTTCGGCGGGCGTTCCTGCGGGAGGTGGCGCGGGTGGCGGGCCGCCGGTTCGTACCGGCCCCGGACACCCGCTTCGGCGCGCTGCGCGAGGAGCAGCTGGACCGGCTGGGGGATCTGATCGAGGAGCACGCGGACACGGCGGCGCTGCTGCGGCTGATCGAGGACGGGGTGCCGGACGGGCTGCCGTTCGTCCCGCCGGGGGCGCCGTGAGGGGCACGCAGTGGACAGGACCGGAGGCGGCCGGCGACGTGGAGGACGACACGGCATGACAACGACGCACAACACGCAGCACACCACCCGGCAGTACCCGTTCACCGCCGTCGTCGGCATGGACGACATGCGGCTGGGCCTGCTGCTGAACGCCATCTCGCCGGCCATCGGCGGAGTGCTGGTGCGCGGCGAGAAGGGCACCGCGAAGTCGACGATGGTGCGCGGTCTGGCGGAGCTGATGCCGGCCGTGGACGTGGTCGGCGGCTGCCGCTTCGCCTGCGCGCCCGCCGCCCCGGACCCCGGGTGCCCCGACGGCCCGCACGGGTCGGACGCCGCCGGTGAGGACCGCCCGACGCGGATGGTCGAGCTGCCGGTCGGTGCCTCCGAGGACCGGCTGGTGGGCGCGCTGGACATCGAACGGGCCCTGTCGGAGGGCGTGAAGGCGTTCGAGCCGGGGCTGCTGGCGGACGCGCACCGGGGCGTGCTGTACGTCGACGAGGTCAATCTGCTCCACGACCACCTGGTCGACCTCCTGCTGGACGCCGCCGCGATGGGCGCCTCGTACGTGGAGCGCGAGGGCGTCTCGGTGCGGCATGCCGCCCGGTTCCTGCTCGTCGGCACCATGAACCCCGAAGAGGGCGAGCTGCGGCCGCAGTTGCTGGACCGGTTCGGGCTGACCGTGGAGGTCGCGGCGTCCCGCGAGCCGGAGCAGCGGGTGGCGGTCGTCCGGCGCCGGCTGGCGTACGACGCCGATCCGGCGGGCTTCGCGGCGCGCTGGGCGGACGAGGAGCGGGAGCTGCGCCGGCGCATCGCGCGGGCCCGGGAGGTGCTGCCGTCGGTGGAGCTGGGCGACGCCGCGCTGCGGCAGATCGCCGCGACCTGTGCCGCGTTCGAGGTGGACGGGATGCGGGCGGACATCGTGATGGCCCGCACGGCGAGTGCGCTCGCGGCGTGGGCGGGGCGCACCGAGGTGCGGTCCGAGGACGTACGGCAGGCCGCGCTGCTGGCGCTGCCGCACCGGCGGCGGCGGAACCCCTTCGACGCGCCGGGACTTGACGAGGACAAGCTCGACGAGGTGCTGGAGGAGACGGCCGGGGAGCAGCCGGACGGGGACGGCGGCGACGATCCGGAGCCGGACGGTCCGGACGGCGGCCCTGGTGGCGGCCCCGGCGGGCTGCCCCCTCAGGACGGCGGACCGCAGGAGTCGCCGGGTCCCGACCTGCCGCGCCAGCAGGAGGCGGAGCCGCCGGCCCGGCCCGAGGGCCCGGAGCGGGCGGCGGAGGCCGAGCCGGCCGCGTCCGGGCCGGGCCGGGAGCAGGCGGCGGTGGGCGCCGCCGAGCCGTTCCGGACCCGGCGGCTGGATGTGCCGGGGCTGGGCGAGGGCGCGGACGGCCGCCGGTCGCGGGCGCGTACCGCGCACGGCCGGACGACCGGCTCGCGGCGGCCCCAAGGGGCCCTGGGCAAGCTGCACCTGGCGGCCACGGTGCAGGCCGCGGCGCCGCACCAGCGGGCGCGCGGGCGCCGCGGGCCGGGGCTGGTGGTGCGCCGGGACGATCTGCGCGAGGCGGTGCGCGAGGGGCGCGAGGGCAACCTGGTGCTGTTCGTCGTGGACGCGTCCGGGTCGATGGCGGCGCGGAAGCGGATGAGCGCGGTCAAGGGGGCGGTGCTGTCGCTGCTGCTGGACGCCTACCAGCGGCGGGACAAGGTCGGGCTGGTCACCTTCCGGGGCTCCGGGGCGGAGCTGGCGCTGCCGCCGACGTCGTCCGTCGAGGCGGGCGCGGCACGCCTGGAGCAGCTGCCGACGGGCGGCCGTACGCCGCTGTCGGAGGGACTGTTGAAGGCCCACGAGGTGCTGCGGGTGGAGCGGATGCGGGACGCGTCGCGCCGCCCGCTGCTCGTGGTGGTGACCGACGGCCGGGCCACCGGCGGGGCGGAGCCGCTGGTCCGCGCCGGCCGCGCGGCGCGGCTGCTGGCCGCCGAGGGCACCGCGTCGGTGGTCGTGGACTGCGAGGCGGGACCGGTCCGGCTGGGGCTGGCCGCCGGACTGGCGCGGGACCTGGGCGGCCCCGCGATCACTCTCGACGAACTGCGCGCGGACAGCGTCTCCGCGCTCGTACGGACCGTACAGGGCAGGCCCGTTCGCGCCGGCGGCGATGCCGGCCGGGGCCGGGATCACGTCAACAGGAAGGCCGCGTAATGCCGCAGGGACAGCCGTCCGTCGTACCGGACGACGGGCTCACCACCCGCCAGCGCCGCAACCGCCCGCTGGTCCTGGTCCACACGGGCCAGGGCAAGGGCAAGTCCACCGCCGCTTTCGGGCTGGCGCTGCGGGCCTGGAACCAGGGCTGGCCGGTCGGGGTGTTCCAGTTCGTGAAGTCGGCGAAGTGGAAGGTCGGCGAGGAGCGGGCGCTGAAGGTGCTCGGCGACTCCGGGGAGGGCGGCACCGTCGCCTGGCACAAGATGGGCGAGGGCTGGTCCTGGGTCCAGCGCGACATCTCTTCCAGCGAGGAGGCGGCGCGCGAGGGCTGGGAGCAGGTCAAGCGGGATCTGGCCGCGGAGACCTACAAGCTGCTGGTGCTGGACGAGTTCGCGTATCCGCTGAAGTGGGGGTGGATCGACACCGAGGAGGTGGTGTCGGTGCTGCGCGACCGGCCCGGTACGCAGCATGTCGTCATCACCGGGCGGGCCGCCCCCGAGCCGCTGCTGGACTTCGCCGATCTCGTGACGGACATGACGAAGGTCAAGCACCCGATGGACGCGGGGCAGAAGGGCCAGCGGGGCATCGAATGGTGAGCGCGTCATGAGCGGCACCGCCGTCCCCCGGCTGGTGATCGCCGCGCCGTCCTCGGGCGCCGGGAAGACGACGGTGGCCACCGGGCTGATGGCGGCCTTCGCCGAGGCGGGGCTCACGGTCTCGCCGCACAAGGTGGGGCCGGACTACATCGACCCCGGCTACCACGCGCTGGCCACCGGCCGCCCCGGCCGCAACCTGGACGCCTACCTGTGCGGCCCGGAGCGGATCGCGCCGCTGTTCCTGCACGGTGCGGCGGGCGCGGACCTGGCGCTCGTCGAGGGCGTGATGGGGCTGTTCGACGGGGCGTCCGGGATGGGCGAGCTGGCGTCGACGGCGCAGGTCGCGAAGGTGCTGCGGGCGCCCGTGGTGCTGGTGGTGGACGCGTCGTCGCAGTCCCGGTCGGTGGCCGCGCTGGTGCACGGCTTCGCGTCGTGGGACCCGGAGGTGCGGCTGGCCGGGGTGATCCTCAACAAGGTCGGCTCGGACCGCCACGAGGAGCTGCTGCGGGACGCCATGGGCTCCTCCGGGGTGCCGGTGCTCGGTGTGCTGCGCCGCACCGGGCAGGCCCGTACGCCGTCCCGGCACCTGGGCCTGGTGCCGGTCGCCGAACGGCGCGCCGAGGCGGTGGAGTCGGTCGCGGAACTGGCCGCGCGGGTACGCGAGGGCTGCGACCTCACCGCGCTGCTGGCGCTCGCGCGAAACGTGCCGGAGCTGCCGGCTGGGGCGTGGGACCCGGCAGCCGAGATCGGCGCGGTCGCGGCGGCGCCGATCGCGACGCCGCCGGCCGGGCGGCCCGCCGGGGCGGCGTCCGCCGGCCGGCCGCTGATCGCGGTCGCGGGCGGTGCCGCGTTCACCTTCTCGTACGCCGAGCATGCCGAGCTGCTGACCGCGGCGGGCGCCAACGTCGTCCCCTTCGACCCGCTCCACGACGAGCGACTGCCGCCCGGCACGCGGGGGTTGGTGATCGGCGGCGGCTTCCCCGAGGTGTACGCGCCGGACCTGTCGGCGAACGCGCCGCTGCGGACGGCGGTGGCGGAGCTGGCCGCCTCCGGGGCGCCGGTGACCGCCGAGTGCGCCGGGCTGCTGTATCTCGCCCGGTCGCTCGACGGGAAGCCGATGTGCGGGGTGCTGCCCGCCGATGCCCGGATGACGGAGCGGCTGACCCTCGGCTACCGCGAGGCGGTGGCCCTCCAGGACAACGCGCTGGCGGTGGCCGGGACCCGGGTGCGGGGCCACGAGTTCCACCGCACGGCGCTGGAGCCGGGCGCCGGCCCGTCCCCGGCGTGGGGCGTGACGCACCCGGCGCGCGCCGTGGAGGGCTATGTGACGGGCGGGGTGCACGCCTCGTACCTGCACGTCCACTGGGCCGCCGAACCGTCGCTGGCGGTACGGCTGGTGGACTGCGCGGCGCGGCGCGGGCCGGCGGCCCTCGCGGGCGGCGGCCGGTGAACGCGCCCGGCCCTGCCGGCGGTTTCGGCCGTTGAGCGGCCCGGTGCCGGACGACGGCCACCGCGCGGCGGACTCCGGCTCCGGCGCCGGGCGGCCCGCGCCCGTGCTGATCGCCGGGGTCGGCGCCCGCCGCGGCGTCCCGGAGGCGGAGGTGCTGGAGCTGATCGGCGCCGTGCTCGCGGCGGCGGGCCGGCCGCCGGCCGCGCTCGCCGCGCTGGCCACGGTCGCGGCCAAGGCGGCAGAGCCCGGACTGCTGGGCGCGGCCCGGCGGCTGGGGGTGCCGGTGTGGTCGTATCCGGCGGCGGCGCTGGCGGTGGTGCCGGTACCGGCACCGTCCGCCGCCGTGCGGGCCGCGGCCGGCACCCCGAGCGTCGCCGAGGCCGCCGCCCTGCTGGCCGCCGGACCGGGCGCCCGGCTGATCGCGGGGAAGCGCGCCTCCGCGCCGGACGGCCGGCCGCCGATGGCCACCTGCGCCCTCGCCGCGCCCACCGGCGCGGACACTTGGGGCAGTTCGGCCATTACCTCCGGTACGGAGGGAGCGACCGCCGCCCGACCGGCCGGTGCGGATATCGTCTTGCCCTCCGCCGGTCCGCCCCGCCCCGGCGCGGACCGGCGGACGGCGGATGTCGACGGCAGCACGCCCGCCGGTGAAACCCCCGGTAGCAAGGAGACGTTGTGACCACCCCTCCCGCACTGCTCATCGCCGGTCACGGCACGCGTCACGAAGGCGCCACCGACGCCCTGGAGGCGCTGGTGCACACGCTCGCCGAGCGCCACCCCGAAGTGCCCGTCGCCGGAGGGTTCTTCGGCGCCGGGGGATCGCCACGGCCGGTGTCCGCAGCGGTCGGCGAACTCGTCGGGCGGGGCGCCACGCGGATCGTCGCCGTCCCGCTGCTGCCGACCCCCACGGGTCCCCTGCGGGAGAGCCTGCCCGACGCGCTGGCGGCGGCGACCGCGGCGCACCCCGGGGTCGGTTACGACTGCGCCGCCGAGCCGGGGCCGCACCCCAAGCTCCTCGGCGTACTGGAGCGGCGGCTGGACGAGGCACTGGGCGGCTCCGCGCGGCGGCCGCAGGACCGGGCTCGGACGACGGTGCTGCTGGTGGGGCGGGGCGCGGCCGACCCGTACGCCAACGCCGAAGTGGTGCGGGCCGCCCGGCTGTTGTGGGAGGGGCGCGGCTTCGCGGGCGTGGAGACCGCGTTCCTCACGCTCACCGCGCCGGACGTGCCGGCCGGCCTCGACCGGTGCTGCGTACTGGCCGCCGCGCCGCCCGGCGCCACCGGCCCGATGCGCATCGTGGTCCTGCCGTACTTCTTCTTCGCCGGTGACCTCCTGGAGCGGCTGCGGATGCAGACCGAGGGCTGGGCGGCGGCCAATCCGTGGGCCGAGGTGATCGACGCGGAGGTGATCGGCCCGGCGCCGGAGCTGGCCGAGGTGGTCATGGAGCGCTACCGCGCGACGGTGGCGGACGAGGCGCGGGGCGGCGGCCGGACGGCGGCGGGGGACGCCCGGCCGCCGTTCGGCGCGGTGCCGCCGGCGGTCGCGGGCGCCGGGGGCCAGGCGTGACCCGGCCCGCGCCGTATCCGGCGGTCACCGCGCCGCCCGAGCCGGCCCCGCGGCACCCCGAACCGGATCTGCGGCACCACGGCGACGCCGAGGTGCGCGGCGCCGACGGCCCGCTGACCGGGCTGACCGACCTCGCCGTCAATGTCCGCACCGGCACTCCCCCGGCCTGGCTCAAGGCCCGGATCGCCGCGTCGCTGGACGGCCTCGCCGCGTATCCGGACGGCCGGGCGGCCCGCCGGGCGGTCGCGGCCCGGCACCGGCTCCCGGTGGGGCGGGTGCTGCTGACGGCGGGTGCGGCGGAGGCGTTCGTACTGATCGCGCGCGCCGTACGGGCCCGCCGGCCGGTCGTGGTGCACCCGCAGTTCACCGAGCCCGAGGCGGCGCTGCGGGACGCCGGGCACGACGTCGGGCGGGTGCTGCTCACCGAGGCGGACGGCTTCCGGCTGGACCCGGCCGCGGTGCCCGCCGACGCCGATCTGGTCGTCGTCGGCAACCCCACCAACCCCACGTCCGTGCTGCACCCCGCCGCCGTGCTGGAGCGGCTGGCCCGGCCCGGCCGCACCCTGGTCGTGGACGAGGCGTTCATGGACGCGGTGGCCGGTGAACGGGAGTCGCTGGCCGGGCGGGTGGGCGGGCTGCCGGGGCTGATCGTGCTGCGCAGCCTCACCAAGACCTGGGGGCTGGCCGGTCTGCGCATCGGCTACGTGCTGGCCGCCGAGGACACCCTCGCGGCCCTGGAGCGGGCCCAGCCGCTGTGGCCGGTCTCCACGCCGGCGCTGGCCGCCGCCGAGGCGTGCTGCGAGCCGGCGGCGCTCGCCGAGGCCGCCACCGCGGCCGAGGAGATCGCCGGGGACCGGGCCCATCTGCTGGCCCGGCTGGGCGAGTTCGCCGCGCTGCGGGCGGTCGGCCCGGCCGCCGGCCCGTTCGTCCTGGTCCGGCTGCCCGGTGCCGCGGCGGTACGCGCCGCACTCCGGGCGCGCGGTTTCGCGGTGCGCCGCGGTGACACCTTCCCCGGCCTGGGCCCCGACTGGCTGCGGCTCGCCGTACGGGACCGAGCCACCACGGACCGTCTGGTGGCCGCGCTGGCGGACGTGCTCGCCGAACGGCCCCCGGGTTAGGGCCTGTCCGACCGCGGCCCATCGGAAGGGCCCCAGGGCCTGGAGGGTCTCCCCGGGGCCCCGGCCGGACCACGCTCCGGCCAGGGCCCCGGCGAGGGGAGGCGCGCCGCGCGGGCCCACCCGGCGCGCCTCCGAGCCGTACCCCGCACCGGAGCCCCCACAGCACCGGCACGGCGTACGGGTCCTGTCAGCCGCGCCCGCCCGGTGCGGCGGCGCGGCGGCGACGGGCGTGGATCAGCGATCCGGCGCCGGCGGCGACCAGCAGGGCCGCGCCCCCGGCGACATACGGGGTGGCCGAACTGCCGCCGGTCTCGGCGAGGTTCTGCGTGGCCGGGCGGGTGCCGCCGGCGCCGCCCTGGGGTTCCCCGGGCTTCTCCGGCGCGCCGGGCGCCGCACCGTGCGGGGTGGTGCAGGTGGCCTGCGCCAGCGTCACCTGGCCGTGCACCTCGGCCACGTTGAGCTTCAACGGGTCGACCGAGACCCGGAGTTGGAGCGCGGTCGCCGCGGCGCTCGTCGACGTCACGGCCTTGTGCGACAGATCGAGCCGTACGTCGCCCACCCCCGGCACGGTGACCGCCGTCGTCCCGCTGGCGCCGAGCGTGACCCGCTTGCCCAGCACCTGGACGCTGCCCAGCACCTGCGAGGTGGCCCGCGGGTGCTGCCCGGCCCGGCACTCCGCCGTGGAGGTCACCTGCTGGACCTCGATCAGCGGCAGCGCGGGGAGGCCGGGCAGGTGCACCGCGGCGTGCACGAGGTTGGCGTAGCCTTTCGCGCCCTCGGCGTCGGCGGTGGCCCGCGCGGTGGCGACATCGGCCCGCAGCACGCTGAACGGCCGGCCCTGGTCGATCCCGTCCAGGGTGACGGTGAGCGCGGTCCTGCCGGCCGAGGCCGGTGCGTGCACGTCGTTCAGGGTGGCTCGCAGCGGGACGCGGAGCGACTTGTCGAGCAGCCCGACGTCCAGGCCGGTGCGCAGCACGGCCGCACCCGAAGTGCCGTTGCCACGGCCGTCGTTGCCGGCGGCGTACGCGGCGGGTGCGGCGCCGAGGGCGACGGCGGGACCGGCCGTCAGCGCGGTGGCGACCAGGGCCGCGCCGAGCCGCCGCGACACGCCGGAGGAGCCGGCGGAACTGGTTAACACGTGTGTGGAACCCCCACGAGAGAGATGGAGCCGCCGACCGTGCCAATGGGGGACATCACGCGGGCCGGCGACCTCGACCCGCACATCGTGTACGTACGGAGGGTGAACAGGAGGATATGTAGAGGCAGTTCACCCCAAGGGGTGGTTTTCGCGCCCTTATTCGAGCGCCTCGGCGCATCGGACGGAGGCCGGAGGAGGACGGGCGGCGGCCGGGGGCCGCGGCACGGGCGGCGCCACGGCCGCCCGGTGCCGCGGGCGGCACGCGGGCACCGCCCGTCAGCCGATGGCCCGCCCCCGCAGGACCACCAGGCGCGGCGCCGCCAGCACCCGGACGTCGGCCCGGGGGTCGGCCTCGTAGACGACGAGGTCGGCCGGGGCGCCCTCGGTGAGCCCCGGGCGGCCCAGCCACTCGCGGGCGCCCCAGGTCGTCGCGGAGAGGGCGGCGACGGCGGACAGCCCGGCCTTCATGAGTTCGGCGACCTCGTCGGCGACCAGGCCGTGCGACAGCGAGCCGCCCGCGTCGGTACCGGCGTAGACCGGCACCCCGGCGTCGTGGGCCGCGCGCACGGTGTCGTAGCGGCGGGCGTGCAGCCGGCGCATGTGGTCCGCCCAGCGCGGGAACTTCGCCTCGCCGCCGGCCGCCAGCTGCGGGAAGGTCGCGATGTTGACCAGGGTCGGGACGATCGCCACACCGCGTTCGGCGAAGAGCGGGATGGTGTCCTCGGTGAGGCCGGTGGCGTGCTCGACGCAGTCGATGCCGGCCTCGACGAGCGGGGCGAGGGACTCCTCGGCGAAGCAGTGGGCGGTGACCCGGGCGCCGAGCCGGTGCGCCTCGGCGATGGCGGCCTCGACGGCGCCGGCGGGCCAGCAGGCCGACAGGTCCCCGGTGGAGCGGTCGATCCAGTCGCCGACGAGCTTGACCCAGCCGTCGCCGCGCCGGGCCTCCTGGGCGACGTAGGCGACCAGGTCCTCCGGCTCGATCTCGTGCGCGTAGTTGCGGATGTAGCGCCTGGTGCGCGCGATGTGGCGGCCGGCGCGGATGATCCGCGGCAGGTCGGCACGGTCGTCGATCCAGCGGGTGTCGGAGGGGGACCCGGCGTCCCGGACCAGGAGGGTGCCGGCGTCACGGTCGGTGAGTGCCTGCTTCTCGCTGGTGGCGTCGTCCACCGGGCCGTGCGCGTCCAGTCCGACGTGGCAGTGCGCGTCGACCAGGCCCGGTAGCACCCAGCCCGCGACGGTCATGGCATCGCGTGCCATCGCCGGCCGCTCGAAGGTCACCCGGCCGTCGACCACCCACAGCTCGTCGCGGACGTCGTCCGGCCCGACGAGGACCCTCCCCTTGAGGTGCAGCACCGCACCTTCGCTCATGGACGTCATGCAGGCACTTTATGCGTGCGGCCGACCTGTGGGCCATGGCGGACCGGCGCATACCCGGGGGTCGTATTCGACCGGCCGCCCCATAATCACCCGCGGCTTCTCACGCGCCTTCCCGCGGGGCTTCTCATATGTCGCCGGCAAGACTTCCGGCGTACCTTGCGGTGAACCGCTCGGGGCACCTTCCACCGGCGAATTCCCATTTCGCAGAAGCGCAGCTTCCCGTATTCTTCTGCCCGCTTTTTCGCACCTCAAACGCCAAGATTCCGCTAGCGTCAAGTCCCGTAATTCGGACGCATCTCATCGCCGTTACGGAGCTGTGACCGACTACACAGCGTGTCCGTTTCGCCCCGAACTTTCGGGTCAAATCGAGACATCTCGCCAGTGCATCGCGCGCCCCCGCGCCCCCGCGTGATAACACAAAGAGGAGTCCCATGTAACCCCTGCCCGCGATGCATTTTCCTTTTTCCCTCGGTAAATTTAATTTCCATGACCGCCGCACAAGCAGACCATGCAGGTGCCCGAAGCGAAATCAGGGAAATTCCGGAGGGCTTCAAGCTCGACACCCCACGCGTGGAGGACGGAGCCGCGATCTGGCGTATCGCCCGCGACTCCAAGGCGCTGGACCTCAACTCCTCCTACAGCTACCTCCTGTGGTGTCGCGACTTCGCCGCCACCTCCGTCGTCGCACGCGACGCGGAGGGCGAGCCGGCCGCCTTCGTCACCGGCTACGTCCGCCCCGAGCGCCCGGACACGCTCGTCGTCTGGCAGGTCGCCGTCGACGACGCGCACCGCGGACGGGGGCTGGCCGCCGCGCTCCTGGACGGGCTGACCACCCGCGTCATGGACGAACAGGGCGTATCCCTCGTCGAGACGACCATCTCGCCTGACAACGCCGCGTCCAACCGGCTGTTCGCGTCCTTCGCCGAGCGGCACTCGGTGCCGGTCAGGCGCGAGGTGCTCTTCGATGCGGGGCTGTTCCCTGAGCAGGGCCACGAGCCGGAGGTCCTGCACCTCATAGGCCCGTTCCGTCCACCGTCCCGCCCCGGGCGCTGACGACGGCCCCAGCGCCGCGCGGCACCGACCATGCCGCGGCGGCCGTGCGGGACCACCGCCCGAACCCGTGAGCCACACGGGAGCCGCACCGCCCCGCCCGATCCACCCCCGGACTTCTCCCCTCCGCTTTCTTCTCCCAGGAGCCTGCCGTGACCATCACCCAGCCCGATCTGAGCGTCTTCGAGACCGTGGAGTCGGAGGTGCGCAGCTACTGCCGTGGCTGGCCCACCGTCTTCGACCGCGCCCAGGGCAGCCGCATGTTCGACGAGGACGGCCATGCGTACCTCGACTTCTTCGCCGGTGCCGGGTCGCTCAACTACGGGCACAACAACCCGGTCCTCAAACGCGCCCTGATCGACTACATCGAGCGGGACGGCGTCACCCACGGCCTGGACATGTCCACCACGGCCAAACGGGCCTTCCTGGAGTCGTTCCAGAACATCGTCCTGCGCCCGCGCGACCTGCCGTACAAGGTCATGTTCCCGGGCCCGACGGGCACCAACGCCGTCGAGGCCGCGCTGAAACTGGCCCGCAAGGTCAAGGGCCGCGAGTCGATCGTGTCCTTCACCAACGCCTTCCACGGCATGTCGCTGGGCTCCCTCGCGGTCACCGGCAACGCCTTCAAGCGGGCCGGCGCCGGCATCCCGCTGGTGCACGGCACCCCGATGCCGTTCGACCACTACCTCGACGGCCAGGTCCCCGACTTCCTCTGGTTCGAGCGGCTGCTGGAGGACCAGGGCTCCGGCCTCAACAAGCCCGCGGCCGTGATCGTGGAGACCGTGCAGGGCGAGGGCGGCATCAACGTGGCCCGCGCCGAGTGGCTGCGCGCCCTCGCCAACCTGTGCGAGCGCCAGGACATGCTGCTGATCGTCGACGACATCCAGATGGGCTGCGGCCGTACGGGTGCCTTCTTCTCCTTCGAGGAGGCGGGCATCGTGCCGGACATCGTCACCGTCTCGAAGTCCATCAGCGGCTACGGGCTCCCGCTCGCGCTGACGCTGTTCAAGCCCGAGCTGGACGTCTGGGAGCCGGGCGAGCACAACGGCACCTTCCGCGGCAACAACCCGGCCTTCGTCACCGCCGCCGCCGCGCTCGACACGTACTGGGCCGACGGCCAGATGGAGAAGCAGACCCTCGGCCGCGGTGAGATCGTCGAGTCGCACCTCAAGGCCATTGTCGAGGCGCACCCGGACACCTTCGTCGAGTACCGCGGTCGCGGGCTGGTGTGGGGCATGGAGTGCGCCGACAAGAGCCTCGCCAACAAGATCGCCAAGCGCGCCTTCGAGCTGGGTCTGCTCATCGAGACCTCCGGCCCGGAGAGCGAGGTCGTCAAGCTGCTGCCCGCGCTGACGACCACCCCCGAGGAGCTGGACGAGGGTCTGCGGATCCTCGCCCGCGCGGTCCGCGACTGCGCCTGATCCACCGAGAGCTCCCGACCGTTCCACAGAAAGGCACCAACTCACCGTGATCGTCCGATCGTTCCAGGACATCGAAGGCACCGACCGCCACGTCAAGGGCAAAACCGGCACCTGGGAGAGCAAGCGCATCGTGCTCGCCAAGGAGCGGGTCGGCTTCTCGCTGCACGAGACCGTCCTGTACGCCGGCACCGAGACCTCCATGTGGTACGCGAACCACATCGAGGCCGTCGTGTGCGTCGAGGGCGAGGCCGAGCTGACCAACGACGAGACCGGTGAGAAGCACACCATCACGCCCGGTGTGATGTACCTGCTCGACGGGCACGAGAGGCACACCATGCGGATCAAGAAGGACTTCCGCTGCCTGTGCGTCTTCAACCCGCCGGTCACCGGCCGCGAGGACCACGACGAGAACGGGGTCTACCCCCTTCTCACCGAACCCGACCCGGAGCCCAAGGCGGGCTGAGACCGGCCACCGGCCCCTCTCCCTGCCCCGTCCGGCAGCGGTGAGGAGGGCAACGCACTGCGCGCGTGAGAACCGCGTTCCGTACGAGAGGAGAGGAAGGCACCACCATGACCACCGCACCCGAGCGCACCGCCGACCTGTACCCGACCCGTGGGACCAGAGAGGTCATCACCCCGCGGAAGGACCCGGTGGTGTGGTCGCAGCCCGGAGCGGCCGGCCCGTTCGCGCCGTCCGAGCTGAGCGACTTTGAACGCGACGGCTTTTTCGCCATCGGGGAGCTGCTCACGGCGGAGGAAGTCGCGGTGTACCGCGCCGAGCTGGACCGGCTGGTGCTCGACCCGGCGATGCGCGCCGACCCGCGCTCCATCGTCGAGCCGACGTCGCAGAGCGTCCGGTCCATGTTCGAAGTGCACCGGATCAGCGAGGTGTTCGCCCGGCTGGTCTCCGACCCGCGGGTGGTCGGCCGGGCTCGCCAGATCCTCGGTTCGGACGTCTACGTCCACCAGTCCCGGATCAACGTGAAGCCCGGCTTCGGTGCCTCCGGCTTCTACTGGCACTCCGACTTCGAGACCTGGCACGCCGAGGACGGTCTGGCGCACATGC
Organism: Streptomyces sp. YGL11-2; assembly: GCF_050054615.1. Taxonomy (NCBI): domain Bacteria; kingdom Bacillati; phylum Actinomycetota; class Actinomycetes; order Kitasatosporales; family Streptomycetaceae; genus Streptomyces; species Streptomyces sp. YGL11-2. The sequence continues at coordinate 78,504 of NZ_JBNHIN010000001.1, forward strand.
GCACCGTGTCGGTCTCGATCGCGCTGACCGAGAACTACGACACCAACGGCGGCCTGATGATCATGCCCGGTTCGCACCGGCACTTCGTGGGCTGCGAGGGCGAGACGCCGAAGGACAACTACAAGCGGTCGCTCCAGATGCAGGACGCGGGCATCCCGTCGGACGAGGTGCTCACGAAGATGGCGGACCGGCACGGCATCCGGCTGTTCACCGGCCGGGCCGGCTCGGCGACGTGGTTCGACTGCAACGCCATGCACGGCTCCGGCGACAACATCACGCCGTACCCGCGCAGCAACGTCTTCATCGTCTTCAACAGCGTGGACAACGCCGCCGTGGAACCGTTCGCGGCGCCGGTCCGGCGCCCGGAGTACATCGGGGCGCGGGCCCCGTTCGTTCCCGTCAAGTAGGGGCACGCCGGTGAGATAGCGCACGACCGCCCACCGGGGACGGCACGGAGGCTCCTGGCCGCCGCACGGCATCGACCGTGCGGCGGCCACGGCGCGTTCCGGCAGGGCGTCGGCGGTGCCCGCCGGTCGGTCCGCCGGGCACGCGGTGGTAGCTGACGGCCCATCAACTGTGTTCAATGGGGGCGCCGTCCCGGCGCGCGGACGGCAACTCGCCCACCGGGACGAGGCGTTGACCCTCACCCCCGCGCCCGGGACCGCGCCGTGTTCCCGCGCCGCCCGCCCGCCTCATGCCTCATGCCTCACGCAGCAGCGCCAGCACCTTCTCCACGTCCTGCGCCGAGTTGTAGAGGTGGAACGCGGCGCGCAGCAGCCCGCCGCGCACCGCGAGCCGCACCCCGGCCGCGGCCAGCCGCGGCTCGGCGCCGGCCAGCCCCGGGGTGGAGACGATCGCGGAGCCGGGTGCCGGCCGCGAGGGGAAGCCGGCCTCGGCCAGCCCTGCGCGGTACCGGTCGGCCAGCGCGGTGTTGTGCGCGTGCACCGCGGCCACCCCCACCTCCGCCATCAGGCCGAGGGAGTGCTCGGCGGCCACGTACGAGTAGTACGCGTACGGCTCGTCGAACCGCCGGGCGGTCGCCGCCGGCCGGCCGATCACCCCGTAGTTCGACTCGCCGACGTCCTCGCCGGCCACCCACCCGGCGTGCACCGCCGGGGGCCAGTCGGCCGCGTCGCCGCCGAGGTACAGGAACGTCGTACCGCGCGGGCACAGCAGCCACTTGAAGGCCCCGCACACCACGAAGTCGAAGCCGGCGATGTCCAGGGGCAGCCACCCGGCGGACTGCGTGATGTCGACGTACGTGCGCGCCCCGTGCGCCCGGGCCGCCTCCCGTACGGCCGCCAGGTCGGCGATCCGGCCGTCCAGCGCCTGTACCGCGCTCACCGCGACCAGTGCCGTCCGGGGCCGAACCTCCTCGGCGAGCGCCTCCAGTGGTACCGCGCGGACCGTGCAGCCGGGGTGCGCCGCCAGTGGGTTCACCAGCGAGCTGAACTCCCCCTCGGCGACCAGCACTTCGGCGCCCGCGGGCAGCGAGGCCGCCACCAACGCCGACCGCACCGCGACCGAACTGCCCAGGGCCACCCGCTCCTCGGGCACCCCCGTCAGCCGCCCGAACGCCCGCCGCGCGGCGGTGGCCGGAGCGAAGTAGTCGCGCCCCATCGTCCCGTACGACGCCGACTCCGTCAGCGCCTCCCGCAGCGCGGCGGCGCTCCGCGCGGGCAGCAGCCCGCTGGACGCCGAGTTCAGGTAGACCGTCTCGGGGGCGAATTCGTCCCCGCCCAGTGCCTCGTATCGCAGCATGGCCCCACTGTGCTCGGTGTACGGCGCGGCGTCCATCTCCCGGGAGCCGCGCCGGACCGGCCCGTTGCGGCCCTACCGCTCCGGGACGGCGCAGCCCTCGTCGCCGCAGACCTCCGCGTCGCCGGCCGGCAGGATCTGCACGGCGCCGTCGGCGTGGGCGCGCTCCAGGGCCTGGCGGAAGACCTCGGCGGGCTGGGCCCCGGAGACACCGTAGCGGCGGTCGATGACGAAGAAGGGCACGCCGGTGGCGCCGAGCTCGGCGGCGGCGCGCTCGTCGGCCCGCACCGCCTCGGCGTAGGCGTCCGGGTCGGCCAGCACGCGGGCGACCTCGCCGGCGGGAAGACCGGCGGCCACGGATATCCGGGTCAGCTCGGCCGGGTCGCCGAGCGGCCGGGCCTGGGCGAAGTTGGCGTCGTAGAGGGCGGACAGCAGGGCGTCCTGGACGCCGTGGTCCTTGGCCAGGTGGAGGAGGCGGTGCAGGTCGAAGGTGTTGCCGTGGATGCGGTCGGAGCGGTAGTCCAGGCCCTCGCCGGCCGCCGCCTCGGCGACCCGGGCCTCCATCGCCTCGGCCTCGGTGCGGGTGACGCGGTACTTCTGCGCGAGCATGTCGAGGACCGGGATGTCGGTGGGCGCCGGGGCGTTCGGGTCCAGTTCGAAGGAGCGGTGGACGACCTCGACGTCGTCGCGGTGCGCGAAGGCGGCGAGCCCCGACGCGAAGCGGGCCTTGCCGATGTAGCACCAGGGGCAGGCGATGTCGGACCAGATTTCGACGCGCATGGAGTGACTGGCTTTCCTCGTCGTGCTCGGTGGGAGCGGGCGTGCGGGTGTGACCTGGTGCAACAGCGGAGGAGTGCGGAGTATTCCGCGGGTACCGTCCCGGTATGACCACGCCATCGCCGCAGCGGCCGGACCGGTTCTGGGAGACGACCGGGGCCGCCAAGACCTTCACCCACCCGCTCGACCCGGCGCTGCTGGCGGAGTTCGTGCCGCCGGCCGCCCGGGTGCTGGACTACGGTTGCGGCTACGGGCGGCTCACCGCCGAGCTCGCCGGGCTGGGGTACGGGGCGGTGTGCGGGGTCGACCCGTCCGCGGCGCTGATCGCGCGCGGGCGGCGCGAGCACCCCGGGCTGGAGCTGCTGCACCGGCCCGGTCTGCCGCTGCCGTTCGGGGACGCGAGCTTCGACGCGGCGCTGTTGTTCGCGGTGCTGACCTGTGTCCCCAAGGACGCGGAGCAGCGGGCGATCGCCGGGGAACTGGGGCGGCTGGTGCGCCCCGGCGGCGTGCTGTACCTGAGCGATGTGCCGCTCCAGGCCGACGCGCGCAACCAGGAGCGCTACGGGCGCTTCGCGGAGCGGTACGGGACGTTCGGGGTGTTCGCGACCGGCGAGGGCGGGGTCTTCCGGCACCATCCGCCGGAGCGGCTGCGGGAGCTGGTGCGGTCGGCGGGGTTCTCGGTGGTGCGGGAGCGGCGCGAGGCGGTCCGTACGCTGAGCGGGCGGACGGCCGAGCGGCTGCAGATCATGGCCCGGCGGGAGCCGGCCGGCCGTCCCGGCCGGGCAGGGCGAGCGTCAGGGTGAGATGGCTGGCGTCGGGGGTCGGGCGGCGGTCCGGGTCGGGGCCCCAGCCGAGCCGGGCGTAGAAGGCGCGGGCGCGGTGGTTGTGCCAGAGCACGTCGAGGACGGCCCGGGAGAATCCGGCGGTGCGCCAGGCGTCCAGGCAGGCGGCGTGCAGTGCGCGGCCCACACCGGTGCCCCAGTGGGCGGGGTCGACGTGCAGCTGGTGCAGTGCGACGGTGCCGCGGGGGTCGGTGCGGCGGCGGTACGAGGCGGCGCCGACGACGGTGCCGCGGCGTATCGCGCACAGCGACGGGGTCCCCTCCTGGTGCAGCACCCGGGCCCAGGCGTCCCGCCACCGGGCGTGCTCGGCGGGGGTGTCGAAGGGCGCGTCCGGCACCCGGCCGCGCAGGTACGCGGCGCGGGCGGCGGTGTGCAGGGCGGCGATGGGCTCCAGGTCGGCGGGGGTGGCGGAGCGGACCTGGAGGGCGGGGTCGTGGGTCTCGGGGTGCACCGGTGCGGCCCTACGCACCCTCTGCCCGGCCGTCGATCCGGCGCGGCAGCCCCAGCGGGTTGCCGTCCCGCAGCTCCGGCGGGAGCAGCGCCGGCGGGGAGTCCTGGTAGGCGACCGGGCGGAGCCAGCGTTCGATGGCGGTCGCGCCGACGGAGGTGGCGGTGGAGGTGGCGGCCGGGTACGGGCCGCCGTGGTGCTGGGCGGGGGCGACCGCGACGCCGGTGGGCCAGCCGTTGACGACGACGCGGCCGGCGAGCGGGGTGACCTCGGCCAGCAGGCGGGCGCCGCGGCCCGCCGCGTCGGTGCCGGCGCTCTCCGCGTCGCCGAGCTGGAGGGTGGCGGTGAGGTTGCCGGGGAGCCGGGCGAGGACGGCGCCGATCTCGGCGTCGTCGGCGTAGCGGGCGACGACGGTGACCGGGCCGAAGCACTCCTCCAGCAGCAGGTCGTGCGGGCCCCCGGCGGCGAGCCGGGCGGCCGCGACGGTGAGGAAGCCGGCGCTGACGGTGTGTTCGCCGTCCCCGTCGCCGGGGGCCAACGGTGCCTGGACGCCGGGGAGTTGGGTGCGGCCGCGGACGCCGTCGAGGAACGCGTCGCGCATCCGGTGGTCGAGCAGCACACCCGCCTCGGTCGCCTCGGCCGCCGCGGCCAGAGAGGCCAGCAGCCGGTCGCCGGCCGCCCCCTCGGGGGCCAGTACGAGGCCCGGCTTGACGCAGAACTGCCCGGTGCCCAGCGTCATCGAGCCGGCCAGCCCGGCGCCGATCCGCTCGGCGCGCTCGGCGGCGGCGGCCTCGGTGACCACGACGGGGTTGAGGCTGCCCAGTTCGCCGTGGAACGGGATGGGGTGCGGGCGGGCGGCGGCGGCGTCGTACAGGGCGCGGCCGCCGCGCACCGAGCCGGTGAAGCCGGCGGCGGCGATCAGCGGATGGCGCACCAGGTCGACACCGGCCCGGAAGCCGTGCACCAGGCCCACCGCGTCCGCCGGCAGACCGGTCTCGACGGCCGCCCGGCGCAGCAGTCCGGCGCACAGCTCGGAGGTCGCCGGATGGTCCGGATGCGCCTTGACGACGACCGGGCAGCCGGCCGCGAGCGCGCTGGCGGTGTCCCCGCCGGGCGCGGAGAAGGCGAGCGGGAAGTTGCTCGCCGCGTAGACCGCCACGGCGCCCAGCGGGATCTTGTAGCGGCGCAGGTCGGGGCGGGGCGGGGTGAGGCCGGGGTCGGGACGGTCGATCCGCACGTCGAGGAACCCGCCCTCGTCCACGATGGCGGCGAAGGACCGCAACTGGTAGGTGGTGCGGGCCAGTTCGCCGGTGAGGCGGGCGGGGCCGAGGGCGGTCTCCGCGTCGGCGGCGGCGACGATCTCCTCCCCCGCCGCGTCGAGCAGGTCGGCGGCGCGGCGCAGCAGGGCGGCGCGCGGGGGGCGGTCGGCGAGTGCGCCGCGGGCGGTGTGCGCCGCGCGGACCGCGGTGTCCACGGCGTCGGTTGTGGCTTCCACCGCAACCTGCTCCCGCCGCTTCCCGGTTCGGGGGTCGACGCTCCAGACTGGTGCCGCTGCTGCTGCCACCGTGCACCCTCCTCGGCGAAGTCCTGCTGCACTGAGTCTTGCCGCCCACCGGACGGCGTTCGATATGCTGAACACTGTCCCAGATCGTGAACCCCTGGGACTCTATGGCTGTCCGAACAAAGGGGTCAAGGGCGATGTCAGCTGCCGAGCCCGGTGGAGCACAGGTCAAGTCCGCGGTGCGGACGGTGGAGTTGCTCGAATACTTCGCGGGCCGCCCCGGTATGCACAGCCTCGCCTCCGTCCAGGAAGCCGTCGGATACCCCAAGTCCAGCCTCTACATGCTGCTGCGCACCCTGGTCGACCTCGGCTGGGTGGAGACCGACGCCACCGGCACCCGTTACGGCATCGGCGTCCGCGCCCTCCTCGTCGGCACCTCCTACATCGACGGCGACGAGGTGGTGGCCGCCGCCCGGCCCACCCTGGACCGGCTCTCCGACGACACCACCGAGACCATTCACCTCGCCCGGCTGGACGGCGTCAACGTCGTCTATCTGGCCACCCGCCAGTCCCAGCACTATCTGCGCCCGTTCACCCGCGTCGGCCGCCGACTGCCCGCGCACTCCACGTCCCTGGGCAAGGCGCTGCTCGCCACGTACACCGACGACCAGGTGCGGACGATGCTGCCGCCCAGCCTGGCCGCGCTGACCGAGCACACCATCACCGACCGCGAGCGGCTGATCGAGGAGCTGCACGCGGTACGCGAGGCGGGCTTCGCGGTCGACCGCGAGGAGAACACCCTCGGCCTGCGCTGCTTCGGTGTGGCGATCCCGTACCGCACCCCGGCCCGGGACGCGATCAGCTGCTCGGTGCCGGTGGCCCGGCTGACCCCCGCCCACGAGCAGACGATCAAGGACGCCCTCTTCGACGCCCGGGACCGGCTCGCCCTGGCCACCCGGCGACTGTGAACCACCCCGGGCGGGCTCGGGGTTGACGGAGCGACGGGGCGACGGGCGCGGCGTCATCCCGGCCGCCACCCCCGCCTCCCCCGTGCGGCGGAGGCGGATCGCCGGCGGGGACGACGCGGTGCGCGCGGGCTCCCGGAAGCCTGGACGGCATGACGAACCGCACCGCACCAGCCTTCGCACCAACTCCCGGCACCGTCCGCGCCGTTCTGCGGGCGACGGCCGTCGCCGCCTGCGTCCCCTACCTCTCGCTCAAGATCGCCTGGCTCGCCGGCAGCCACCTCGGCATCCCCGGGAGCAGTCCGCTAGGCCGGGACGGCGGCTCCCTGATGGCGTTCAACGCGCTCACCGTCCTGATGGACGCCGCGGTGATCGTGCTGGCGTTGCTGCTGACCCGGCCCTGGGGGCGGCGGGTGCCGGCCTGGCTGCTCGCCCTGCCCACGTGGTGTGCGACCGGGCTGCTCGCGCCGATCGTCGCGGTCTTCCCCGCGCAGGTGCTGGCCGGGATGCTGCACAGCCGGCCCGCGGCACGCGGCGGCGGCCCCGGCGCGTGGCTCGCGCCCTGGGTGTGGACCGTCGTCTACACCGGCTTCATCGTGCAGGCACTGGCGCTGGTCGCGCTCTTCGCGCCCTACGCCCGGGAGCGCTGGGGGCACCTGTGGCGCGGTCCGCTGGGGGCGCTCCCGGAGAGTCCCACCCGGTCCGCGCGCCGGCTGAGCGCGGGGGCGGCGGCGGTACTGACCCTGCTGCCCGCCGGGATGCACCTGCTGTGGGCGGCGGGCGGCACGGCCGGTCTCAGCCCGGCGCGGGTGGCGGCCCAGGATCTGGACGCGCGGCTGAACGACGCGGGGTATGTGCTGTTCGCCGTGCTGACGGCCACGGGTGTGCTGATGCTCGCGTACGGCCGCGGCGGGCGGGTTCCGCTGCTCGTACCGCTCGTCGCCGCCTGGATCGGCTCGGGGGCGCTGGCCTGCTGGGGCGGCTGGATGACGCTGACCGCACTGCCCGTCCCGGCGGGTGACCCGAAGCTGCCCGACCCGCTGATGAGCCTCACCTACGCTGTGCAGATGATCGTCGGGATGCTGGTCGCCGTCGCCGGGGCCCACTTCTTCGCGGAGCGCGGCGCGCAGCGCCGTTCGGACGGCGGGCCGGAGCACCCGGCGGACGGCGCCGCCGGTGGGCCCGCCGGGATCCGCCCCGGAGCCGTACGGTGCGACTGACCGCGGGCACCCTGGTCCGGCGCTGGATCCATCTCGTCCTGGGCGGCGCGCTGTCGATGCCGTTCTTCCTGCTGGCGTCGGCGGCGCTGCCGCTCCTCGTGGACGGCGCCGACCCGCTGCGCCGTCCCCTCTGGCAGCTGGCCGCGTTCGGCTGCGCGCTGCCGCTCGCCGCCCTGGCGGCGCTGGCCTTCCCGCTGCTGCGGCCCCTGGAGGTGGCCGCCGTGCGGTCGCTGTGCGGGGTGCCCGCGGAGCTGCTGGCCGAAGGTCCGGCCACCTCGCGGGACGCCCGGCGGCGTACCGCGCTGTGGTTCGTGGCGCATCTGCTGACCGGCGGGATCGTCAGCGGGATGACGCTGGCCGCGCCGCCGGCCGCCGTACTGCTCCTGCTGACGCCGCTCACCGCCGACCCGCTGGGGCTGTCCCTGGGGTGGCCGCGGGCCGTCCAGGGCGCGGCGGCGCCGCTCACCGGGCTGGCGCTGCTCGCGCTGGTGCTCGGCACCGCCTGGGGAGCCGGCAGGCTCCTGGCCCGTTGGGCACCGGCGCTGCTGGGTCCCTCCCCGGCCGACCGGCTGGCCGCCGCGGAACGCCGCGCGGGCGAACTCGCCGCCCGCAACCGGCTCGCCCGCGAGTTGCACGACGCGGTGGGCCACGCGCTGAGCGCGGTCACCCTCCAGGCGGGCGCGGCCCGCCGGGTCCTGGACGCGGACCCGGAGTTCGCCCGCCAGGCGCTGGCCGCCATCGAGGACACCACCCGCGCGGCGGTCGCCGAACTGGACACCGTACTGGGCCTGTTGCGCGAGGAGCGGGACGGCGCGGACGGCGCGCCGGACGCGCCCGCGCCCACCCTGGACGGCCTCGGCGCCCTGGTCGACCGGACCCGCGCGGCGGGAGTCCCCGTCACGCTGGAAACCGTGGGCCACCGCGCGGGGCTGCCGCCGGTGGTCTCCCGGGAGGCTTACCGGATCGTCCAGGAGGGGCTGAGCAACGCACTGCGGCACGCCGGAGCGGTTCCGGTGCGCGTCCACATCCGCGTGAACGAGGGGGAGTTGGCGTTGACGGTGGAGAATCCGATGGCCGCGGCAGGCGAGGCGCCCGGCTTGCCGGCCCGGCCGGGCGGCGGGCGCGGCCTGCGCGGCATCGCCGAACGGGCCCGGCTGCTGGGCGGCCACGCCTCGGCCGCCGCCGAACACGGCGTATGGCGGCTCACCGCCCGGCTGCCGCTGGCGGCGGCCGGCACCGGGACGGGCTCGCCGTGATCCGTGTCGTGCTCGCCGACGACGAGCGGATGGTGCGTACGGCGCTCCGCGCCATCCTCGGCGCCGAAGCCGACATGGAGGTCGTCGGTGAGGCCGCGAACGGCGCCGAGGCGGTGTCGCTGATCCGCGAACTGCGCCCGGACGTCGTGCTGATGGACGTCCGGATGCCCGACACCGACGGGATCCGGGCGACCGAGCGGGTGCTCTCCGGGATGGCGGAACCGCCCCGCGTCATCGTCGTCACCACCTTCGAGAACGACTCCTACGTCTATGACGCGCTGCGGGCCGGGGCCAGCGGGTTCCTGCTCAAGCGCGCCCGGGCGGACGAACTGGTGCAGGCCGTACGGCTGGTGGCGCGCAGCGACTCACTGCTGTTCCCGGCGGCGGTCCGCGCACTCGCCGCCGGGCACGCCGGGGAGCGGACCTCCGGTGCCGCGCCCCCTGATGCGGCGCGAGCGCTGCGGGACCGGCTCTCCGGGCGGGAGGGCGCGGTGCTGCGGCTGATGGCGGCCGGGCTGACCAACGCCGAGATCGCGGACCGGCTGGGCGTCGGCCCGGCCACGGTCAAGACGCATGTCGCCGGGGTGCTGGCCAAGCTCGGAGTACGGGACCGCACCCAGGCCGTGATCGCCGCGTACGAGTGCGGCTTCGTCCGGCCGGGGTGACGCGGCCCCCGGTCACCCGTACGGCGCACCCGACCGCCCCGGTCGCACCGTCGCTCACCCGTTCACCGTAGGTCAGCAGGCCGTTTCGCCGTGCGAGGGCTTATCTCGATGGTGGAGGCGCGGAACTCCAACGACTTCCCCGTGGCACGGAAGTGTGTCACATCCGCGCTTCGCGGAGGTTCTTCCCATGCGTTCCACGCGACTGCTCACCGGTGCCGCGCTGTCCGCTGCCGCGCTCGGCCTGTCCACCGCCGCCGCGTACGCCGGCGACTTCGGCGCGATCGAGGTCTCGCCGGGCACGGCCAAGGCCGGTTCCACGGTCTCCCTCTCCACCAAGGACTGCGGGAGCAGCCAATCGGCGAACGTCGATGCCGGCACCCTGGGTGCCGGCTCGGTCAAGCTCGCCCCGGGTGCGAACAAGGGCACCCTGACGGGCCAGATGAAGATCAAGTCCGGTGTCAAGGAGGGCAATTACGGCGTCGGCGGCAAGTGCGGCAACGGCAAGGAGATCACCGGCACGGTCCATGTCGGGATGCAGGGCGGCGCGAGCAGCAGCCCGAGCAGCCAGGGCGGTACGGGCCACAGCGCCTCGCCGTCCATGCCGGCCAAGGAGAAGGCCGGGCCCTCGATGCCGGCCAAGGAGATGCCCTCCCCCTCGATGTCGGCCAAGCCCGGCTCCACCATGCCGCCCAAGGGCAAGATGAAGACCGGTGAGGGCTCCACCAGCGAGGAATCCGGCAACACCACCGAGATCGCGGCCGGCGCGGGCGTGCTGCTGGCCGCTGCCGCCGGTGGCATCTGGGTCGTCCGGCGCCGCCGCATGGGTGGTGGCCGGTACTGATCAGCCGCCGGGTCGGCCCGTGCCGTCCGACGGCCCCGTACGGCGTGCCCGGCCCGCTCCTCCGCCGCCCTCCGGAAGGGGTGGAGGGAGCGGGCCGGGCCCGCCCAGGATCCCGCGCGCCCGGCGGTCGCGCCGGGCCGGCGCCCTCATAGCCGGCCTCACCGCCGCCGCGCTCATAGCCGGCGGCTGGCTCGTCGCCAACGGCAGCGAGGACACCACGCCCCCGCCCCAGCCGTCCGCCGCCCAGGGGTTCCCCGCCCGGCCGCCGGGCGCCCGACCGCCGGCCGCCCCACCGCTCCCCGCCTCGCAGCCGGTCCGCGTCAGGGTGCCGTCGCTGCACATCGACGCGCCGCTGGTGCGGCTGGGCCTGGCCGCGGACGGCAGCCTCGCCCCGCCGCCCGCCGGCAACCGCAACCTGGCCGGCTGGTACGGGGACGGCACCCCGCCGGGCGCCATCGGAACCGCCCTGGTCGCCGGCCATGTCGACACCCGCGACGGCCCCGCCGTCTTCTACCGCCTCGGCTCCCTCGCGAAGGGCGGCACCGTCCAGATCCTGCGCAAGGACGGCCGCACGGCGGTCTTCACCGTCGACGCGGTCGCGGTCTACGACGGACGGCACTTCCCCGACGAGAAGGTCTACGGCGAGGCCGCCCGCCCCGAGATCCGGCTGATCACCTGCGGCGGCGGCTTCAGCCGGGCCCGGCAGGAGTACCTCGGCAACGTGGTGGTCTTCGGGCACCTGACCGGCAGTCAGGATGCCGCGCCACCGCCGTGGGCCAAGCCCCGGCCGGACCGGTTCAGCGCGCGCAACGCCCCCCGTACGGCCGCCAGATCGGCGTCGCCGGCCAACCCCGCGTGGTAGAGCCGCAGTTCGGTCGCCCCCAGGGACGCGGCGTGCGCGGCGTCGGCGGCCAGGGTGCCGGGGCTGCCGCCCATCCCGGCGACCACGGTGAGGTTGGCGGCCACGCACGCGGTCCGCGGACGCGCCGCGAACGGCCCCAGGGCGTCCGCCCGCGCCGCCTCGCCCCCCGTGCACGGCACCACCACCCCGTCGGCGTGCGCCAGCACCGCCGCCGGGTCCACCCCGGCGTTCGCCCCGCAGCGGTGCGCGGCCCCGTCCGCGTGCAGCAGCACCCGGAAGTCCGCTCCCGCCTCCGCCGCGGCCTCCCGTACGGCGCGCACCGCCGCCCGCTGGAGGGCGTCCGCCGCCCGCGCCCGCCAGCTCCGCACCACGCCCGCCGGCCCGTCGCCGAGCAGCGCCTCGATCGCGGACCACTCCGCCGCCCGGCCGCCGCCGTCCACGGCAGCCCGCCCGGCCCACACCGGCTCCAGCGCCCGGCGCACGACGCCCTGCAACTCCCGCCCCGCCATGCCCAGTTCGGCGTAACCCCGGACGCACACCGGGCAGAAGCACAGCGACATCAGATACTCCGCGGCACCGTCCAGCCCGACCCCGGCGGTCTTGTCGTGCCCATGCAGATGCGCGAACCCGTACCAGCCGCAGGACTCCAGCTCCGTGCCCCGGGCACCGGGCCGTACGGCCGCCTCGGCGGCCAGGGTGACGAGATGGTCGCGGACCTCGGGCCGGGCGATGCACGGCGCCCACGGATAGGCGTCGCCGTAGGCGTTGCGGACCGCGATCGACGGATGGTCGGCGCCCAGACGGGAGTTGTGGGCGAGCACGACCCAGGAGTGCACCTCCAGGCCGGCGCGGGCCAGCATCCCGGCGGCCTCGCCGAAGGGGTCCGGGCCCGGCACCCAGTCCTGCGGGTACGGGCGCAGCGCGCGGCCGGACCAGCGGGCCGGGTCCGGCGGGTAGAGGACGGCGGCATGCCGGGCGGTGACGACGCGGTGGCGGGGGTGGCGCGGGGTCAGCGCGCGGGTGGAGTGGTAGGCGGCGGCCAGCGTGACCTGCCGGACGCCGAGTGCGGCGAGGCGGGCGGGGGCGTCCGGGTCGCCGATGACGTCCCAGGGGTAGAGGAAGGCTCCGGCCCGCATCAGGCACCGGCCCCGGGCGCGGCCGAGGCGAGGGCCAGGCCGTGGTCGACGAGCCGGGCGAGCTGTTCGACGTGCGCTGGGGCGGGGTCGCTGAGCGGTGGCCGCACCCCGCCGACGGCCGGTCCGCCGCGCAGCCGTACGCCCGCCTTGACCAGCGAAACGGCGTATCCGGGGCGCACGTTGCGCAGTTCCACCAGCGGCCGGTAGAAGCCGTCCAGCAGCCGGGTGACGGTGCCGTGGTCGCCGGCCGCCAGCGCCCGGTGGAAGGCCAGCGCGATCTCGGGGGCGAAGGCGAACACGGCGGAGGAGTACAGGCGGACGCCCAGTCCCCGGTAGGCGAGGCCGGTGAGTTCGGCGGTGGGCAGGCCGTTGAAGTAGACGAAGGGCCGGCCGGCGGCGTCGGTGCGGACCGCGCTGATGATGCGCTGGAGCAGATCGAGGTCGCCCAGGCCGTCCTTGAAGCCGATGACGCCCGGGGTGCGGGCCAGGGCGGCGACGGTGGCGGGCTCGAAGACGGCGTTGCCGCGCTGGTAGACGATGACCGGCAGCGGGGTGGCGGCGGCGAGTTCGGTGTAGTGGCGCAGCAGTCCGGGCTGGTCGGCGGCGACGAGGTACGGGGGCATGGCGAGCAGTCCGTCGGCGCCGGCGGTGTGCGCGAGGTGCGCGAACCGGGCGGCGAGCGCGGTGCCGTAGCCGGTGCCGGCGACGACCGGGACGCGGCCCGCGGCCTCCGCGACGGCGGCGGCGACGCACTCGGCGTACTCCTCGGGGGTGAGCGCATGGAACTCGCCGGTGCCGCAGCAGGCGAAGACGGCGCCCGCGCCGGCCTCGATGCCGCCGCGCACATGGGCGCGGAAGGCGTCCAGGGCCAGGGCGCCGTCGGGGGCGTAGGCGGTCACGGGGAAGAACAGCAGTCCGTCGAGGCGGTCGGCGAGCTGGGGGCGCCGCCCGGCGGCAGCTGGGGGAGGGGGTGCGGTCACGGGCTCTCCCTGGCATACGTACGCGAGTTCTCGTATACGTCTATGATCGACGTCCATATCCCTGAACATCGTTACGGTATTGCAGCCGTCCCGAGCGGGTCAAGGGCCCCAAACCCGCGCCGCGCAAGCGGATTTGAACGGTGCGTCAAGCGCCTTGACCGGCCATGATCCGGCTCCCTACCGTGTCCACGCATCTGAATCCCGTCCGCGCACACGGCCCTGCAGCTCAGCCGGAGGAGTAGCCGCCCATGACGCCGCCCCCTTCCGCCCCGTCTTCCGAGTCCTCCCCCTCTCCCCCGCCCTCCCGGCCCCGGACCGTTCTGCTCACCGGCGCCGCCGGCGGAGTCGGCACCCTGATGCGGGAGCTGCTGCCGCCCTACGGCTACCGGCTGCGGCTCTTCGACCAGCGGCCCATCGAGGACGAACCGGACGCCATCACCGCGGAGTTGGCCGACACCGAGGCGCTGCGCGCGGCGGTCCGCGGGGTCGACGCGGTCATCCATCTCGCGGGCATCTCCCTGGAGTCGACGTTCGAGAAGATCCTGCGGGCCAACATCGAGGGGACGTACCGGCTGTACGAGGCGGCGCGCGAGGCCGGCGTCCGGCGCGTGGTCTTCGCCTCCTCCAACCACGCCGTCGGCTTCACCCCCCGCCCGCCGGACGGCTCCGGCGCCATCCCGGTCGGCACCGCGCGCCGCCCCGACACCTTCTACGGGCTCTCCAAGGGCTTCGGCGAAGACCTCGCCGCCCTCTACTGGGACCGCTACGGCATCGAGACCGTCTCGCTGCGCATCGGCTCCTGCTTCCCCGCGCCGACCAGCGTGCGGATGCTGTCCATCTGGCTGAGCCCGGCGGACTGCGCCCGGCTGCTGCACGCCGCGCTGACCGCCGAGCACGTCGGCCACACGGTCGCCTACGCCTCCTCGGCCAACACCCGCCTGTGGTGGGACCTGACCACCGCCCGCGCGCTCGGCTACGAGCCCCGGGACGACTCGGAGCCGTACGCCGCCGAACTGATCGCCGCCCAGGGGGAACTCGACCCGGACGACCCCAACCACGCCCACCTCGGCGGAGCCTTCTGTACGAACCCGCCCATCTGGCCGCACTGACGGCGCCCTTCGCGTCCACGACATCTCCGGCTTCAAGGACATTCCGCCACCGCACGGAACCTCGCCGCCGCCCCCTCGCGTCCTTGCCTGCGAACGCCGCAGCACAACGCCGCAGCACAACGCCACGGAACACCGCGGCAGCACACCACGCAGGAACGAGGAAACGCATCATGGGCATCGTCAGCTGGCTCGTACTGGGCCTGATCGCGGGCATCATCGCCAAGGTCCTGCTGCCGGGGCGGGACCCGGGCGGGATCGTCGGCACGACCCTCATCGGCATCGCCGGCTCCTTCATCGGCGGCTGGCTCTCCACCCGCTTCCTGCACCGTCCGATACCGAAGAACTTCTACGACCCGTCGATGTGGATCGCCGCCGTCGCCGGCGCCCTGGTCCTGCTGATCGCCTACCGGCTGCTCTTCGGCAACTCCCGCAGCCGGCGCTGACCCACCGGTCCGGGCCCGGCCCGGACCGTCCGGGCCGCGGCGACGGAACCGCGGCTGATCGCCAACCGTTAGGGCTGTCATGACCGCTATGACTCCTGGCGCGAACCTTCCGCTCGGCTCCACGCGGGTGGCGGTGGCCGTCACCGCCCCGGTGCGGCTGGACGTGTCGGGCCTGCTGCTCGGCGCCGACGGCACGGTGCGCTCCGACGACGACTTCGTCTTCTACAACCAGCCCGCGGGACCGGGCGTGACCCACACCGCGGCGGCCGGCGGTGCCGGCGACACCATCACGGTGGACACCGCCGCGGTGCCCGCGGGCGTCGAGAAGGTCGTGGTCACCGCGAGCCTGGACGCGCCCGGCGCGACCTTCGCGGGCACCGAGCCGACCGGCACGGTCCGCGACGCGGACAGCGGCGCCGTCCTCGCGACGTTCACCCCGCCGCGGCTCGGCACGGAGACGGCGCTGGTGGTCATGGAGATCTACCGGCGGGGCGGCGGCTGGAAGGTCCGCGCGGTCGGCCAGGGCTACGCGAACGGGCTCGCCGGGATCGCCACCGACTTCGGCGTGCGCATCGAGGAACCGGCCGCCCCGCCGGCCGCCCCCGAGCCCGCGCGGGCCGCGGCACCCCCGGCACCTCCCGCGCCTCCGGCCCCCGTTGCGCCCCCGGCGCCCGCCACCCCGTGGGGACCGCCCACCGGCACCCCGGTCCCCCTCGCCCCGCCGCCACACGGCGCCCCCGCCGCGCAGCCGCCCGCCGCCGGCCAGATCAACCTCGACAAGGGCCGGGTCAGCCTTCGGAAGAACCAGACCGTCTCGCTGGTCAAGTCCGGCCGCCCGGTGCTCGGCTCCGTCCGGATGGGCCTCGGCTGGGAGCCCGCGCGCCGCGGCCGGAGCATCGACCTGGACGCCTCCGTCATCGCGTACGGCCCGGACCGCGGCAAGGTCGACAACTGCTACTTCGGCAAGCTGACGATCCTCGACGGCGCGATCCAGCACTCCGGCGACAACCTCACCGGGGACGGCGCCGGCGACGACGAGGCCATCACCGTCCATCTCGGCGGGGTGCCCCCGGAGGTCACCGGCCTGGTCTTCACGGTCAACTCCTTCTCCGGCCAGAAGTTCTCCGAAGTCGCCAGCGCCTACTGCCGGTTGACGGACGCACAGACCGGCGAGGAACTGGTCCGCTTCGACCTGACCGGAGCGGAGCAGCGGACCGGCGTGCTGATGGCGAAGCTGGTCCGCCGGCATTCCGGCGAGTGGGAGATGACCGCGCTGGGCGAGTTCGTCGACGCCCGTACGGTCCGCGGGATGGTCAAGCCCGCCGCCGCGGCGCTGTAGCCCGGCGCGGACCGCCCGGCAGGGCCGCGGACCCGTCAGGGACGCGGACCCGTCAGGGACGCGGACCCGTCAGGGACGCCCCGCGCCGGGGCGGTCCCGGCCCGCCAGTCCCGCCACCCGAGCCAGCCGCTCGAAGGACTCCAGCAGCGCCGGGCGGTCGTAGGAGCTGGTGGTGACCAGTACCTCGTCCGCCCCGCTGCGCTCGATCAGCGTGCCGAGGGCGTCGGCGACCTGCTCCTCCGTGCCGTGCACGTGTCCACGCAGCGCGGAGTCGTAGAACTCCCGCTCCCGCGCGGACATCGGCTCCCCGCCGTCCTCCTCCGGGGGCCGCAGCGGCGGGAACACCCCGTGCGTACGGGAGTACGCCAGCGCCCGCGCCTCCGGTACCAGCAGCTGCCGAGCCGCCGCCTCCGTAGCGGCCACCGCCACCGTCCCGGAGACCACCACATACGGCCGCTCCCAGAACGCCGAGGGGCGAAACGCGTCGCGGTAGCCGTCGATCGCGTCCAGCATCGCCTGCCGGCCCCGGATGTCGCCGATGACCAGGGCGAGCCCGGACCGGGCCGCGATGCCCGCGCCCGCGCCGGTCGCCAGCACGAACACCGGCACCGCCAGCCCCTCGGCGGGCCGGGCGTGGACCTGCGGATGGGCGGTCTGGGTGCCGGTGAAGTAGCCCGTCAGCTCGGCCAGCCGGTCCCCGAAGTCCTCCGCGGCGTCCTTCTCCGCGCCCAGTGCCCGGCGGATCCCGCCGGTGAAGCCGACCGACCGCCCCAGCCCCATGTCGATCCGCCCGGGGAAGAGCGACTCCAGCACCCCGAACTGCTCCGCGACGACCAGCGGCCGGTGGTTGGGCAGCATCACCCCGCCCGTACCGACCCGGATGGCGGAGGTCGCCGAGGCCACCGCGGCGGCCAGGACCGTGGGCGCGGAGCCGGCGACCCCGGGGACGCCGTGGTGCTCGGAGACCCAGAAGCGGTGGTAGCCCAGCCGCTCGGCATACCGCGCCAGGTCCACCGTGTCCCGCAGCGCCTCCGCGGGCGGGTGACCAGCCCTGGTGCGGGAGCGGTCGAGGATCGAAAATTGTGTCGTCCCTGTCGTCGAGCTCACCTCCCCTTCAACGTCCGCACGCGCCCAAGATTCCGCCCCACACGCCCCCTCGGCGCTTTCCCCCCACGGCACAGACCAGGAGCGTCCGATGACCCAGCAGCCGCCCCCGGCCGGCGAACCCGGTCACCCCGCGCGCCCGGACCACCCGGACGGCGCAGCGCGTCCGGACATCCCCGACCGGGTCTCCGAGATCTACGGCGATCACGACCTCAGCACCGTTCCGGCCTTCGCCGGCGGCTTCATCAACTTCGGCTACTGGGCCTGGCTGCCCGAGGTCGCGGACCGCCCGCTGACCGAGGACGACCGGATCCGCAGCGAGCAGGACCTCTACCGCCTGGTGCTGGACACCTTCGACCGCCCGCGGGGCCGCACCGCCCTGGAGGTCGGGTGCGGGCGCGGACTGGGCTGCGCGCTGGCGCTGAAGGAGTTCGGCCTGGGGTCGGTGATCGGCCTGGACGCCCATCCCGACCAGATCGCCCGCGCCCGGGAGGCCAACGCCGAGCTGCTGCACACCGGGCCCTCGGGCACCACTGCCGGCCGGCTCGACTTCGTCCTCGGCCCGGCCCAGCAGATGCCGCTGCCGGACGGCTCGGTCGACTTCGTGTACTCCGTCGAGGCCGCCCAGCACTTCCGCGACCTGGACCGGTTCGCGCAGGAGGCGGCGCGGGTGCTGCGCCCGGACGGCCAGTTCGCGCTGGCCACCTTCTTCGCCCGCATCAAGGAGGCCGTCCCGGTGCTGCCGGAGCTGCTGCCCTCGTACGCCGACGGCCTGGACGTCCCGCACCTGGTCGACGACGTGGCCGCGACGCTCTCCGCGGCCGGGCTGCGCAGTGTCGAGGTGACGCCGGTCGGCGAGGGGGTCTGGGAGTGCTACGACCGCTACATGGCCGAGCGGCCGGAGCTGCGCGACAAGTGGCCGCGGCACTACCTGGCGGCGTATCAGACCGGTCTGCTCGACTACTACCTCATCACCGCCGCGGCGCCCGCCGGTGCGGCCCCCGCCGCCACGGACCCGTGACGGCCACCGTGATCCCCGGCTCTTGGAGGTGGACGAACGGCGTCCGCCCGTCCGGCGAGAAGACCAGCCCGGTGAACCGGCCGGGCTCCGGTGCGTCCCCGGTCCCGGTGGCGAGGTCGTCGCGGGCGAGCGGAGACGTCCGGCCGTCCTCGGCCACCCCGGCGAGGTGCGGCAGGCCCGCACCGTCCCCGGCGGCGATCAGCCCCCCGTGGGGCGAGGCGGCGACGGCGTGCGGTGCCGGGTTTGGGCCGCCGGCGTCCAGCAGCCCCCGCAGCGTCAGGGTCCGCCGCCGCGGGTCGTAGAACCAGATCCGCCCGCCCCGCCGCACCGGGCTCCCCTCGCGGGCGTGCGTCACGACGAGGAAGGCGCCGTGGGCGAACCGGCCCAGCGCGGTGAGGGGGCGGTGGCCGCCGCTCACCCCGTCGCCCGGGCTTCCGCCGCCCGTGCGCAGGGGGGAACGCACGGCCGGATCGACCTCGAAGACATGGCCGTGGTCCCGGGTCATGCCGTTGCGGCCCGCCCGGTCCTCGGTCCGCTCGCAGGTCAGCCAGGTGCCCCAAGGAGTCGTGCCGCCAGTGCAGTTGGCGGACGTACCGGCGAGGGCGACCCGGACGCCGGTCGGTGTGCCGTCCGCGGCGACCTCGACGACGGTGCAGCCGCCGGCCGCCGCCGGGTCGTAGACCGGTGCGCCGGCGCGCGGCACCGGGTGCGGCCGGTCGCCGCGCGGCCCTTCGAGCGCGTGGTCGGTCACGAGCAGGGTGCCGCCGCGGCGGCCCGCGAAGGCGCCGGTACCGGCGGGGCGGGACGGGGCGGGCTCACCGCTGTCGAGCCGGGTGGCACCGGCCCGGGTCACGACCCGGTACGAGAACCCGGCGGGCAGCGCGAGGACGCCCTCCGGGTCCGGCAACAGCGGACCGTGGCCGACCGCGTCCGGCACCACGTCCGCCGCACACGCGCCGCCCGGGTCCGACGTGCCGTCGCGGCCCGGTTCCGCCATGCCGTCGCCCCCCGGGTCCGGCGCCCGGAGAACGCGGGCGGCACAGTGGCCCGCGGCGTCACGTCGGGTCACCGGCATGGTCATCTCCCGGTCGCCCGGCCGGTGGCCCTGCACCTGCGCCGCACACCCTGCCCGCGCCCCCGAACACCGGTTGAACGCGGCACGGCCTACGGGAAGCGGCCGGGGAGCGGTTGCCCTGCTCCCCGGCCGCCCTAGACCGCGCGTACTGCCGGGCGGACTCAGCCCGAGCGCCGCGACCGCGCCTTGAATGCCGCCTTGCGCGCCTCCTTGGCGGCCTTCTTGTCCGGGTGCAGCCGGCCCATGGCCTCCAGGACGTCGGCGGTGGCCGGGTGGTCCACCCGCCAGGCCGCGTCGAAGAACCCGCTGTGCTGCTCGGTCAGGCCCTGGACGAGGTCCCGCAGCTCGGCCGCCGCCTCCTCGTCCACGCTGTCCAGCTGCGCCGCGATGGTGTCCACCGTCAGCCAGAAGATCATGTCCTGGGACGGCTCGGGGATGCCGGGCAGACCGCGCTCGGCGAGCCAGACCCGGGCCAGCCCTCCCAGCTGCCGGTCGTCGAGCACCTCGCGCAGCGCGGGCTCGGCGTCCGGGGCGACCAGCGAGAGGGTCTGCTGGGCGGCGAGCCGGCGCAGCGGGGCCCGCTCGTCGTCGCCGCGGGCGGCGGCGAGCAGGTCCCGGGCGGCGTCCAGGGGCGTACGGGCGGCGAGCCACTGCTCGGACTCGGCCTGGGCGAGCGCCTCGGGGTACTCGGGCAGCGCCTCCAGGAGGACGTCGGCGCCCTTGTCGGTGAGGTCGCCGACGGCCGGGGCGTGCACCCCGGCGTCCAGCATCCGGGCGCGGACCGCCCAGACGCCGAGCGGGGTGAGCCGGACCATTCCGTAGCGGGAGACGTCCTCGTCGTCCAGCGGCTGGGCGGCGGAGACCGTCTCGCCGTCCTCGTCCAGCTCCTCGATGAGCGCTTCGTCGACCGGCCGGTAGGCGACCAGCCCGATCGGCTCCAGCACCCGGAACTGGTCGTCCAGCCGCAGCATCGCCTCGGAGACCTCTTCGAGGATGTCGTCCGTGGGCTCGTCCATGTCGTCCGGGACGATCATGGAAGCGGCCAGCGCGGGCAGCGGGACGTCCTGGTCGGGGGACTCGTTGAGGGCGCTGAGCAGGTAGAGGTTGCCGAGGATGCCGTCCAGCAGCTCGGCCTCCTCCTCCGGGTTCCAGTCGATCGCGTCGAGGTCCAGGTCGCCGCCCTCGGCGAGCTGGTCGGCGATGTCGGAGAGGTCGGGGGCGACCGCGTCGGCGAGCACGGTCTCCATGCCGCCAAGCCAGATGTCCAGGATGTCCTGCGGGCTGCCGGAGGTCAGCAGCGCGAGTTCGTCGCCCGGGGTGGCGGTGCCGACGGCCGCGTCGTCCGGCAGCTCCGCGCCGTCCGCGCCGTCTTCGGCCTCCTCCTCTTCCGCGATCTCCACGAGCCCGGTGTCCACCGCCAGTTGCCACGCCTCGGCGGTGTACGCGAGCCCGTCCTCGTCCCCGGCCAGTCCCAGGTGCTCGGTGGCGGCGGCCAGCGACTCGTGGAGGATCTCGCCGCCCACCCCGACCGGGACGCCGCCCTCGGCCCAGCGGGCCAGCTTGGCGGCCCGCGCCATCAGCGGAGCGCTCAGCGCGTCACGGGCCAGCTCCGCTTCGGAGTGCAGCCGCACCGGCGGCATGGTCGGGCGGTCTGCGGACATCTGGCTCAGCTCCTCGAACGGACTACGGCTCGTGCGCCGCCCAAGCGTAGACGGAATTCTCCCCATCTCGGGCGGTTCCCTCCCCGGTACGCCCCCATCCGCCGGGAGAACCTTGACAACTCCCTTGCGCACACCAGGAATTGACGCGCGTAGCGCGCGCCGGCCCGGCTCCGCCACGCCTTCCTCCCCCCTTTTCCGCGCAGGCATGCACGCCGTCCCGCCGTACGCTCCGGCAAGGCGCCGACGCGGACCGGCCACGGCAGCGCGCACGGCGGCACCGCGTACGCGGACCCGACCGGCGACCACGCCCCGCGACCCTCGGGCGCCGCGGACCGGGCCCCGACCACCCTGTGTGACCGCCTGTCACTCCCCTGGCCCACGTCCGGACGCCAACTGCGCCCCGGGGTGGCGTACTGGGCTCGTAAGCACTGTTTCGGCGAGACAGAAGGAGTCATGATGCCGAAGTCGCAGAACCGTAAGTCGGGCAACAAGGACCGCGCCGCGGAACGGCGTTCCGACCAGCACCGTCCCCGGTCGGAGGAGTCCGCAGCCGAGCGGACCCAGGACCTGAAGCCGCGGGCGCGCAAGGCTGACTGACCCGTGATGGGCAAGTGAGGCCGAGCGGCCGTCGCACTCCGGTGCGGCGGCCGTTCGCCGTTCCCGGGCGCACCGCCGCAACCCTCACCAACCGGTCCGCGGACGGGCTCCGGACCGCCCCGGACGGCGCTGCGGCGGCAGCTGCGGCCGGCCGGGGCCGGGCGGGCGGTGTCCCTCGCTCTCCTCGACCTGCTCCGACAGGGACTCGTAGAAGGGGTCGCCGCTCATCAGCGTGACGGCGGTGAACCTCGGCACCGACAGCGTCCGCCCGCCGGCGGGCAGCAGCGCCACGAACAGCCCGCGCGGCAGCCCCTGCCAGGGGGCGACCCAGCCGTCGGCGAACGGCGTGGCCCGGCCGGCGAGATCGCCGGACCAGAGGGCGAGCGCGGTGAGCGCCGCGGCGTACAGCACCAGCGCGGGCAGCAGCCCGAAGCCCCACCACCGGCCGTGGCCGGCGACCCGGCGCCGCCCCCGGCCCAGATACCGCATCCCCGCCGCAGGATCACGCATGGCCGCACCCCTGTCGGCGAACGGCGCGCGGCCCGGCGGGAGTCCCACCGGGCCGCGGACCTGCCGTGGCGAGTGCTCAGTTGTGGCTGTGCAGGATCTCGTTCAGACCGCCCCAGACCGCCTTGTTCGGGCGGGCCTCGACGGCGCCCGTGGTGGAGTTGCGGCGGAAGAGGATGTTGTCGCCGCCGGACAGCTCCAGCGCCTTGACGATCTGGCCGTCGGGCATGGTGACCCGGGTGCCGGCGGTGATGTACAGACCGGCCTCGACGACGCACTCGTCGCCCAGCGCGATACCGATACCGGACTCCGCGCCCAGCAGGCAGCGCTCGCCGATCGAGATGATCTGCTTGCCGCCGCCGGACAGGGTGCCCATCGTGGAGGCGCCGCCGCCGATGTCGCTGCCGTCGCCGATCACCACGCCCGCGCTGATCCGGCCCTCGATCATGGAGGTGCCCAGCGTGCCGGCGTTGAAGTTCACGAAGCCCTCGTGCATGACGGTGGTGCCGGCCGCGAGGTGGGCGCCCAGCCGCACCCGGTCGGCGTCCGCGATCCGCACGCCGGAGGGCGCCACGTAGTCGGTCATCCGCGGGAACTTGTCGACGCTGGTGACCTGGAGGTGCAGGCCCTCGGCGCGGGCGTTCAGCCGCACCGTCTCCAGCCGGTCGACGGCCACCGGGCCCAGCGAGGTCCAGGCGACGTTGGTCAGCAGCCCGAAGACGCCCTCCAGGTTCTGGCCGTGCGGCTTGACCAGCCGGTGGCTCAGCAGGTGCAGGCGCAGGTAGGCGTCGTGCGCGTCCAGCGGCTTGTCGTCGAGCGAGGTGATGACCGTGCGGACGGCCACGACCTCCACCTCGCGGACCGGGTCGGGACCGATCGCCTTGCGGACGGCGCCGCCCAGCAGCTCGGCGGCGCGGTCGTCCGACAGCCGCTCGGTGCCGGCCGGGCCGAGGCCCTCGGCGGTCGCGGAGACCAGCTCGGGCTTGGGGAACCAGGTGTCGAGAACAGTGCCGTCGGAGGTGACGGTGGCGAGCCCGGCGGCGACGGCGCCGGTCGTACGGGGAGAACCAGGGGAAACAGCAGCATCGGTCATGCCGGAAACCTAACCGGAGGTCGCCCGCCGAGGCGAACCGGTCTCAGCGATCGGTCCGCGCCCGTAGGGTCGCACAACCGCCCTCGTGCGCTCGCACGAGTCGGCCGCCCCCGCCGCCGTTACCCGCCGCGGCCCCGGCCTCAGCCGAGCACGCCGGCCAACCCGTCCCGGACCAGGGCCCGTTCGAAGGGCCGGCCGGTCAGCAGATGCTGGAGGAGCAGCCCGTCGGCGAACGCCACCACGGCCCGCGCGGTGGCCGGGTCCCCGATCCGCCGTCCGAGAAGCGCGACCATCTCGTCCAGGCACTCCGCCGCAATCGGCCGCACCGCCTCGTGCCGCAGCGCCGCCAGATACAGCTCGTACTCCAGCTCCACCCGCGACCGGTCGCCGGCCAGCGTCTCCCCGACCAGCCGCGCCACCTCGTCGGCCAGCGGCACCGCCGGATCGATCCCCGCCACCCAGCGCGCGAAGTCCGCCAGCCACCAGCCGTTGGCCTGCCGCAGCGCGGCGACCAGCAGCTCGTCCAGCGTCGCGAAGTGATACGTCGTCGAGCCCAGCGGCACGTCCGCCGCGGCCGCCACCGTGCGATGGCTGAGCCCGGCGATACCCCGCTCGCCGACCACCGCGATCGCCGCGTCGATGATCCGCTGCCGCCGGTCCGGGTCGTAGCGCCGCGCCATCAGTGCGCACCGTCCAGGTTCAGCACGACGACCCCGGCGATGACCAGCAGCACCCCGAGGATCTTCAGCCAACTGGTGCTCTCCCCCAGGAACACCATCCCGATCGCCGCGATGACCGCCGTGCCCGCCCCGGACCAGATCGCATAGGTCGTCCCCACGCTCATCGACTTCAGCGTCCGCGCCAGCAGCGCGAAGGCCACCAGATACCCCAGCGTGGTGCCCACCGACGGCCACAGCCTGGTGAACCCGTGGCTGTACTTCATCGCCGTGGTCGCCAGGATCTCGGAGAGGATCGCCCCGGCCAGCGTCAGATAGACCATGCGTACGAGCGTACACAGCGATGCGTACGGGCGTACACAACCGCGCACCGGGAAGCCCGGGAATGCGGAACGGCCGTGCCCGCCAGGGGTGACTGGCGGGCACGGCCGTATCGCGGTGGCGGATCGGTCAGACGTTGAACCCCAGCGCGCGCAGCTGCTCACGGCCGTCGTCAGTGATCTTGTCCGGGCCCCACGGGGGCATCCAGACCCAGTTGATCTTCAGCTCACTGACGATGCCGTCCGTGGCGGACTTCGCCTGGTCCTCGATGACGTCGGTCAGCGGGCAGGCCGCGGAGGTCAGCGTCATGTCGATGGTGGCGATGTTGGCGTCGTCGATGTGGATGCCGTAGATCAGGCCGAGATTGACGACGTCGATGCCCAGCTCGGGGTCGACGACGTCGTAGAGCGCCTCGCGGACCTCCTCCTCGGAGGCCGGCTTGGTGGTGGTGGCAGGGGTGTCGGTCATGCGGTCTTCGCCTCCTGGGAGAGGGCCTTGGCCGTGGCGTCCTTCCAGGCCATCCAGCTCAGCAGTGCGCACTTCACGCGCGCCGGGTACTTCGAGACGCCGGCGAACGCGACCGCGTCCTCCAGCACCTCCTCCATCGCGTCGTCGGGCTCGACCTGGCCCTTGGACTGCATCAGCTCCAGGAACGTCTCCTGGATCCGCTGCGCCTCGCCGAGCTGCTTGCCGACCAGGAGGTCGTTGAGCACCGACGCGCTGGCCTGGCTGATGGAGCAGCCCTGGCCCTCGTAGGACACGTCCTCGATGGTCGTGCCCTCCAGCCGCACACGCAGCGTGATCTCGTCACCGCACGTGGGGTTGACGTGGTGCACCTCGGCGTCGCCGTCCCGGAGACCGCGCCCATGGGGGTGCTTGTAGTGGTCCAGGATGACGTCCTGGTACATGGAATCCAGCTTCACGACTCAGTCAGTCCTGTCCTCATCCGAAGAAGTTGCGGACGTGCTCCAGGCCCTCGACCAGGGCGTCGACCTCGGCCGGGGTGGAGTACAGATAGAACGACGCCCGCGTGGTCGCAGGAATTCCGTACCGCAGGCAGACCGGACGCGCGCAGTGGTGCCCCACCCGGACCGCGATGCCCTGCTCGTCCAGCACCTGGCCCACGTCGTGCGGGTGGATGTCGCCGAGCGTGAAGGAGATCGTCGCCCCGCGGTCCTCGGCCGTGCTCGGGCCGATGATGCGCAGGTCGGGGACCTCCAGCAGCCGCTTGACGGCGTACTCGGTGATCGCGTGCTCATGCGCGGCGATCTTGTCCATGCCGATCGCGGTGAGGTAGTCCACGGCCGCGCCGAGGCCGACGGCCTGCGCGATCGGGGGCGTGCCGGCCTCGAACTTGTGCGGCGCGGGAGCGTAGGTCGAGGAGTGCATGGACACCGTCTCGATCATCTCGCCGCCGCCGAGGAACGGAGGCAGGTCCTCCAGCAGCTCCTGGCGGCCCCACAGCACACCGATACCGGTCGGGCCACACATCTTGTGGCCGGTGAAGGCCACGAAGTCGGCCTGCAGCGCCTGGACGTCCAGGACCATGTGCGGCGCGGCCTGCGAGGCGTCGATGCACACCAGCGCACCGACCTCCTGGGCCCGCCGGACGATCGTCTCGACCGGGTTGACGGTGCCCATGATGTTGGAGACCAGCGTGAAGGAGACGATCTTCGTCTGCTCCGTGATGACCTCGTCGATGTTGGACAGGTCGAGGCGGCCGTCGTCGGTGATGCCGAACCACTTCAGCTTCGCGCCGGTGCGCTGCGCGAGCAGCTGCCACGGGACGATGTTGGAGTGGTGCTCCATCTCCGTGATGACTATCTCGGTCTCGCGGTCCACGCGGTAGGGCTCATCGGCCCAACCCAGCATGTTCGCGACGAGGTTGAGCGACTCCGAGGCGTTCTTGGTGAAGATCACCTCGTCCCGGCTGGGCGCGTTGATGAAGGCGGCGACCTTGTCGCGGGCGCCTTCGTACAGCGCCGTGGCCTCCTCGGCGAGCACATGCACGCCGCGGTGGACGTTGGCGTTGTGGCGTTCGTAGTAGGCGCTCAGGGCGTCGAGGACCTGGCGCGGCTTCTGCGACGTCGCCGCGTTGTCCAGGTACACGATCTTCTTCCCGTCGTGGACCTGACGGTCCAGAAGGGGGAAGTCCTTGCGGATCGCCTCTGTGTCGAGGAGGCCCGGCAGCTGTGTCACGCGGTCGTACCACCCTTCACGTATGCCTCGTAGCCCTCGGCCTCCAGCTTGTCCGCCAGCTCGGGGCCGCCGGACTCGGCGATCCGCCCGTTGGCGAAGACGTGGACGTGGTCGGGCTTGATGTAGCGGAGAATCCGGGTGTAGTGGGTGATGAGCAGGGTGCCCACCTGGCCGGTCTCGCGGACGCGGTTGACGCCCTCGGAGACGATCCGCAGCGCGTCGACGTCGAGGCCGGAGTCGGTCTCGTCGAGGATCGCGATGGCCGGCTTCAGCAGCTCCAGCTGGAGGATCTCGTGGCGCTTCTTCTCACCGCCGGAGAAGCCCTCGTTGACGTTGCGCTCGGCGAACGAGGGGTCCATGTGAAGGCGCTCCATGGCCTCCTTGACCTCCTTGACCCACAGCCGCAGCTTGGGGGCCTCGCCGCGGATCGCGGTGGCGGAGGTGCGCAGGAAGTTGGAGACCGAGACGCCGGGCACCTCGACCGGGTACTGCATGGCGAGGAAGACGCCGGCCCGGGCGCGCTCGTCGACGGACATCTCCAGGACGTCCTCGCCGTCGAGGGTGACGGTGCCGCCGGTGATCGTGTACTTGGGGTGACCCGCAAGGGAGTAGGCGAGGGTCGACTTGCCGGAGCCGTTGGGGCCCATGATGGCGTGCGTCTCGCCCTGCTTCACGGTCAGGTCGACGCCCTTCAGGATCTCGCGCTGGCCGTTCTCGGCGTCGACGGAGACGTGCAGGTCGTGGATCTCAAGCGTTGCCATGGGGAACTCAGGACTCCTGGGTGACGGAGACGAGCACGTCGTCCCCTTCGATCTTTACGGGGTATACGGGGACGGGGCGCGTCGCGGGAAGGCCGGACGGCTTGCCGGTACGCAGGTCGAAACTGGAGCCGTGCAGCCAGCACTCGATCGAGCAGTCCTCGACCTCGCCCTCCGACAGGGAGACGTTCGCGTGCGAGCAGATGTCGTTGATCGCGAACACCTCGCCCTCGGTGCGGACCAGCGAGATCGGCGTACCGTCGATCTCCACCCTCTTGGGGGTGTCCTCCTCCAGCTCGCTGAGCGCCGCTGCGCGTACGTACGTCATGCCGCGGACGCTTCCAGCTCGGCTTCGATCTTGTTCATCAGGCGCTCCTCGACGTCCGGGAGGCCGATCTGCTGGACCAGCTCGGCGAAGAAGCCGCGGACGACCAGACGGCGCGCCTCGTCGGCCGGGACACCGCGGGACATCAGGTAGAACAGCTGCTCGTCGTCGAACCGGCCGGTCGCCGAGGCGTGGCCGGCGCCGACGATCTCGCCGGTCTCGATCTCCAGGTTGGGCACCGAGTCGACCCGCGCGCCGTCGGTCAGGACGAGGTTGCGGTTGAGCTCGTAGGTGTCCGTGCCGGTGGCGGCCGCCTGGATGAGGACGTCGCCGATCCAGACCGCGTGCGCGTCCTGGCCCTGCAGCGCGCCCTTGTAGGTCACGTGGGAGCGGCAGTTGGGCGTGTCGTGGTCGACGAAGAGGCGGTGCTCCTGGTGCTGGCCCTGCTCGGTGAAGTACAGGCCGTAGAGCTCGGCCTCGCCGCCGGGGCCCGCGTAGTCGATGCGCGGGTGGAGGCGGACCAGGTCGCCGCCGAAGGTGACGACCACGGACTTGAAGGTGGCGTCCCGGCCGACCAGGGCGTTGTGCTGGCCGCAGTGGACGGCGGTGTCGTCCCAGTCCTGCACGGAGACGACGGTCAGCTTGGCGCCGTCGCCGAGGAGGTAGTCGACGTTGGCGGCGAGCACCGCGTCACCGGTGTGGTCGATGACCACGACCGCCTCGGCGAACGCGCCCAGCTCGACGACCTGGTGGCCGTAGGCGGTGCCGCCCTCGCCGTGGACGGTGATCCGGATCGGCTCGGTGAGCACGGTCTCCTTGGGGACCGTGACCACCGACGCCTTCTCGAACGAGCTGTACGCCTGGGCCGCGACCCGGTCCACGGGCTTGCCGGCCTTGCCGACCCGCGGGTCGGTGCGGTCGACCAGCTCGTGGGTGACGCCGTCGGGCGCGGTGATGTCGACCTTCAGGTCGGGACCGCCGGCCTCGGCGCTGCCGTCGTGCAGACCGCGCAGCCGCGCGAGCGGCGTGAAGCGCCACTCCTCCTCGCGGCCGTGCGGCACCGGGAAGTCCGCCACGTCGTAGGACGGCGGGGCGCTCATCCGGGTGGCGACGGTGGACTCCGCGGCCACCGCGATGGAGCCGGTGGTCGTGGAACCCGCCGGGATGTTCTGAGCCTCAGCCATGGCTGTCGTTGCGCTCGCTTTCTGCGTTCAGGGAGTCAGTCGCTGCGTGCGGACCGGCGTCAGCCGACCGCGCCTTCCATCTGCAGCTCGATCAGCCGGTTGAGCTCCAGCGCGTACTCCATCGGCAGCTCACGGGCGATCGGCTCGACGAAGCCGCGGACGATCATCGCCATGGCCTCCTGCTCGCTCAGACCGCGCGCCATCAGGTAGAACAGCTGGTCCTCGCTGACCTTGGAGACCGTCGCCTCGTGGCCCATGGACACGTCGTCCTCGCGGACGTCCACGTAGGGGTAGGTGTCCGAGCGGGAGATGGTGTCCACCAGCAGCGCGTCGCACAGCACGTTGGACTTGGAGCCCGCGGCGCCCTCGCCGATCTCGACCAGACCGCGGTAGGACGTCCGGCCGCCGCCCCGCGCCACCGACTTGGAGACGATGTTGGAGGAGGTGTTCGGCGCCATGTGGACCATCTTGGAGCCGGCGTCCTGGTGCTGGCCCTCGCCCGCGAAGGCGATGGACAGCGTCTCGCCCTTGGCGTGCTCACCCATGAGGTAGACCGCCGGGTACTTCATGGTCACCTTGGAGCCGAGGTTGCCGTCGACCCACTCCATCGTCGCGCCCTCATAGGCGACGGCGCGCTTGGTGACCAGGTTGTAGACGTTGTTCGACCAGTTCTGGATGGTCGTGTAGCGGCAGCGGCCGCCCTTCTTGACGATGATCTCGACGACCGCGGAGTGCAGCGAGTCGGACTTGTAGATCGGCGCCGTGCAGCCCTCGACGTAGTGGACGTAGGCGTCCTCGTCGACGATGATCAGCGTCCGCTCGAACTGGCCCATGTTCTCGGTGTTGATGCGGAAGTACGCCTGGAGCGGGATGTCCACGTGGACGCCCTTGGGGACGTAGATGAACGAGCCGCCGGACCACACCGCGGTGTTGAGCGACGCGAACTTGTTGTCGCCGACCGGGATGACCGTGCCGAAGTACTCCTGGAAGAGCTCCGGGTGCTCCTTCAGCGCGGTGTCGGTGTCCAGGAAGATGACGCCCTGCGCCTCCAGATCCTCACGGATCTGGTGGTAGACGACCTCGGACTCGTACTGCGCGGCGACACCGGCGACCAGGCGCTGCTTCTCCGCCTCGGGGATGCCCAGCTTGTCGTAGGTGTTCTTGATGTCCTCGGGCAGCTCCTCCCAGGAGGCGGCCTGCTGCTCGGTGGAGCGGACGAAGTACTTGATGTTGTCGAAGTCGATGCCCGACAGGTCGGAGCCCCACTGCGGCATCGGCTTCTTGTCGAACAGCTTCAGGCCCTTGAGGCGGAGCTTGAGCATCCACTCCGGCTCGTCCTTCTTCCCCGAGATGTCGCGGACGACCTCCTCGGAGAGACCGCGCTTCGCCGAGGCGCCGGCTACGTCGGAGTCGGCCCAGCCGTATTCGTACTTGCCCAGGCCCTCAAGCTCAGGGTGAGCAGTCTCCGTGGGGAGCGTCATGCGGGGTTCCTCCCGGCCGTGCTTGCAGATGCTGTGGTGGTCTTGGTGGTGCTGCTGTGAGCTGTGCTGCTGTGAGTCGCCTTGCCGGCCCCGGCCTTCGGGACGAAGGTCGTGCACACTCCGTCGCCGTGGGCGATGGTGGCAAGTCGCTGTACGTGGGTCCCGAGCAATCGGGAGAAGACCTCGGTCTCCGCCTCGCACAGCTGCGGGTACTGCTCGGCGACATGGGCGACCGGGCAGTGGTGCTGGCAGAGCTGCTCACCGAGCTGGGGATTGGGCGCGCTGCGCGCCGTAGCAGCGTACCCGTCCGCGGTCAACGCCTTCGCCAGGGCCTCCGTACGAGCCTCCGGCTCGGCGGCCTCGACGGCCGTGCGGTAGACCTCGGCCTGGGCCGCGAGGCGGGCGCGGGCGAACGCGGCGACCGCCGCCTCGCCCTTCTCCCCGCCGCCCGCGCTCTGCGCGATCCAGCGCAGCGCGTCGGAGGCGAGCTGGTCGTACGCCTGGTCGAAGGCGTCCCGCCCGCAGTCGGTGAGCGCGAACGCCTTGGCCGGGCGGCCGCGGCCCCGCGTGCCGTAGACCCGCTTCTCGCGGGGCTCGACGACGCCCTCCGCGGCCAGCGCGTCCAGATGACGGCGGACGGCGGCCTGGGTCAGCTCCAGGCGGAGGGCCAGCTCGGCCGCGGTGGACGGACCGTGGTCGAGGATCGAGCGGGCGACGCGATTGCGGGTGCCCTGCTGCTCGTCGTGCGGCGTCGGGGCGGGGCCGCCCTGGGCGGGGCGCCCGACCTTCGCGGGCCGCTCGGGCGCGGAGGAAACCGGGTCGGCGGTCGGCTGGACCGCCGGCCTCCCCTGATCCTCACTCGCGTATTTCACAACGCCATTGTTGCGTAATTCGCCAAAGCGATTCAAGCCTGTTTCACATCACGGACTGGTGGCCTCGATCACTTAGGGTTACCTAATTCCGCACCCGTCCCGGAACCCTGAAACGCGTCCGGCCTGCGACGACGCGGCCTCGTCACCCCGGCCCGCCGCACGCCCCCGGGGCACGGCGCGGACGCCGCACCGATGGCCGAAGACCGCCGCCACCCGCACCGCCGTTCCAGCGACCCCGCCCCCGGACCGAACCCGAGCCCCCCTCCCGGCCACCCGGCCCCGCTCCGTAGACTGCCCGCCATGCGCAGTACCTCCCCGGGGGGCGACCCCCAGACCCGCCCCCTTCCTTCGGCGGGGGGACCCCCAGGCCGGGAACCTGCCGTCGAGGTCGTCGGCCTGGTCAAGCGGTACGGGGCCAAGACCGCCGTGGACGGGCTCCACCTCACCGTCGCCCGCGACTCGGTGACCGCCGTCCTCGGCCCCAACGGCGCCGGCAAGACCACCACCGTCGAGACCTGCGAGGGCTACCGCCGCCCGGACGCCGGCCGGGTCCGCGTACTGGGGCTGGACCCGGTCGCCGACGCCGCCGCGCTGCGACCGCGCATCGGCGTGATGCTCCAGTCCGGCGGCGTCTACGCGGGCGCCCGGGCCGAGGAGATGCTCCGGCACACCGCCACCCTGCACGCCCACCCGCTCGACGTGGCCGTGCTCATCGACCGGCTGGGACTGGGCAGTTGCGGCCGCACCCCCTACCGGCGGCTCTCCGGCGGCCAGCAGCAGCGCCTCGCGCTGGCGATGGCCGTGGTCGGCCGCCCCGAACTGGTCTTCCTGGACGAGCCCACCGCCGGCCTGGACCCGCAGGCCCGGCACGCCACCTGGGACCTCGTCCGCGAACTGCGCGCCGACGGCGTCAGCGTCGTCCTCACCACCCACTTCATGGACGAGGCCGAGCAGCTCGCCGACGACGTCGCGATCATCGACGGCGGGCGGGTGATCGCCCAGGGCAGCCCCGAGGAACTGTGCAAGGGCGGCGCCGAGAACAGCCTCCGTTTCACCGGCCGCCCCGGTCTGGACATCGCCTCGCTCCTCAAGGCCCTGCCCGCCGACAGCATCGCCACCGAACTCGCCGCCGGCACCTACCGCGTCAACGGCCGGATCGACCCGCAACTCCTGGCCACCGTCACCTCCTGGTGCGCCCAGAACGGCGTGATGCCGGACTCGATAGCCGTCGAACGGCACACTCTTGAGGACGTTTTCCTGGAGCTCACGGGGAAGGAGCTGCGCGCATGACGCGGGGTCACTCGCCTTTCGGCCGGGGGTCCGGGGGGG
>NZ_JBNHIN010000001.1:110988-182814 GCF_050054615.1 Streptomyces sp. YGL11-2
TGGAGCTCACGGGGAAGGAGCTGCGCGCATGACCGCCGGGACCGGAACGTTCGCCCCTCGGCCGGGTGCCGCCCCGCTGCCGCGGATGATCCGCGCACAGGCGGCCCTGGAGACCAGGATGCTGCTGCGCAACGGTGAGCAACTGCTGCTGACCGTCGTCATCCCGACGCTGCTGCTGGTGCTGTTCTCCGCCGTCGACATCATCGACACCGGGGCCGGGAAGTCGGTGGACTTCCTCGCGCCGGGCATCCTGGCGCTCGCCGTGCTGTCCACCGCCTTCACCGGCCAGGCCATCGCGACCGGCTTCGAGCGCCGCTACGGGGTCCTCAAGCGGCTGGGCGCCTCACCGCTCCCCCGCTGGGCGCTGATGGCGGCGAAGACCTGCGCGGTACTGGTCACCGAGGTCCTCCAGGTCGTCCTGCTGACGGTCGTCGCCTTCGCGCTGGGCTGGTCGCCGCACGGCAACCCCGTCTCCGTCGTCCTGCTGCTCCTGGTGGGCACCGCGGCGTTCTCGGGCCTGGGCCTGCTGATGGCCGGCACCCTCAAGGCGGAGGCCACCCTGGCCGCCGCCAACCTGGTCTTCCTGCTGCTCCTCGTGGGCGGCGGCGTCATCGTCCCCCTGGCGAAGTTCCCGGAGGCCGCACAGACGGTGCTGGGGCTGCTGCCGATCTCCGCGCTCTCCGACGGGCTGCGCACGGTGCTCCAGCACGGGGCCGGGATCCCCTGGGGAGACCTCGGCACCCTGGCCGTCTGGGCGGTACTGGGCCTGGGCGCCGCGGCGAAGTTCTTCCGTTGGGAGTAGGCCGCCCGCGGCCCGTCCCCGGCCGGAACCGCCGGACCGGGCCCGCCTACGCCCCCACCTCGGCGAACATCCTCCCCACCGCCGGCCGGACGCGGCAAACCGGACCCTCGTGAAAACACGCACAAGCCGTTGCCTACGATGGCACCCGTGCCGAACACGCTGAATCCCCTTGAGCTGATCGCCCGCCGCTGGCAGCCGTCCGCCCGCTTCGTCGAGCGCGCGGCACTCGCCACCGTCGTGATGGCCGTGGTCATCGTCGTGACCGGCGGTGCGGTCCGGCTGACCGAGTCCGGGCTGGGCTGCTCGACGTGGCCCCAGTGCACGCCGGACAGCCTCACCCCGACCGCCGAGATGGGCATCCACGGCCTCATCGAGTTCGGCAACCGCCTGCTGACCTACGTCCTGTGCGGCTTCATCGGGCTGTTCATCGTGGCGGCACGGGCCCGCGCACCGCGCCGCCGCCCGCTCACCCGGCTCGGCTGGGCGCAGTTCTGGATCGTGATGGGCAACGCGGTCTGGGGCGGCATCGTCGTGCTCACCGGCCTGAACCCGTACCTCGTCGCCGCGCACTTCCTGCTCACCAGCGCCCTGCTGACGGTCTGTGTCCTTTCCTGGCAGCGCGCCAAGGAGGGCGACGAGGAGCCGCGCGACCTGGTGTCCCCCGCGGTCCGGCAGCTCTCCTGGGTGCTGGTGGCGGCGGTGGCCGCACTGACGGTGATCGGCACGGTCGTCACCGGCACCGGACCGCACGCGGGCGATGCCCGCCAGGTCCACCGGATCCCGCTGAACTGGCAGGAGGTGACCCAGCTCCACGTCGACTTCGTCTACATCGTCGTCGGGCTGACCGTCGCCCTGTTCTTCACCCTGCGCGCGGTCAAGGCGCCGCAGGCCCCGCGCCGCGCCACCCTGGCCCTGTTCGCCGCCCTCGCCTTCCAGGGCGTCGTCGGCTACGTCCAGTACTTCCTGAGCCTGCCGACGCTGGTCGTCGGGCTGCACATGTTCGGCTCGACGCTGGTCTGGATCGCGGTGCTGCGGGTCTTCCTGACGCTGCGCGACCGTGGCTCGGTGCCCGCCGCGCCGGGCGCACTCGCCGACGGCGAGGCCGCACAGACCCTGCCGTCCGCCACCGCCGCGGCCTAGGAACACCTACGCCGCGGGGACCAGCCCGTAGACCCGCCGGGCGGTGCCCGAGCCGACCATCTCGGTGATCCGCCGCCCGTCCGAGGCGGCGCACAGCCCCTCGGCGGTCCACTCCCCCATGACGCGTGCCATGGCGCGTAAGAAGAACCGCGCGCCGGTGACGTAGAGCTCGGGCAGCCCGCGCGCTCCGGAGGAGAACAGCAGCTTGCCGAACGGGGCCTGGCCGAGGGCCTCTTCGGGGTCCGGCCCGGTGTCCGCGTAGACATGGGAGTGCACGGCGGCGAGCTGCGCGGCCCGCCGGTGGTGCGGGGCCTCGGGCAGTAGGACGAGATCCGAGCCGAGGCCGGCGGTGGCCCGCAGGAAGTCCGCCAGGGGCCGTGGATCGGGGCAGTGCAGCTGGACCGGAAGCCCGGTCGCCACCGCGCTCCACAGCAGGTGCCGGACGAGCGCCGGCTCCGCCAGCCGGTCCCCGGGGCGGCGCCCGCGCAGCCAGCGGTCGGCGGCGCGCCGCACCTCGCCGCCGTCCGGGGCGCGGCCCTCGCAGTACGTGGCGCCGGAGGCGAACGCGGTGGCGTGCTGGGCCGCGGCGTACAGGGCTTCCGCGGTGTAGCCGATGAAGGAGTCGACGCTGCCGGAGGTGTCGGCGACCTGCTCGGCGAGCGGTTCGAGCCGGACCACCTCGTGGGCGCGGGCCTCGGCGGCGGCGGACAGTTCGGCGGCCGAGGTCAGTTCGCTGCGGGCGCCGGTCTCCAGCAGGTACGTGCCGATGCCGGCGCCGCGGAGCAGCAGCCGGCCGGCGTGGAAGGCGCCCACCTCGCGCCGGCGGGCCAGATAGCGCACCGGCGGGCAGTGCGGCTCCAGGCCGAGCAGCGGGGGGCACCAGCGGCGTATCGCGAGGCCGGTGCGGGTGTCGAAGTAGCTGGTGCCCGCGGGCGCCGGGCCCTGGGCGCCGACCGCGGTGGCCAGGTGCGCCTCGAAGGACCCGAGGCCCAGTTCTCCGTGGACGGCGCCGTGGCTGTACTGGTCGACGAGCGGTGGCAGTCCCTCCATCCGCCCCTCCCAGCCGTCAGCCCGCCAGGCGTGGCCGAAGCGCCGCGCCTGGTGGGCTTAACGGGCGAGCGGGTGGTGAGGTAGCGGGCGGCGCGCCCCGGCGCACGGCACCGGGGGGCGTCCACGGGGGCGTCACGGGTTGGCCGGGCCGCCCACCTGGATGCCTGCCATCCGGGACCACTCGTACGGGCCGGTGCGGACCTTGGCGGCCAGCTCGCCGTCGAAGTCGTCCTGGAGCGTGATGCCGGCCAGGTCCGCGGCGCCCTTGGCGCTGTCGTAGCTGTCCGCCACGAGGTTGCCCCACTCGCCGTTGGCGCCGACCAGCGCGATGCGGGTGCGCCCGCGGCCGATGTGCGCGAGCTGGCCCTCGGCGCTGCCGCCGTGCGTCTTGGCGAAGGCGCGGATCTGCCCGGCGAGCTTGGCCGTCCGCTTGTCGGCCCGCGTGTCCGCCGTGGTCGCGGACGCCGCGCCGTCCGCCGCCTGCTCGTCCGCCTGCTGGGTGTCTGCCATGAACAGCATGCTACCCGCGGGTAATGGAACGAGGAAGGCTTGCCGGGAGTGACGCTCGGCGCAGGAACTCAGCGCAGGAACGGGTCCACGGCGACGGCGACGAACAGCAGCGAGACATAGGTGATGGACCAGTGGAACAGCCGCATCTCCTTGAGCTTGGCGCCCGTGATCCCGGCCTTGGCGCGGGACTGGAGGGCGTGCGCCTCACGGAGCCAGAACGCGCCGCAGGCGACCGCGACCGCGGTGTAGAACCAGCCGGTGTAGCCCAGCGGTTGGAGCAGCAGCGAGACGGCGACCATCACCCAGCTGTAGACGACGATCTGCCGGGCGACGACCTTGTTGCCCGCGACGGCCGGCAGCATCGGCACGCCGACCCGCTTGTAGTCGTCCGTGACCTTCATCGACAGCGGCCAGTAATGCGGCGGCGTCCAGAAGAAGATGACGAGGAAGAGGACGAACGAGGCCCAGGAGACGGAGTTGGTCACCGAGGACCAGCCGATGAAGACGGGCATGCAGCCCGCGATGCCGCCCCAGACGATGTTCTGCGACGTGCGCCGCTTGAGGATCATCGTGTAGACGACGACGTAGAAGAGCAGCGCCCCGAGGGACAGCATCGCCGACAGCGGGTTGACGAGGAACCAGAACCAGGCGGTGGAGCCGACCGCGAGGACGGTCGCGAAGACCAGGCACTCGCGCGGCGAGACCATGCCGGTGACCAGCGGGCGCTGGGAGGTGCGGTCCATCATCGCGTCGATGTCGCGGTCCAGGTACATGTTGTACGCGGCGGCGCCGCCGGCGGAGAGATAGCCGCCGACGCAGGTCGCCAGCACCAGCCACAGGTCCGGCACCCCGCGGGCCGCCAGGAACATCACCGGCACCGTGGTCATCAGCAGCAGCTCGATGACCCGCGGCTTGGTCAGCGCCACGAACGCCTTGAGCCGGGGGCCGAACGGCCGGTCACCGGGACTCCCGGGGACCTGAGAGAGCGCCCCCGCAGGACGGGATTCGACGGCCGTCACGCACACCCCTGGAAGTAACGTCAGCGGCGTGAGCCGCGGAGATAAGGCCAGCAAGCCCCGTCGGCGTGGTGACCCGGTGGGGCTTGCGCTTACCACGCCACTTTAGACGTTGGCCATACGGCGATCTTCGCGGGGGTGCCGTCGTGTTGGCCCGCCCGCCGCGGGGTGACGGCGGGTGGCTCCCGGAGGAATGTCCCAAGGATCCCCCGAGCTTTCCCCGGCCGTTCGCCCGGCTTTCGGGAGGCGAACGCGACGGCCGCCCGGCAGTCTGGTCGTATGGCGTCGCCCCCTGGCGCCGGGAATGCCTGAAGTGCCGATTCAGTTGCCCGAAGCGACAAGTTCTCGTGACCGCGGCCTACCCGACTGAGCGCCGTTTCCACCGACTGAGCGTCGAAAAGGCGCGTGCATTCACGGGGGTAGGCTCGACACCGCCTGGCGGACATACCGTCCGCGGCATTCGACATGTGGAGAGGAGCCCTGACTCAGGGTGAGCAACAAGCCGACCACCACAGATTTCGAGTGGACCGAACTGGACCAGCGGGCTGTGGACACCGTCCGTGTGCTGGCCATGGACTCCGTGCAGAAGGTCGGTAACGGCCATCCGGGTACGGCCATGAGCCTGGCTCCCGCCGCCTATGTTCTCTTCCAGAAGCTGATGCAGCACGACCCCGCGGACCCGGACTGGA
The DNA here is from genome assembly GCF_050054615.1 of Streptomyces sp. YGL11-2. Lineage (NCBI taxonomy): Bacteria > Bacillati > Actinomycetota > Actinomycetes > Kitasatosporales > Streptomycetaceae > Streptomyces > Streptomyces sp. YGL11-2. Next base: position 116,196 of record NZ_JBNHIN010000001.1, read on the forward strand.
CCGGCCGCGACCGGTTCGTCCTCTCTGCCGGCCACTCCAGCCTGACGCTCTACATCCAGCTCTACCTGGCCGGCTACGGCCTGGAGCTCGACGACCTCAAGAGCTTCCGCACGTGGGGCTCCAAGACGCCCGGTCACCCGGAGTACGGCCACACCGCCGGCGTGGAGACCACCACCGGCCCGCTGGGCCAGGGCGTCGCCAACGCCGTGGGCATGGCGATGGCAGCGCGCTACGAGCGCGGCCTGTTCGACCCCGACGCGCCGCAGGGCACCTCGCCCTTCGACCACATGGTCTGGGCCGTCGCCGGTGACGGCTGCCTCCAGGAGGGCATCGCCGCCGAGGCGTCCTCCCTGGCGGGCCACCAGAAGCTGGGCAACCTCGTCCTGCTGTGGGACGACAACCACATCTCCATCGAGGGCGACACCGAGACCGCGGTCTCCGAGGACACCCTCAAGCGCTACGAGGCGTACGGCTGGCACGTCCAGCGCGTCGAGCAGCTGCCCAACGGCGACCTGGACCCGGCCGGGCTGGCCAGGGCCCTGGAGGCCGCCAAGGTCGAGACCGAGCGCCCCTCGTTCATCGCGGCCCGCTCGATCATCGCCTGGCCGGCCCCGAACGCCCAGAACACCGAGGCCGCGCACGGCTCCGCGCTGGGCGCCGAAGAGGTCGCCGCCACCAAGCGCGTGCTGGGCTTCGACCCGGAGCAGGACTTCGAGGTCGCCGGCGAGGTGCTGGCGCACACCCGTGCCGCCCAGGACCGCGGTCGCGAGGCCCGGGCCAAGTGGGAGAAGTCGTTCGCCGCCTGGCGCACCGCCAACCCCGAGCGCGCCGCCGAGTTCGACCGGATCGCCGCGGGCGAGCTGCCGGAGGGCTGGCAGGACCACGTCCCCGCGTTCGAGACCGGCAAGTCCGTGGCCACCCGCGCCGCGTCCGGCAAGGTGCTGCACGCGCTGGGCGCGATCATCCCCGAGCTGTGGGGCGGTTCCGCCGACCTCGCGGGGTCGAACAACACCACGATCGACAAGACCTCGTCGTTCCTGCCGGAGGGCAACCCGCTGCCGGGCGCCGACCCGTACGGCCGCACCATCCACTTCGGTATCCGCGAGCACTCCATGGCCGCGGAGATGAACGGCATCACGCTGCACGGCAACACCCGTGTGTACGGCGGCACCTTCCTGGTGTTCTCCGACTACATGCGCAACGCCGTCCGGCTGTCCGCACTGATGCACCTGCCGGTGACGTACGTGTGGACGCACGACTCCATCGGCCTGGGCGAGGACGGCCCGACCCACCAGCCGGTCGAGCACCTGGCCTCGCTGCGCGCCATCCCGGGCCTGAACGTCGTGCGCCCGGCCGACGCCAACGAGACCGCGATCGCCTGGCGCGAGATCATGCGCCGCTGGACGAAGGAGTTCGGCGTGGGCGCCCCGCACGGTCTGGCGCTGACCCGTCAGGGCGTGCCGACCTACGAGGCCAACGAGGACACCGTCAAGGGCGGTTACGTCCGCTTCGAGGCCGAAGGGGCCGACGGCCGGACCGCCGAGCCGCAGGTCGTGCTCATCGCCACCGGTTCCGAGGTGCAGCTGGCCGTCGCGGCCCGCGAGCAGCTCCAGGCCGAGGGCGTCCCGACCCGCGTGGTGTCGATGCCGTCGGTGGAGTGGTTCGAGGAGCAGGACCAGGAATACCGCGACAGCGTGCTGCCGCCGTCGGTCAGGGCCCGTGTCGCCGTCGAAGCCGGCATCGGCCTGACCTGGCACCGCTACGTCGGCGACGCCGGCCGGATCGTTTCCCTGGAGCACTTCGGCGCCTCGGCCGACGGCAAGCTCCTCTTCCGCGAGTTCGGCTTCACTCCCGAAGCGGTGGCCGACGCCGCCCGGGAATCGCTGGCCACCGCCGCGCGCTGACGCCCGTATACGACAAGTAGGAGATGCAGAACCCATGACAGACGCACTCAAGCGCCTCTCCGACGAAGGCGTCGCGATCTGGCTGGACGACCTGTCGCGCAAGCGCATCACGTCCGGCAACCTCGCCGAGCTGATCGACCAGCAGCACGTCGTCGGTGTCACGACCAACCCGTCGATCTTCCAGAAGGCGATCTCCGCGGGCGACGGCTACCGCCAGCAGGTCCACGACCTCGCCACCCGCAAGGTCACCGTCGACGAGGCCATCCGCATGATCACGACGGCGGACGTCCGGGACGCCGCCGACATCCTGCGGCCGGTCTTCGACGCCACCGGCGGCCAGGACGGCCGGGTCTCCATCGAGGTCGACCCGCGCCTGGCGCACAACACCGAGGCGACCATCGCCGAGGCCAAGCAGCTGGCCTGGCTCGTGGACCGCCCGAACACGCTGATCAAGATCCCGGCCACCAAGGCGGGTCTGCCGGCCATCACCGAGGTGATCGGCCTGGGCATCAGCGTCAACGTCACGCTGATCTTCTCGCTGGAGCGCTACCGCGAGGTGATGGACGCCTACCTGGCCGGCCTGGAGAAGGCCAGGGCCGCGGGGCTGGACCTGTCCCTGATCCGTTCGGTGGCCTCGTTCTTCGTGTCCCGGGTGGACACCGAGATCGACAAGCGCCTGGAGAAGATCGGCACGGACGAGGCCAAGGCCCTCAAGGGCAGGGCCGCCCTGGCCAACGCGCGCCTGGCGTACCAGGCGTACGAGGAGGTCTTCGGCACCGAGCGCTGGGCCGCCCTCGACAAGGCGGGCGCCCACAAGCAGCGTCCGCTGTGGGCCTCGACCGGTGTGAAGGACCCGGCGTACAAGGACACCCTGTACGTGGACGAGTTGGTCGCCCCGGGCACCGTCAACACCATGCCGGAGGCCACGCTCCAGGCCACCGCCGCCCACGGTGAGATCACCGGCGACACGGTGCGCGGCACCTACGCCGGCGCCCAGGCCGACCTCGACGCGCTCGCCGCACTCGGGATCTCGTACGACGACGTCGTGCAGCTCCTGGAGGACGAGGGCGTGGAGAAGTTCGAGGCCGCCTGGAACGACCTGCTCAAGTCGACGGAGGCGGAACTGGCGCGCCTCGCTCCCTCGGAGGGCTGATCTCCCTTGTCTGGTTCACACGGAGCTAACCCGCTCCGTGACGCCGCGGACCGACGGCTCCCGCGTATCGCGGGGCCGTCGGGCCTGGTCATTTTCGGCGTCACGGGCGATTTGTCCCGTAAGAAGCTGATGCCCGCGGTCTACGACCTGGCGAACCGGGGGCTGCTGCCGCCGGGCTTCTCGCTGGTCGGCTTCGCCCGCCGCGAGTGGGAGGACGAGGACTTCGCGCACGAGGTGTACGAGGCCGTCAAGCAGCACTCCCGCACGCCGTTCCGCGAGGAGGTCTGGCAGCAGCTGGTCCAGGGCTGCCGCTTCGTCCAGGGCAACTTCGACGACGACGAAGCCTTCGAGACGCTCAAGGACACCATCAACGAGCTCGACAAGGCGCAGGGCACGGGCGGCAACTTCGCCTTCTACCTGTCGGTGCCGCCGAAGTTCTTCCCCAAGGTCGTCCAGCAGCTCAAGAAGCACGGGCTGGCCGACCAGAAGGCGGACTCCTGGCGCCGCGCGGTCATCGAGAAGCCGTTCGGCCACGACCTGGCGAGCGCCCAGGAACTCAACCGGATCGTCCACGAGGTCTTCCCGCCCAACGAGGTCTTCCGGATCGACCACTACCTGGGCAAGGAGACGGTCCAGAACATCCTGGCGCTGCGGTTCGCCAACACGATGTTCGAGCCGCTGTGGAACCGCAGCTATGTCGACCACGTCCAGATCACCATGGCCGAGGACATCGGCATCGGCGGCCGGGCCGGCTACTACGACGGCATCGGCGCCGCCCGCGACGTCATCCAGAACCACCTCCTCCAGCTGCTCGCGCTGACCGCCATGGAGGAGCCCGCCTCCTTCGAGGCGGACGCGCTGGTCGCGGAGAAGACCAAGGTGCTGGGGGCCGTCCGGCTGCCCAAGGACCTCGGCAAGGAGACTGTCCGGGCGCAGTACACGGCCGGCTGGCAGGGCGGCGAGAAGGTCGTCGGCTACGCCGAGGAAGACGGCATCGACCCGAAGTCGAAGACCGACACCTACGCCGCGATCAAGGTCGGGATCGACAACCGCCGCTGGGCGGGCGTCCCCTTCTACCTGCGGACCGGCAAGCGCCTGGGCCGTCGGGTCACCGAGATCGCGGTGGTCTTCCAGCGCGCCCCGCACTCCCCGTTCGACCACACCGCCACTGAGGAGCTGGGGCAGAACGCCCTGGTCATCCGGGTACAGCCGGACGAGGGCGTGACCGTGCGGTTCGGCTCCAAGGTGCCCGGCACCTCGATGGAGGTGCGCGACGTGTCGATGGACTTCGCGTACGGCGAGTCCTTCACGGAGTCCAGCCCCGAGGCGTACGAGCGGCTGATCCTCGATGTGCTGCTCGGCGACGCCAACCTCTTCCCGCGCCTGGAGGAGGTCGAGCTCTCCTGGAAGATCCTCGACCCGATCGAGACGTACTGGGACAAGCACGGCAAGCCCGCGCAGTACCCGGCGGGCACCTGGGGCCCCGACGAGGCGGACGAAATGCTCGCACGAGACGGACGGAGCTGGCGTCGGCCATGAAGATCGATCTGACGGAAACCACGGCCAGCAAGATCAACAAGGCGCTGGTCCAGGGCCGCCGCGCCGTCGGCACCCCGGCCATCGGCATGGTGCTCACCCTCGTCATCGTCACCGACGAGGAGAACGCCTACGACGCCCTGAAGGCGGCCAACGAGGCGTCCCGCGAACACCCTTCGCGCACCCTCGTCGTCATCAAGCGGGTCAGCCGGTCGCCGCGCGACCGCGCCAAGGCCCGCCTGGACGCCGAGGTGCGGGTCGGCACGGACGCCGGCACCGGCGAGACGGTGGTGCTGCGGCTGTACGGCGAGGCGATCGACCACGCGCAGTCCGTGGTGCTGCCGCTGCTGCTGCCGGACGCCCCGGTGGTGGTCTGGTGGGCGGTCAACGCCCCGCTGAACCCGGCCAAGGACCCGCTCGGCGCGCTGGCGCAGCGCAGGGTCACCGACGCCTACGCCTCCGAGGAGCCCATCCGGGAGCTGTCCGCGCGCGCCGACACCTACACCCCGGGTGACACGGATCTGTCCTGGACCCGGATCACGCCCTGGCGCTCGATGCTGGCGGCGGCGCTCGACCAGTCTCCGTGCACGGTCACCTCGGCCGTGGTCGAGGGCGAGGAGTTCAACCCGAGCTGCGAGCTGCTCGCCATGTGGCTCGCCAGCAGGCTGGACGTGCCGGTACAGCGCACCGTTTCGGCGGGCCCCGGGCTCACCGCGGTACGGCTGGAGTCCAGCGGCAGCGGAACGATCGTCCTGGACCGCCCGGACGGCTCGCTGGCCACCCTCTCCATGCGCGGCCAGCCGGACCGCGCGGTGGCGCTCAAGCGCCGGGAGACCTCCGAGCTGCTCGCCGAGGAGCTGCGCCGGCTCGACCCGGACGACATCTACGCCGCCGCGCTGAAGTACGGCGTGGAGCGGATCGGCGAGCCGGACGGGCAGCCGGCGGCACCGGCCGCGGCGGACCGGCAGGCGGCACCGGTGGCCGGCACGTCCGCGGACGCGGGCACCTCCCCGGCCAAGGCGGCGGCGAAGAAGGCGCCCGCCAAGAAGGCAGCCGCCAAGTGAGCACTCCGCAGGTCGTCGTCCACCGGGACAAGGAGCTGATGGCCAAGGCCGCGGCGGCCCGGCTGATCACCAAGATCGTGGACGCCCAGGCGGCCCGCGGCTCCGCCTCGGTCGTGCTGACCGGCGGGCGCAACGGCAACGGGCTGCTCGCGGCCCTCGCCGAGGCGCCCGCCCGGGACGCCGTCGACTGGTCCCGGCTGGACCTCTGGTGGGGCGATGAGCGGTTCCTGCCGGACGGGGACCCGGAGCGCAACTACACCCAGGCCCGCGCGGCGCTGCTGGACGGCGTCCCGCTCAACCCTGCGCGGGTGCACCCGATGGAGCCGGCCGGTGGCCGCTTCGGCAACGACGCGGACGCGGCGGCCGAGGAGTACGCCCTCGAACTCGCCGCCGCTGCCGGGCCGGAGGACCACGGTCCGGTGCCGTCCTTCGACGTGCTGCTGCTGGGCGTCGGCCCGGACACCCATGTCGCCTCGCTGTTCCCCGAACTGCCCGCGGTCTACGAGCGGGACCGGACGGTGGTGGGCGTGCACGGCGCGCCCAAGCCGCCGCCGACCCGGATCACGCTGACCCTGCCGGCGATCCGCGCGGCACGCGAGGTGTGGCTGCTGGCGGCCGGCGAGGACAAGGCCGGGGCCGCGGCGATCGCGCTCTCCGGTGCCGGGGAGGTCCAGGCACCGGCGGCCGGTGCGCGGGGCCGCAGCCGGACGCTGTGGCTGCTGGACGAGGCGGCGGCCTCCCAACTGCCGCGCAGCCTCTACCCGCCGGCGTCGTCCTGAGCCGCTGACACGCCGACGGCCCCACACCCTCCGCGGGTGTGGGGCCGTCGGCGTACGGGATCAACGCCCGCGCAGCTCGCGGTACTTGCCGACCAGGCCGGCGGTGGACGCGTCCAGGCCCGGCACGTCGGCGCCCTCGGTCAGCGCCGGCTCGACGCGCCTGGCCAGCACCTTGCCCAGCTCCACGCCCCACTGGTCGAAGGAGTCGATGTTCCACACCGCGCCCTGGACGAACACCTTGTGCTCGTAGAGCGCGATCAACTGGCCCAGTACGGACGGGGTGAGCTCCGACGCCAGGATCGTGCTGGTGGGGTGGTTGCCGCGGAACGTCCGGTGCGGCACCAGCTCCTCGGCCACGCCCTCGGCGCGCACCTCGTCGGGCGTCTTGCCGAACGCCAGCGCCTGGCCCTGCGCGAAGAGGTTGGCCATCAGCAGGTCGTGCTGGGCGACCAGGCCAGGCCGGAGGTCCTCGACCGGCCGGGCGAAGCCGATGAGGTCGGCCGGGATCACCTTCGTGCCCTGGTGGAGCAGCTGGTAGTAGGCGTGCTGGCCGTTCGTGCCGGGCGTGCCCCAGACGACCGGGCCGGTCTGCCAGTTGACCTGATGGCCCTGACGGTCGACGGACTTGCCGTTGGACTCCATGTCCAGCTGCTGGAGGTAGGCGGTGAACTTGGAGAGGTAGTGGCTGTACGGCAGCACCGCGTGCGACTGGGCGTCCCAGAAGTTGCCGTACCAGATCCCCAGCAGGCCCAGCAGCAGTGGGACGTTCTCCTCCGGCGGGGCGGACTGGAAGTGCTCGTCGACGAGATGGAAGCCGGCCAGCATCTCGCGGAACCGCTCCGGGCCGATCGCGATCATCAGCGACAGGCCGATCGCGGAGTCGTACGAATAGCGACCGCCGACCCAGTCCCAGAACTCGAACATGTTGACCGTGTCGATGCCGAACTCCGCGACCTTCTCGGCGTTGGTCGACAGCGCCACGAAGTGCTTGGCGACGGCTTCTTCGCCACCGGTGCCCAGGCCGCTGAGCAACCAGTCGCGGGCGGAGGTGGCGTTGGTGATCGTCTCGATGGTGGTGAAGGTCTTCGAGGCGATGACGAACAGCGTCTCCGCCGGGTCCAGATCGCGCACCGCCTCGTGCAGATCGGCGCCGTCCACGTTGGACACGAAGCGGAACTGCATGTCCCGGTGGGTGTAGGCGCGCAGCGCCTCGTACGCCATCGCCGGGCCCAGATCCGAGCCGCCGATACCGATGTTGACGACCGTTTTGATGCGCCGGCCGGTGTGGCCCTTCCAGTCGCCCGAGCGCACCCGGTCGGCGAAGGTGGCCATCTTCGTCAGGACGTGCTGCACCGCGGGTACGACGTTGACGTCGTCGGACGTGATGACGGCCGAGCCGGGCGCGCGCAGCGCGGTGTGCAGCACGGAGCGGTTCTCGGTGATGTTGATCTTCTCGCCGCGGAACATGGCGTCCCGCAGCTCGGCCACCCCGGTCCCCGCGGCCAGCTCGCGCAGCAGCCGCAGCGTCTCGTCGGTGACCAGGTGCTTGGAGAAGTCCAGGTGCAGATCGCCGACCTGGAGGGTGAACCGCCGGGCGCGGTCGGGATCCTTGGCGAACAGCTCGCGCAGGTGCACCTCCCCCAGCTGCTCGCGGTGCTTGCGCAACGCGGTCCACTCGGGCAACTGGTCGAGCCTGCTGCGGCCTTCTGCGTTCATCTCGGACATCAGCCTTCTTCGTCTCGTAGCGGCCCCGCCATCCTCCAACTTAATTGATCAGGGCACGGTATGAGGTATCTGTCCGCTGTCGGACGAAGTGCTGTCGCCGGCCCGAACAGCCGGTATCAGCACGAGGGTGCCCAGCCCCACCAGCGCGGCGGCCAGCAACGCCGGGGCGTTGGCCCCCAGGGTCGCGGCGACCGCGCCGCCGAGCAGCGCGCCCAGCGGCGTCCCCGCGATGGAGACCGTTCGAAACGCGGAGCTGATCCGGCCCACCATCCCCTCCGGGCTGCGCTGCTGGACCACCGTCGTCTCCAGGACGTTCCACACGGCGCCGGCGAAGCCGAACAGGCCCAGCGCCAGGGCCGCGGGCCACAGTGCGCGCACCGTCCCGAAGGACACCAGCACCGCGCTCTGCAGCAGCCCGGCGAGAAGGAGCGTGCGGGCCCGGCCGCCGGCCGCGGCGACCATCTGGCCGGCCAGCAGCCCGCCGAGCACCGTCCCGGCGCCGTATCCGGTCGTCACCACGGCATAGCCGACGTCCCCGGCGCCCAGCCAGCCCCTGACGATCACGACGAGCGTCGCGATCAGCGCGCCGATGCCGATGTTGCCCAGCGCCACGGACAGGCAGAACGCGCGCAGCACCCGGTCGCGCCACAACGCCCGTATGCCGTCGGCGATTTCGCGCCGGAGGGTGCGCCCGGCGGCGGCCCGCGGCCGGGGCGGCGCGGCGGTCCGCAGCGAGGCCACCAGGGCGGCGGCGACGAGATAGGTCGCCGCGTCGGCCGCGAAGGGCAGCGCGGCGGCCGACCCGATCAGCGCCGGCGCCACCGGCCCGCCGACGAACCGGCCGACCAGCTCCTGGCCGGTTATCAGACGGGCGTTGGCGGTCCCCAGCGACTCCTTGGGCACCACCGACGGCAGCAGGGCCGTGGCGGCGTTGTCGAAGAGCGTCTGGAGGGTCGTCAGTGCGAACGCCAGCGTCAGCAGCAGGCCGATCCGGGCCCGGCCGAGCGCGACCGCCAGCGCGAACCCGGCCACCAGCAGCCCGCGCAGCACATCGACCGCCCACATCGCCCGCCGCTGGTCGACCCGGTCCGCGACCGCGCCGCCCATCAGCCCGAAGAACAGCCAGGGCAGGAAGCCGCAGACGGTGACCAGCGAGATCAGCAGCGGCGAATCCGTGAGCCCGTAGGCGAGCAGCGGCAGCGCCGTGCCGCGCAGCGCGTCGCCGAAGCGGGAGACGGCCGCCGCGCACCACAGCCGCCCGAACCCGCCCCGCCAGGCGAGCGCCCCAACTCCCGCCGCACCGCCCGCTTCCGTGCTCGTCATGCCACCCCCCGTACGCCTCCTCCGACCGCTGAACCGCCTGCGGATCCGCGGCAGCAGCGCCTACGAAAGACCGTACGGGCGAGCACTGACAACGGGCCTCGGGCACCTTCCCGATCCGCTGCCTCAGAACGTCCGCAGGCGCCCGGCGGCGCCGTGACGGCGCCTCGCCCAGGGGGCTTGACCGGTGCGGACCACGCGAACGGCCCGGCCGGAGGGGGTGTCCCNCGGGCACCTTCCCGATCCGCTGCCTCAGAACGTCCGCAGGCGCCCGGCGGCGCCGTGACGGCGCCTCGCCCAGGGGGCTTGACCGGTGCGGACCACGCGAACGGCCCGGCGGGAGGGGGTGTCCCTCCGGCCGGGCCGTTCGTGGTGCGTTCTCGTCCGCTGCCGTCCGTCAGATCTCGCCGCGGAGCTTGGCGAGCGCCTCCGCCAGGATCGCCTCACCGTCGGCGTCGCTGCGGCGCTCCCGGACGTAGGCGAGGTGGGTCTTGTACGGCTCGGTGCGCGGCGGGTCCGGCGGGCTGTCCCGGTCCTTGCCGGCCGGGAAACCACAGCGCGGGCAGTCCCAGGTGTCCGGAACCTGCGCATCGCCGGCGAAGCTGGGCTGCGTCTCGTGCCCGTTGGAGCACCAGAAGGAGATGCGGATGCGCGGCGCGGACTCGCCACGCTCGGCCTCCCCCATCGGCCCCGCCCCGACCCGACTTCCTCGGATCGCGTTGCCACTTGCCACGGTCGTAACTCCCTGCGTAATGGTGCTGCAATGCCTCTCACAGCCGCGCGCTGCGGGCGCCCCAGTCTACGTAAGGCCCAACGCGCGTCCAGTGACACGAGTTACCCGTCCCAGGACGCTGCCTTTCATGATAGGCCGCGTCTCCGACGGTATGTCAGCTGCCGAGCTTCATCAGGACGCCGAGCACGACAATGCACGCGAACCAGAGCAGACCGATCACGATGGTGATGCGGTCGAGGTTCCGCTCGGCGACCGAGGAGCCGCCGACAGAAGACTGCATACCGCCACCGAACATGTCGGACAGGCCGCCGCCCTTCCCCTTGTGCATGAGCACCAGCATCATCAGCAGCACGCTGAAGATGATGAGGGCGATCGAGAATCCGATGACCACGGCTGGACCAACTCTCTAGGACTGACGGACGGAACGTGCCGGCCTTCCACCGAAGACCAATGGTGCGGGGCCGGGAGCGGCGCTCAAGCCGCCGGACCCGGCCCCGACAGGGTACGACGGGCCGGGCCCGTCGTCATAGCTGCTACTGATCGCGGAAGCGGACGATCTTCACGAATTCGTCCGCGTCCAGCGCCGCGCCGCCGATCAGGGCGCCGTCGACATCCGGCTGCGCCATGATCGCCGCGACGTTGCCGGACTTGACCGAGCCGCCGTACTGGATGCGGACCTTGTCGGCCAGCTCCTGGCTGTACAGCTCGGCGAGGCGGGCGCGGATGGCACCGCAGACCTCCTGCGCGTCCTCGGGCGTGGCGACCTCGCCGGTGCCGATGGCCCACACCGGCTCGTAGGCGATCACGATCGTCTCGGCCTGCGCGGCGGGGACGTCCTTCAGACCGCCGTCGAGCTGGGCGAGGGTGTACGCGACCTGCTGGCCGGCCTTGCGGACGTCCAGGCCCTCGCCGACGCACAGGATCGGGGTCAGGCCGTGCTTGAAGGCGGCCTTGACCTTGGCGTTGCAGATCTCCTCGTCCTCGCCGTGGTACTGGCGGCGCTCGCTGTGGCCGACGGCCACGTACGTGCACTTGAGCTTGGCCAGCATCGCGCCGGAGATCTCACCGGTGTACGCACCGGAGTCGTGCGCCGAGAGGTCCTGGGCGCCGTACTTGATCTTGAGCTTGTCGCCGTCGACCAGGGTCTGCACCGAGCGCAGGTCGGTGAAGGGCGGCAGGACCGCGACCTCCACGGCGTCGAAGTCCTTGTCGTTGAGGGCGAAGGCGAGCTTCTGGACGTGGGCGATGGCCTCCAGGTGGTTGAGGTTCATCTTCCAGTTGCCCGCCATCAGCGGGGTACGGCCGTTGTTGAGCGCGTTCACGGTGGTTCAGTCCTCCAGTGCGGCGAGGCCCGGGAGCGTCTTGCCTTCGAGGTACTCAAGGCTGGCGCCGCCGCCGGTCGAAATATGGCCGAAAGCATTCTCGTCGAAGCCGAGCAGGCGCACCGCGGCGGCCGAGTCGCCGCCGCCGACGACGGTGAAGGCCGACGAGTCCAGCAGCCCCTGCGCGACGGCCTGGGTGCCGCCCGCGTAGTCGGGGTGCTCGAAGACGCCCATCGGGCCGTTCCAGAAGACGGTGCCCGCGTCGGCAAGCTTCGCGGCGTAGAGCTCGCGGGTCTTCGGGCCGATGTCCAGGCCCTCCCGGTCGGCCGGGATGGCGTCCGCGGCGACGACCGCCCAGTCGGCCGGGGCCTTGGTCTTCAGGTCCGGGAATTCGGCCGAGACCAGTACGTCGACGGGGAGCACGAACTCCACACCGTGCTTCTCGGCCTCCGCCAGGTACTCCAGGCAGACCGGGATCTGGTCCTTCTGGAGCAGCGAGATGCCGACCTCGTGGCCCTTGGCCGCCAGGAAGGTGTACGCCATGCCGCCGCCGACCAGGATGCGGTCGGCCTTCTTGAGCAGGTTGTCGATGACCGCGAGCTTGTCGGAGACCTTGGCGCCGCCGAGCACCACCACGTAGGGGCGCTTGACGTCGTCGGTGAGCTTCTTCAGGACACCGACCTCGGTGGCGATGAGGTCGCCGGCGGCGTGCGGCAGCCGCTTGGGCAGGTCGAAGACCGAGGCGTGCTTGCGGTGCACGGCACCGAAACCGTCGCCGACGTAGAGGTCGGCGAGCTCGGCGAGCCGGTCGGCGAAGGCACCGCGCTCGGCGTCGTCCTTGCTGGTCTCACCCGCGTTGAAGCGGAGGTTCTCCAGGACCGCCACCTGGCCGTCGGCCAGTCCCGCGGTCACCTCCCGGGCGGACTCGCCGACCGTGTCGGTCGCGAACGCCACGTTCGTGCCGAGGATTTCGCCGAGCCGCTCGGCCGCGGGGGCCAGCGAGAAGGCGGGGTCCGGGGCGCCCTTGGGACGGCCCAGGTGGGAGGCGACGATCACCTTGGCGCCCAGCGCGCTGAGCTTGGCGATCGTCGGGGCGACGGCGCGGATCCGGCCGTCATCGGTGATGGTGGTGCCGTCCAAGGGGACGTTGAGGTCGGCGCGGACGAAGACCCGCTTGCCCGCAACGCCCTCCTTGGCGAGATCGTCGATCGTCTTCATGTGAAGTGACTCCGTTGTAGTCCGTCAAGGGACCTTATCCGCCATGGGACGGGGCCCGTACGACGCGTTCTCGCGCCCTACGGGCCCCGTCCTCACATTCCGGTGCCGTGCCCGCCGTCGGGCAGGGTCAGAGCTGGCCGCCGACGAAGACCGTGAGGTCCACGAGACGGTTGGAGTAGCCCCACTCGTTGTCGTACCAGCCGACGACCTTGACCTGCTTGCCCTGGACCATCGTCAGCTGCGAGTCGAAGGTGCAGGAGGCCGGCCAGTTCACGATGTCCGAGGAGACGATCGGGTCCTCGGTGTACTCCAGCACGCCCTTCAGCTGGCCCTCGGCGGCCTTCTGGAAGGCGGCGTTGATCTCGTCCTTGCTGACCTCGCGGTCGAGCTCCAGCACCAGGTCGGTGACCGAGCCGGTGGGGACCGGGACGCGCATGGCGATGCCGTCCAGCTTGCCCTTGAGCTGCGGGAGGACCAGGGCGGTGGCCTTGGCGGCACCCGTCGAGGTCGGGATGATGTTCTCCGCGGCGGCGCGGGCGCGGCGCAGGTCCGAGTGCGGGAAGTCCAGGATGCGCTGGTCGTTGGTGTACGCGTGGACCGTGGTCATCATGCCCTTGACGATGCCGAAGTTCTCGTCGAGAACCTTGGCCATCGGCGCCACGCAGTTGGTGGTGCAGGAGGCGTTGGAGATGACGTGGTGGTTGGCCGCGTCGTACTTCTCCTGGTTGACGCCCATCACGATCGTGATGTCCTCGCCCTTGGCGGGCGCGGAGATCAGGACCTTCTTGGCGCCGGCGGCGAGGTGCTTGGCGGCGTCGTCGCGCTTGGTGAAGATGCCGGTCGACTCGATGACGATGTCGGCGCCCAGCTCGCCCCAGGGGAGCTTCGCCGGGTCACGCTCGGCCATCGTCTTGAAGGTCTGGTCGCCGACGGTGATGGTGTCGTCGGTGTGGCTGACGTCCTGCTTGAGGCGACCCAGGATGGTGTCGTACTTCAGCAGGTGGACCAGGGTGGCGTTGTCGGTCAGGTCGTTGACACCGACGATCTCGATGTCCGCACCCTGCTCCAGGAGCGCGCGGAAGTAGTTGCGACCAATGCGGCCGAATCCGTTGATGCCTACGCGGATCGTCACGAACCGATCTCCTCGTTGGTACGCCGGTTTTGGTTACCGGCGAGCTGTATGGGCTGTCCCCGACCGCCTACGACCCTACCCCCTGGAAGAGACGTACGTGACATTGACATCGGCGCCCAAAGATGCTCAGGTGAGCGGCTTCGAGCCCCTCTGTCGTACGCACCCACGCGCCGCCCCACGGCGTCCGCACGCACGCGCCCCCGGCACCCAATGCGGGTGCCGGGGGCGCGTGGGGGCGAGGGGCGCTCCGGGTCAGCCGACCATCCCGTCGGCGAGCTCCTCGGTGAGGTTGGATTCGGTGCCCGGGATGCCGAGGTCCTGGGCGCGCTTGTCGGCCATCGCCAGCAGCCTGCGGATCCGCCCGGCGACCGCGTCCTTGGTCAGCGGCGGATCGGCCAGGGCGCCCAGCTCCTCCAGCGACGCCTGCTTGTGCTCCATGCGCAGCCGGCCGGCCGCCGCGAGGTGCTCGGGGACCTCTTCGCCGAGGATCTCCAGGGCCCGCTGGACCCGGGCGCCGGCGGCGACCGCGGCGCGCGCGGAGCGGCGGAGGTTGGCGTCGTCGAAGTTGGCCAGGCGATTGGCGGTGGCCCGGACCTCGCGGCGCATCCGCCGCTCCTCCCAGGCGAGCACCGACTCGTGGGCGCCGAGCCGGGTCAGCAGCGCGCCGATCGCATCACCGTCACGGACGACGACGCGGTCCACTCCGCGCACCTCGCGGGCCTTGGCGCCGATGCCGAGCCGGCGAGCCGCGCCCACCAGCGCGAGGGCGGCCTCGGGACCGGGGCAGGTGACCTCCAGGGAGGAGGAGCGGCCGGGCTCGGTCAGCGAACCGTGCGCCAGGAACGCGCCGCGCCACGCGGCCTCGGCGTCGCAGGTCGCACCGGAGACCACCTGCGGGGGCAGGCCCCGGATGGGACGTCCGCGGCCGTCGACCAGGCCGGTCTGCCGGGCCAGCTGGTCGCCGCCGGCCACCACGCGGACGACATAGCGGCTGCCGCGCCGCAGCCCGCCGGGGGCCATCACCACCAGGTCGGAGGAGTGCCCGAAGATCTCCAGGATGTCCTTGCGCAGCCGCCGGGCGGCGATGCCCGTGTCCAGCTCCGCCTCGATCACAATGCGGCCACTGACC
Organism: Streptomyces sp. YGL11-2; assembly: GCF_050054615.1. Classification (NCBI taxonomy): domain Bacteria; kingdom Bacillati; phylum Actinomycetota; class Actinomycetes; order Kitasatosporales; family Streptomycetaceae; genus Streptomyces; species Streptomyces sp. YGL11-2. The sequence continues at coordinate 131,211 of NZ_JBNHIN010000001.1, forward strand.
AGGTGCAGACCACCCGCGAACCGCAGGATCGACGAGACCTCCGACTTCCGGCAGCAGGTCCGGGTGACGGGAAGCCGGGAGATTTCGTCCTTCACCGCAGCCGTCATCGCCATGGGCCGATCCTTCCATGCATCCGAAAAATACGGTCGTACGCGGCTGCCAGCAGTTCCGGGTCGTGCCGGTCGGGAGCTGCGCCGGCACCGGGCCGGGCGTCGTCTCCTTGTGCGGCGACCACGGCCAGCTCGACCTCGCTGCCCACCAGCTGCTTGGCGGCAACCGTCAGACCGTCGATGTCGGGCACCGCGGCCTTGTCGGCCAACACCACGTCGAAGGCGAGTTTAGGGGCGTGTCGGGCCAAAACCTCCAAATGACGCTGCGGGGAGAAGCCATCGGTTTCGCCGGGCTGCGGCGCGAGGTTGAGTGAGAGCACCTTCCGGGCCTTGGTCTCCTCCAGGGCCTCGCGCAGTTCGGGCACCAGCAGATGCGGGATGACCGAGGAGAACCACGAACCGGGGCCCAGCACCACCCAGTCGGCGTCGCGCACCGCGGCGACCGCTTCGGGGACGGCCGGCGGGTCCTCGGGGACGACGTGGACGGACTGCACCTCGCCGCGGGTGAGCGCGACGGTGGCCTGGCCGCGGACCGTGGAGATCGCGTCCGGGTACTCCGGGTCCAGGCCCTTGACCTGGGCCTGGAGCTCCAGCGGCACCGCCGACATCGGCAGGACCCGGCCGTGCGCGCCCAGCAGCCTGCCGACCAGGTCCAGCGCCTGGACGTGGTCGCCGAGCTGCTCCCACAGGGCGACGATCAGCAGATTGCCGACCGCGTGGTCGTGGAGCTCGCCCTCGCTCGTGAAGCGGTGCTGGATCACCCGGGCCCAGGTCTGGCCCCAGTCGTCGTCACCGCACAGCGCGGCCAGCGCCTTGCGCAGATCGCCGGGCGGCAGCACCCCCAGCTCGTCGCGGAGCCGGCCGCTGGAGCCGCCGTCGTCGGCGACGGTGACCACGGCGGTCAGGTCCCCGGTGATGCGGCGCAGGGCGGCCAGCGAGGCGGACAGGCCCATACCGCCGCCGAGCGCCACCACCTTCGGGGTGGCTCCCTTCGACGTACGGCCGCTGGGGACGAAGCGGCGGACCCTGCGCAGCCGCGGCGTACGGGCGGTCACTCGCGCCCCATGTCCCGGTGGACGACTACCGTTTCGACACCTTCGGACACCAGCCGACGGGCCAGCTTCTCGGACATCGCGACGCTGCGGTGCTTGCCGCCGGTGCAGCCCACGGCGATGGTCACATAGCGCTTGCCCTCGCGGCGGTAGCCCTCGGCGACCAGCCGCAGCAGTTCGGCGTACCCGTCCAGGAACTCCTTGGAACCGGGCTGGTTGAAGACGTAGTTGGAGACCTCTTCGTTCAGGCCCGTGAAGGGGCGCAGCTCGGGGACCCAGTGCGGGTTGGGGATGAAGCGGCAGTCGACGACCATGTCGGCGTCCACCGGGAGGCCGTACTTGAAGCCGAACGACATGACCGTGGCGCGGAGTTCGGGGACCTCCTCGCCGGCGAACTGGGCGTCCAGCTTGGCGCGGAGCTCGTGGACGTTCAGGCTGGAGGTGTCGATGACCAGGTCGGCGTCACCGCGCAGTTCGCGCAGCAGATCGCGCTCGGCGGCGATGCCGTCGACGATCCGGCCGTCGCCCTGGAGGGGGTGCGGGCGGCGGACCGACTCGAAGCGGCGCACGAGGGCCTCGTCGGAGGACTCCAGGAAGACGATGCGGCGCTTGACGTTCTGCGCGTCGAGGGTGGCCAGGGATGCCTTGAGGTTGGCGAAGAAGCGACGGCCGCGGACGTCGACGACGACGGCGATCTTGGCGACGTTGCCCTGCGAGCGGGCGCCCAGCTCGACCATCGGCGGGATCAGCTCGGGCGGGATGTTGTCGACGACGAACCAGCCGAGGTCCTCCAGGCACTTCGCGGCCGTGCTGCGGCCGGCGCCGGACATGCCGGAGATGATCACCAGCTCGGGGATCGCGGCGCTCTCGCCCTGGTCGGCTTCGCGCATCGTGCCCGTACTCACCTGTGCACCATCTCTCTCGGAATCTCTCTCGGATCTATCGGATCGCTCGGATCGCTCGGGTTCTTGCCTGTCGTGCGGTGTGCTGCTCATCGGTCCTGCCCCCGTTCTGCTGACAACGCGGCCGGCGGGGCCTCGTCATCTTCAATGATCTCTCCTGTGGCGGTGTTCACCGCCGGGGCGGACGGCGCCGCCGCGGCCAGCGCCGCGGCGACCGTCTCGGCGGTCTTGCGGCCGACCCCCGGGACCTCGCAGATCTCGTCGACCGTCGCGGCCCGCAGCTTCTTCAACGAACCGAAGTGCTTCAGGAGTGCCTGGCGGCGGGTCTCGCCCAGCCCCGCGACGGCGTCGAGCGGGGACGCCTTCAGCCGTTTGGTGCGCTTGCTGCGCTGGTACGTGATCGCGAAGCGGTGCGCCTCGTCGCGGACCCGCTGGAGCAGATAGAGCCCCTCGCTGCTGCGCGGCAGCACGACCGGGTCGTCCTCATCGGGCAGCCAGACCTCTTCGAGGCGCTTGGCCAGGCCGCAGACCGCGACATCGTCGATCCCGAGCTCGTCCATGGCACGGCGGGCCGCCGCCACCTGGGGGGCGCCGCCGTCGACGACCACGAGCTGGGGCGGATAGGCGAACCGCTTGGGGCGGCCGTCGTCGTCGGTGAGGCGGCCGTCCACAGCGTCCGGGGCGCCGTCGACCTCCGTGGGGGCACCGGTCTCGGCGGCGGCGCCGGCTTCCGTGGGGACGCCGTCGGCCTCCGCGGGGACGGCGTCGGACGGCTCCTGCGTCCACTCCCCCGACTTCTGCTTCTCCTGGAGGTAGCGCTTGAAGCGGCGACCGATGACCTCGTGCATGGAGCGCACATCGTCCTGCCCCGCGAAGCCCTTGATCTGGAAGCGGCGGTATTCGCTCTTCCGGGCGAGACCGTCCTCGAACACCACCATCGAGGCGACGACGTCATCGCCCTGGAGGTGCGAGATGTCGAAGCACTCGATACGCAGCGGGACCGTGTCCAGGCCGAGGGCCTGGGCGATCTCCTCCAGGGCGCGGGAGCGGGTGGTCAGGTCGGAGGCGCGCCTGGTCTTGTGCAGGGCGAGCGCCTGCTGGGCGTTGCGCCCGACCGTGGCCATCAGGTCCTTCTTGTCGCCGCGCTGCGGGATACGCAGCGAGACCTGGGAGCCGCGGCGCTGGGAGAGCCACTGGGCGATCGGCTCGACCGGCTCGGGCAGCGCCGGGACCAGGACCTCCTTCGGAACCGCGTCGCCCTGCTCCTCCCCGTACAGCTGCTGGAGGGCGTGCTCCACGAGGCCGGCGGTGGTGACGGCCTCGACCTTGTCAGTGACCCAGCCGCGCTGGCCGCGCACCCGGCCGCCGCGGACGTGGAAGATCTGGACGGCGGCTTCGAGTTCGTCCTCGGCGACGGCGACCAGGTCGGCGTCGGTGGCGTCGGCGAGCACCACGGCGCTCTTCTCCATCGCCCGCCGGAGCGCGCCTATGTCGTCCCGCAGCCGGGCGGCGCGCTCGTACTCCATCTCCTCGGCCGCCTCCTGCATCCGGCGCTCCAGGCGACGGAGGTACGCGCCGGTGCGGCCGGCCATGAAGTCGCAGAACTCCTCGGCGAGTTCGCGGTGCTCCTCGGGGGAGATCCGGCCGACGCAGGGGGCCGAGCACTTGCCGATGTAGCCCAGCAGGCAGGGGCGGCCGATCTGGGCGGAGCGCTTGAAGACGCCCGCGGAGCACGTCCGTACGGGGAAGACGCGCAGCATCAGGTCGACGGTCTCGCGGATGGCCCAGGCGTGCCCGTACGGGCCGAAATAGCGCACGCCCTTCTTCTTGGCGCCGCGCATCACCTGGACACGGGGGAACTCTTCGTTGAGCGTCACCGCGAGATACGGATAGCTCTTGTCATCGCGGTACTTGACGTTGAACCGGGGGTCGAACTCCTTGATCCAGGTGTATTCGAGCTGGAGCGCCTCGACCTCGGTGGAGACCACGGTCCACTCGACGGAGGCGGCGGTGGTGACCATCGTGCGCGTACGCGGATGGAGGCCGGCCAGGTCCTGGAAGTAGTTGGCCAGGCGCTGGCGCAGGCTCTTGGCCTTGCCGACGTAGATGACCCGGCCGTGCTCGTCGCGGAATTTATAGACCCCCGGCGAGTCGGGGATCTGTCCCGGCTTGGGTCGGTAGCTGCTGGGGTCTGCCATGCCCACCACCCTACTGACCGCCACTGACAATCACGGCGCCAGTCGGCGGGGGTGGGGGGTGGGACGAGGAGGGGGCGGGGGAAGAATTCCGGCCGGCGGCCGACGAACGAGCGGCCGACCTCCCGCCCCCTCCGCCCCACCCCCTCAGCGGTGCCTCAGCACCTCCTCAGCGCTTCTCCGACCCCTCAGCGCTCCCTGCGCCGCCGCAGGGCCGCCGCGCCCGACAGGCCCAGGGCGAGCAGGGCCGCGACGCCCGCCACGGTGGAGGCGGCGGCGACCGGGATGCTGTCGCCGGCCACCGTGTCGGCCGCGACGGGGCTGCCCGCGGCCCGGGCCGCGGCATCCGCTGCGGGGCCCTGCGCGGCATCCGGGCCGTAGCCGCCCGCTTCGCCCCTCTTGTCGTACGCGGAGCCGGGGAGCTTGTCGCCGTACGCCTTCTCGACGCGCTTCCGGTAGGCCGCGACGGTGGTTCCGCGGTCGCCCACGGCCTTGCGGGCAGTCGCGTCCAGGGGCTCGATGCGGTCGCCGCGCTGGACGTACCAGGCGTCGATCTGCGGCTCGTGGAAAACCGTTCCCGCGGCGTCCCGGACGGCTCCGGCCGCGGCGTAGCGGGTCTCGTCGTCGCCGCTGGCGATGTTGACGACCGTCCACGCGGTACCCCGCTGCACGGTCCACACGGACGCCGTGCGGCCGTCGCCGGCGACCGCCTTGCTGGCAAGGAACTCCAGCCGGGCGACGGGGGCGTCGGCCTTGCCGCGGACGAAGTCCGGCGACAGGACGTAGACCGGGACGGTGGCGCCCTCGATGTGCGGGGCGGTGCGCGCGGACACCGCGGCGCGGGAGCCGCCGCGGGCCTTGTCGGCGGCGAAGAAGCGGGTGAGCTCCGCCACGGTCGCGGGGGCGGCGGCCACATCGTGGGCGGCGGCCACGCTCGCCCGGGCCGGGACCGGCGGGGCGGGTACCTGGGCGGCCAGCGCGGTGCACGGGGCGAGGCCGACGAGGGCGGCGGCGAGCGTCCCCGTGGCGGCGGCACGTACGGCGGTGCGCTTCGTCATGGCCTCAGGCTCCTATCCGGTAGAGGGAGTGCGTCCAGGAGAAGGAGCTGCCGTTCACGTAGTAGTCGAAGTCGCCCCAGTTGTACCGGTTGTTGGAGGCCCATGGGTCGCCCCAGTACACCCAGTTCCTCGACGTGTCGTAGCCGTAGAGGACGTGCATGTGGCCACCGCCGGAGGACCACTGGATGCGGGTCTCGATGGGGCGGTTGGCGTTGATCTCGTTTTGCACGGTGCCGTAGCGGAGATAACCGGCCACATACGAGCCAGAATTGATGCCCATCCAGTCGAATGCGGTCTGCACGTTTCCGAGCGTGGCCTGGTTGTTGGGGCAGTCGGCGCCCTGCTGACGGTCGAAGGCGGCGTTGCAGAACTGGGTCTGGCTGTAGTTCCGGCCGAACCAGGACGCGATGGTGTTGCCGGATCCGGCCCAGCACCAGTTGGTCTTCTCCTGGGCCTGCATGCTGATGTCGAGGCGGTTGGCGGCCTGCGGAGCGGCAGCCGCCGTCCCGGGGAGCGCGGCCAGCGCCGCCGCGGTGAGCGCCGCGGCCGACAGCCATCTGCGGCGCGAACGGCGGACGAGGAGTGCACGGGTCATGGCGTTCCTCCCGAACGTGGGGTGAGGGGGGAGAGGAGCGCATCCGGATGCTGCTGAGGAGCATCGGGTGTTGTCGCAGGCAGGTCAACACGCTTCAATGCGAGGTGACACGGGGGTGTGGACGAACGGGCCTGGATGTGAACGGCTGGTGCCCGGCGTACTGCAGTGAAACGGCAGGGAGAGCGCGCGCCGTGTGAACCGGTTGTGAACGTTCACCTGCGCGCCGGAGGATCGAGGCAATGGCACAAAACACTCCCGACATCGCACAGAACATCCCCGATATCGCCCAGAACACCCCCGAATCAGCCGAGCTGGCACAACTGCTGCGTACCGGTCCGTTCCATCTGGCCCTGCGCAGCGCGCTCACCGCACGCGGTCTCGCGCTCACCCGCGTCCAGCACAAGCTCGCCCAGCGCGGGATCAACATCGGAGTGACCAGCCTCAGTTACTGGCAGCAGGGCGCGCGCCGGCCGCAGCGCCCCGAGTCGCTGCGGGCGGTGCGCGCCCTGGAGGAGGTCCTCGGGCTGCCCGCACGGTCGCTGCACCGCCTCCTGGTACCCGAGGACGGCGCCCACCCGGACGCCGGCCGGCCGGCCGGCCGCGCCTACCGCTCGCTGGTGGCGCCGGCTGGCTCCCTCCAGCAGCTGTTCACCGAGCTGGGGACCCCGGCGGACGGCGGGCTGCACACCGTGGGGCACCACGAGCGGGTACGGATCGGGGCACACCGCGAGCTGAGCGAACGGGAGTCGCTCCAGGTGGTGCGCGCCCACCGGGACGGTGTCGACCGCTACATCGCCATCCACCGCGGCGACGCGGGCTGCGATCCGGCCCGGGTGCGGGTGCGGGCCGCGGACAACTGCCGGCTGGGGCGGGTGCGCGGCGACGCGGAGACCGGGGTCGTGGTCGCCGAGCTGCTCTTCGACACCCGGCTGCGCGCCGGGGACACCCATGTCTTCGGCTACGCCTTCGAGGACGGCAGCGGCGGCCCGAGCGCCGAGTACGTGCGCGGTTTCAGCTTCGCCGGCGGCCAGTACGTCCTCCAGGTGCGCTTCGACGAGGCGGCGCTGCCGGTGCGCTGCCACCGCTTCACCCAGGCGTCGGCCGGCGCCCCGCGCGGCGGCCGGCAGGAGCTGACGCTCAGCGGGCGGCACCACGCCGTCCACGTGGTGGAGCAGGGCGTACGGCCCGGAATCGTGGGGATCGCCTGGGACTGGAGGTGAGCCGGGCGGCGCGCCCCGTACGGCCGCTCAGCCGGCGATCAGCTTGCCGCCCTGGGCCTTGACCGGCACCTCCGGCAGCGGCTCGGCCGCCGGGCCCTGGATGACCTGGCCGGTGGTCACGTCGAAGCGGCTGCCGTGGCAGGGGCAGCTGCCCTCCTTCTTCTGGACCTCGGACAGGATGCAGCCGGCGTGGGTGCACTTGGCGCTGAAGCACTTGAACTCGCCCTTGGCGGGCTGCGAGACGACCAGCCGGTCCTCGCGGTACAGCTTGGCGCCGCCGACCGGGACATCGGCGGCGGCCCCCAGATCGACGGGCTTGGTGGGCACCGCCGACGCGTCCGCGCCCGAGCCCCCCGACGAGCAGGCCGCCAGCCCGAAGCCGGCGGCACCGGCGAGCGCGGCCCCGCGCAGTACGGTTCGGCGGGCGGGGGGCTGGCTCATGGCTGCTCCAGGAGGGCGCGGGGCGGCGGCTGCCGTCAGTGGATTCCGGTTCCCGACGATACCGGCACGGATTCCCCCGCCTCCGCGGGGCCCCGGCGCCCGCCGAGCGGCTCTGCCCCCGCCGCCGCGTCGTCGCTGCGCAGCCCGGGCGGCACCGTGCGGGTCTCCGTGCTGCGCCCCGTTTCCACCGGCCGGCGCGGGCTCTCCGGCCGGATGACGATGCCCGGCGCCGGGACCGCGGCCGACACCAGGCCCCGGCCGGTCATCCGGCGCGGGCACCGGCACCGGCAGTAGGGGAACCAGGCAAACGTAAACGCTTACGCAAGCGTTTACGTTTGGTCTCCGACGGACGTACTGTGAGGGACTTCGGCCGGGCGGACGCGACCTGCACCCCGTCCGCTCCGAGTCGGGGAGGAAAGAGCCGGATGACGACGATGGTGGATGTGGCACGGTGCGCGGGCGTCTCCGTCGCCACGGTCTCGCACGTGCTGAACGACACCCGGCCGGTGCGCCCCGGCACCCGGGCCGCGGTGCTGGCCGCCATCGACGAGCTCGGCTACACCCACAACACCCTCGCCCGCTCGCTGGTCACCTCCCGCACCCGCTCCATCGGCCTCGCGGTGTCCGCGATCAGCAACCCGTACTTCACCGAGATCCTCCAGGGCGTCGAGGCCGGCGCCCTGGAGGCCGGCCACAGCCTGCTGATCGCCGATCCGCACGACGATCCGCGGCACGAACGCAAGGTCGTCCAGCTGCTGCACGAGCGGCGGGTGGACGGCATGATCGTCGCGCCGTCCGCGGAACCCGCCGAGATGGTCGGGTACCTGGCCCGGTGCAAGGTGCCCACCGTGTTCCTGGACCGGCTGGTCGGCCACGGACACGACCAGGTCTGCGCCGAGAGCACCGGACCGGTGCGCCAACTCGTCGAGCACCTCGCCGACTTGGGGCACACCCGGATCGGCCTGGTCGCCGGGCTGCCCGGCCTGAGCACCACCACCGAGCGGGTCCAGGGCTACCGCGAGGGGCTGCGCGCCCGCGGGCTGCCGTTCGTGCCCGAGCTGCTGGCCGGCGGCAACTCCGCGGCGGCGGGCGCCCCGGACGCCACCCGCCGGCTGCTCGCCGCAGCGCAGCCGCCCACCGCGATCATCACCGCCAACAACGCGATGACGATCGGCACCCTCCAGGCCCTGCGCGACCTGGGCCTGGAGGTGCCCCGCGACATCGCCCTGGCCTGCTTCGACGACTTCTCCTGGGCGGATCTCTTCACGCCCCGGCTGACCGCGATCGCCCAGCCCAGCAAGGAGCTGGGAGCCGCGGCGGTCCGGCTGCTGCTGGCACGCCTGGACGACCCGGACCGGCCGCCCCGTACCGTCCGCCTGCCCTGCGCGTTCGTGCACCGCACGTCGTGCGGCTGCCCCGAACCCGCTCCGTCCGCCATGCCCCCGGCCGGCTCCCCGGCCGCTGAGGAAAGGACCCGCACCCTGTGATCGTCGTCGCCGGCGAGGCGCTGATCGACCTCGTACCCAGCCAGCAGGAACCCTCCCCGCAAGGCCAGTTGCCGGCGCTGCTGCCGCGGCGCGGCGGTGGTCCGTACAACACCGCGATCGCGCTGGGGCGGCTGGGCTCACCCGCCGCGTTCTGCTCGCGGGTCTCGACCGACGCCTTCGGGGAGTCGCTGCTGCACGGGCTGCGCGGCAGCGGGGTGGACACCTCGCTGGTGCAGCGCGGCCCGGAGCCGACCACGCTCGCCGTCGCGGACATCAGCGCGGACGGCTCGGCCGGTTACGGCTTCTACGCGGACGGCACCGCCGACCGGCTCTTCACCCTGCCGCCGGCGCTGCCCGAAACGGTCCGGGCGCTCTCGCTGGGCACCTGCTCACTGGTGCTGGAGCCGGGCGCGAGCGCATACGAGGCGCTGCTCCAACGGGAGGCGCGGCGCGGGGTGTTCACCGCGCTGGATCCCAATGTCCGGCCCGGTCTGATCCTCGATCCGGACGCCTATCGGGCCCGCTTCCGCTCCTGGCTGCCGCATCTCTCCCTGCTCAAGCTGTCCGAGGAGGACGCGCTCTGGCTGGCGGGGGCTGGGCGGGACGCCGACCGGGGCACGGTCACCGCTGCCGCGTGGGAGTGGCTGAGCGCCGGGCCCGCGGCGATCGTGATCACCCGGGGCGGGGACGGGCTGACGGTGCTCAGGAAGGGTGGTGGTGAGCTGACCGTTCCCGGTGAGCGGGTCGCCGTCGTCGACACCATCGGCGCGGGCGACACCGTCAACGCGGCGCTGCTGCACCGGCTGGCGGCCCATGACGCGCTGGCGTACGGCCCGCTCGCCCACCTCGCCGCCGACGCCTGGGGGGACGTCCTCCGCTTCGCCGCCCGGGCCGCCGCCGTCACCTGCTCGCGGGCGGGGGCGGAGCCGCCGTTCGCCGCGGAGCTGGCGGCGTAGCGGCGGCCCGACGGGCGGGCCCGGAACGCGCCACGGGGGCGGAGCCCCGGGCCCGACCCGGCTCCACCCCCGTCGCTGACGGTGCGTCAGGAGGCTCGGCGAGCCCGCGTCGTCGTCTTCTTGGCGGCGGCCTTCTTCGCCGCCGGCTTGGACGCGGCGGTCCCGGCGGCGGCCGACCTGGTCACGGCCTTCTTCGCCGCGGCGTTCGCGGCCACCGTCTTCTTCGCGGCGGACTTCCGGGCGGCCGGCTTCTTGGCCGCCCCGGTCACCGGTGCCGCGTCGCTGACCCGGTCGCCGAGGATCTCCCGCAGGAACTTGCCGGTGTGGCTGGCCGGGATCGAGGCGATCTGCTCCGGGGTGCCCTCGGCGACGACCGTGCCGCCGCCGTTGCCGCCCTCGGGGCCCATGTCGATGACCCAGTCCGCGGTCTTGATCACATCGAGGTTGTGCTCGATGACGATGACCGTGTTGCCCTTGTCGACCAGCCCGGACAGCACCGTGATGAGCTTGCTGATGTCGTCGAAGTGCAGACCGGTGGTCGGCTCGTCGAGGACGTAGACGGTGCTGCCGGTGGAGCGCTTCTGGAGCTCGCTGGCCAGCTTGACGCGCTGCGCCTCACCACCCGAGAGGGTCGGCGCGGACTGGCCGAGCCGGACGTATCCGAGGCCGACCTCATGGAGCGTCTTGAGATGCCGGGCGATGGTCGGCACCGCCTCGAAGAAGCTCAGCGCCTCCTCGATGGGCATGTCCAGCACCTCGGCGATGGACTTGCCCTTGTAGTGGACCTCCAGCGTCTCGCGGTTGTAGCGCGCGCCGTGGCAGACCTCGCACGGTACGTACACATCCGGCAGGAAGTTCATCTCGATCTTGATCGTGCCGTCGCCGGAGCAGTTCTCGCAGCGACCGCCCTTGACGTTGAAGGAGAAGCGACCCGGCAGATAGCCGCGGACCTTCGCCTCCATCGTCTCCGCGAAGAGCTTGCGGACGTGGTCGAAGACGCCGGTGTAGGTCGCCGGGTTGGAGCGCGGGGTGCGGCCGATCGGCGACTGGTCGACATGGACGACCTTGTCGACCAGGTCGTCGCCGGCGACCCGGGTGTGCCGGCCGGGCACCGACTTGGCGCCGTTGAGCTCGCGCGCGAGGTGGGTGTACAGGATGTCGTTGACCAGCGTCGACTTGCCGGAGCCGGAGACGCCGGTGACGGCGGAGAGCACCCCGAGCGGGAAGGAGACGTCGATGTCGCGGAGGTTGTTCTCCTTCGCGCCGTGGACCGTCAGCTGCCGGGCCGGGTCGGCGGGGCGGCGGATGTCGGGCGTCGCGATGGCCTTCTTGCCGGACAGATACTGGCCGGTGATCGACTCCTTGTTGGCCAGCAGCTGCTTCATCGGGCCGCTGTGGACGACCTTGCCGCCGTGCTCGCCGGCGCCCGGGCCGATGTCGACGACCCAGTCCGCGACCTTGATGGTGTCCTCGTCGTGCTCCACGACGATCAGGGTGTTGCCCATGTCGCGCAGCCGCACCAGGGTCTCGATCAGCCGGTGGTTGTCGCGCTGGTGCAGGCCGATCGACGGCTCGTCGAGGACGTAGAGCACGCCCACCAGGCCGGAGCCGATCTGGGTGGCGAGGCGGATGCGCTGGGCCTCGCCACCGGAGAGGGTGCCGGCCGCGCGGTTCAGCGAGAGGTAGTCGAGGCCGACGTCGACCAGGAACTTCAGCCGCTCGTTGACCTCCTTGAGGACCCGCTCGGCGATGGTCTTCTCGCGGGCGTTCAGCTTCATCGAGCGCAGGAAGTCGGCGCAGTCGCTGATCGACATGCCCGCGACCTCGGCGATCGACTTCTCCTGGACCGTCACGGCGAGCACGATCGGCTTGAGCCGCGTCCCCTCGCACGTCGGGCAGGGCACCTCGCGCATATAGCCCTCGAAGCGCTCCCGGCTGCTGTCGCTCTCCGCTTCGCTGTGCCGCCGCTTGACGAACGGCACGGCGCCCTCGAAGGCGGTGGTGTATGCCCGCTCGCGGCCGTAGCGGTTGCGGTAGCGCACCTCGATCTGGGTCTTGTGGCCGTACAGCAGGGCCTTCTTGGCCCGCTGCGGCAGCCCGGCCCACGGGATGTCCGTACGGAATCCGAGGGCGTCGGCGAGCGCGCCGACCAGCCGGCCGAAGTAGTCCTTGGTGTGTCCGCCGGACCAGGGGTGGATGGCGCCCTCGTCCAGCGAGCGGTCCTCGTCGGGGATGATCAGCTCGGGGTCGACCTCCATGCGCGTGCCGATGCCGGTGCAGTCCGGGCAGGCGCCGAAGGGCGAGTTGAACGAGAAGGAGCGCGGCTCCAGCTCCTCGAAGGAGAGGTCGTCGTAGGTGCAGTAGAGGTGCTCGGAGTACATCCGCTCGCGCTGCGGGTCGTCGGCGTCCAGGTCGACGAAGTCCAGGATGACCATGCCTCCGGAGAGCCCGAGGGCGGTCTCGACGGAGTCGGTGAGCCTCCGCTTGGCGCTCTCCTTGACCGTGAGGCGGTCGACGACCACCTCGATGGTGTGCTTCTCCTGCTTCTTCAGCTTCGGCGGCTCGGCGAGATGGATCGTCTCCCCGTCGACGCGGGCGCGGCTGTAGCCCTTGGTCTGGAGGTCGGAGAAGAGGTCGACGAACTCGCCCTTGCGCTCGCGCACCAGCGGGGAGAGCACCTGGAACCGGCTGCCCTCGGGGAGCTCCAGGACCTTGTCCACGATGGCCTGCGGCGACTGCCGGGCGATCGGCCGCCCGCACTCGGGGCAGTGCGGCTTGCCGATACGGGCGAAGAGCAGCCGGAGGTAGTCGTAGACCTCGGTGATCGTGCCGACCGTCGAGCGCGGGTTGCGCGACGTCGACTTCTGGTCGATCGAGACCGCGGGGGACAGGCCCTCGATGAAGTCCACATCGGGCTTGTCCATCTGCCCGAGGAACTGCCGGGCGTAGGAGGAGAGCGACTCGACATAGCGCCGCTGCCCCTCGGCGAAGATCGTGTCGAAGGCGAGCGAGGACTTGCCCGACCCGGAGAGCCCCGTGAAGACGATGAGGGAGTCGCGGGGGAGGTCGAGCGAGACGTTGCGGAGATTGTGCTCGCGAGCGCCACGGACGATGAGACGGTCGGCCACGCCGGTCGGCACCTTTCTTGGAGAGGGTCGGGAGCCGCGGGGCTGCGTCCGCCGCACGGTGAATGAGCAGAGGCGGCGGAGCGGAGCGGGGCCCCCGACCAAGGGTAGGGGGGCCTCCACGGCAGTGTCTTTGTGATGCCATACACGAGCCTATAGCACGCGCATTCGATTTACGGGCCTCGCAAGCCCTCTTCACCCAAACGTGTGGCAGCCCCGTACCCTTCCCGCCCCTCCGACCAGGCGTTACGCCATCCGACTCCCGGCGGACCCGCCCCCGGCACCGTCCGGCAGCGCCCGCTCCAGCGCGTCGAAGGTGCGCCGGATCACCGCCTCCTGGTCAACGGCCACCGCGTCCGCGGAGTCACCCGCCAGCGCCCGGGCCGCGGCTTCCGCGTACGCCGCCCGGCACCCGGCGATGACCAGCGCAGCGGCCAGCCGGTGGTCGTACCCGGGCCGTTCGGCATCGCCCCCGGCGGCCTCGGCCAGCAGCCCGGCCAGCGTGCGCTCGATCTCCTCGACCGCCTCGCGCGCCCGCGCCCGGAGCGCCGGCGCATCCAGCACCGTGCGCCAGAAGTGCTCGAACCCCTCCCCCACCGCACCCAGCGGATGCCGCCGCCCCAGCAGGTCGAGCAGCAGCCGGCGCAGCGCGGCCAGCGGCGACTCGTGCGCGCCGCGCCCGCGGACCGCGCGGACGATCAGCTCCGCGGCCTCCGGGATCCGGTCGAGGAAGAGGTCCTCCTTCCGCGGGAAGTAATTGAAGACCGTCATCGTGGACACCTCGGCGGCGCGGGCGACCTCGGCCACGGTGACGTTGTCGAAGCCGCGCTCGATGAAGAGCAGCGTCGCCTCCCCGGAGATCCGCTGTCGGGTGCGCAGCTTCTTGCGCTCGCGCAGCGTCAGCCGCCCGTCCTCCTCCGCGCGCCCGGCCTCCGTCTCGGCACCGGCCGCCGCACCGCCGTCCCGCTCGTTCTCCGCCACCAAGCCTCCCACCTGCCCGGGAACCATTCCCAGAAAATTGTAGCTGGAACAAATTTTTAGTCACTACACTCATACGCATGACACATGACGCAGACGTAGTCGTGGTGGGGGGCGGCCCGGTGGGGCTGATGCTCGCCTGCGAACTGGCACTGGCGGATGTCCGGGTCACCGTCCTGGAACGGCTGACCGACGTGGACCCGACGATCAAGGCGGGGGCCATCAACTCCCCCAGCGCGGAAGCCTTCTACCGGCGCGGGCTGCTGCCCGCCCTCCGGGAGGTGCAGGACGCCGCCATGGAGCGGTTCAGCTCCTTCCTGCGGCAGCGGCAGGCCGCGGGCGTCTCCGGGGTGACGCCGGCGCCCCGGTTCGCCGGGCACTTCGCGGGCATCATGCTGCGCGGCGATCTCCTGGACGAGTCCGACCCGGACTTCGGCACGCCCGGCCCCGCCGCCGAGGTCGGCCTCATCCCCCAGGACGCCCTGGAGCGCGTGCTCGCCGCCCGCGCCGCCGAGTCGGGCGTCACCCTGCGGCGCGGAGTGAAGCTGACCGGCTTCGACACCGAGGAGGACGGTGTCACCGTCCACACCTCGGAGGGGTCGCTGCGCACCGGCTGGCTGGTGGGCTGCGACGGCGGCCGCAGCACGGTGCGCCGGCTCGCCGGATTCCCGTTCCCCGGTACGGACCCGGAGATCACCGGCCATCAGGCCGTCGTGGAGATGACCGGCTCCGAAGCCCTGGGCGCCGGCTGGAACTGGACCGGGACCGGCACCTACGTCCACGGGCCGACGCCCGGCCGGATCCTCACCGTGGAGTTCGACGGACCGCCCGCGGACCGTGACGCGCCCATCACCGCCGAGGAGTTGCAGACCTCGCTGCGCCATGTCTCCGGCGTCCAGGACGTCACGATCACCGAGGTGCACACGGCCACCCGCTTCACCGACAACGCCCGCCAGGTGCCCGAGTACCGGCGCGGCCGGGTGCTGCTGGCCGGCGACGCGGCGCATGTCCACTCGCCGTTCGGCGGCCAGGGCCTCAACCTCGGCATCGGCGACGCGATGAACCTCGGCTGGAAGCTGGCCGCCACGGTGCACGGCTGGGCTCCGGAGGGGCTGCTCGATACCTACACCGCCGAGCGGCACCCCATAGGCGCCTGGGTGCTGGAGTGGACCCGGGCCCAAGTGGCGCTGATGCGGCCCGAATCCCACGCCCGGGCGCTGCGCGAGGTGATCGCGGAACTGTCGCTGACCAGCGCCGCCACCACCTTCTTCGCCAAGAAGATCTCCGGCGTCTGGCAGCACTACGACCTGCCCGGCAGCCATCCGCTGACCGGCCGGACCGCCCCCGACCTGGAGCTGTCCGACGGCAGCCGGCTCGCGGACCATCTGCACGGCGGCCAGGGCCTGTTGCTCGATCTGACCGGCGACCCCGACCTGCCCAAGCGCGCGACGGGCTACGGCCGCCGGGTGCGGGTCCTGACGGCCGACTGCCCGCAGCGGCCGGAGCTGGCCGGCCTGCTGGTGCGTCCGGACGGCTGCACCGCCTGGGCCGCCGACGCCCCGGGGGCGTACGACGAGCTGGACGCGGCGCTGCGGCGGTGGTTCGGAGTGCCCGACGGCACGGTGGCCTGAGGGGACCGGACGCCGGCGGGGCCGGTGCGGGGCGCGGCGCCCCGGCGGAAGGGGTCCGGGGGGGCCTCGGACGGGCCCCGGGGCATCGCACCGCGGGGGGCGGCGCCCCGCCCGCCCCTTCCGCGCCCTGCGCACCACCCGCGCCGCCGGCACCACCCCGCATCCGCCCGGACCGCCGCCGGCCGACTCCCGAACTCGCCTTCCTGGCGCTAGCGTCGGAGCATGACCACCCCTGACTTCCCACGCGATGTGGCCGCCGTCCACGAGGCCACCGACCGGCTCCTGATCTCGCTGAGCAAGCTCGACGACGACGCGATCGGCGAACCGTCCCTGCTGCCCGGCTGGACCCGCGGCCATGTCCTGGCCCATCTGGCACGCAACGCGGACGCCCTGGTCAACCTCCTGACCTGGGCCCGTACGGACGTCCGCACCCCGATGTACGCCAGCGCGGCGGCGCGCGACGGCGATATCGAGCGGGACGCCGACCGCCCGCTGGCGGCCCATCTGGAGGACCTGCGGGAGAGCGCGGCCCGGTTCGCGGCGGCGGCGCAGGCGCTTCCGGAAGACCGCCGGGCGTTCCGGGTCGAGATGCGCAACGGCGTGGTCGAGCGGGCCGACCGGCTGGCGCTGCGCCGGCTGGCCGAGGTCGAGCTGCACCACGTCGACCTCGGTGTCGGCTACGCCGTGGAGCAGCTGCCGCCCGCCTTCCTGGACAACGAGCTGGACTTCCTGGCCACCGTGAAATTCGCCGGGCACCCGGCCCTGCCCGCCCTGGAGCTGCGGACCGGCGACGGCCGCACCTGGCGCACCGGGCGCACCGGCTCCGGTGACGGCACCGAGGCCGCGCCCGTGGTGGTGACCGGCCCGGCCACCGCCCTGGTCGGCTGGCTGACGGGGCGTGCCGACGGTGCCGGACTGGACACCCAGGGCTCGCCGTTGCCGGTCATCCCGCCGCTCTAGAGTTGATCCCATGGGTTACAGCGGAGCAGTGAAGGTCGGCGGACCGGCCGACGTGCATGAGCTATCCGACCTGATGATCTCGAAGGTCGCGGTCGGTCCGATGAACAACAACGCCTATGTGCTGCGGTGCCGTGCGACCGACGAGCAGCTGCTGATCGACGCCGCCGCCGAGCCGCACACCCTCCTGACCCTGATCGGCGACAGCGGCCTCGCGTCCGTGGTCACCACGCATCAGCACGGCGACCACTGGGGCGCGCTGCGCGAGGTGGTCGATACGACGGGTGCGCGGACGTACGCGGGGCGGTACGACGCCGAGGGGATCCCGGTCCCCACGGACGTCCTGCTCGACGACGGCGACACGGTCACGGTGGGCCGCGTGAAGCTGACCGCGCGGCATCTGGCCGGGCACACCCCCGGCAGCGTCGCGCTGGTCTACGACGACCCGCACGGCGCCCCGCACCTGTTCACCGGGGACTGCCTGTTCCCCGGCGGCGTCGGCAACACCTGGGGCAGCGCCGAGCGGTTCACCAGCCTGCTCGACGACGTGGAGACCAAGCTCTTCGGCCGGCTGCCGGACGAGACCTGGGTCTATCCGGGCCACGGCGCCGACACCACGCTCGGCGCCGAGCGACCGCATCTCGTGGAGTGGCGCGAGCGCGGCTGGTAGCGGCGGAGCCCGCAATTCCGGGCCCGGCGGCGCAAATCCGGCCGCCGGGCCCGGTGCGTCAGCCGCGGACCTGCTCGCCGGCCGCCACGGCCGCCGGGTCCTGCCCGGCCGCCGCCTCGGCCGCCGCCTGCCGCTTCGAGGCCCGCAGGCTGGTGACGGTCGTGACGACCAGCACCGCGCAGATGACGCCCAGCGAGACCGGGATGCTGATCTCCGGGACGGCCACCCCGGACTCGTGCAGGGCGTGCAACACCAGCTTGACGCCGATGAACCCCAGGATGACCGACAGGCCGTACGAGAGGTGGACCAGCTTCTTCAGCAGCCCGCCGATCAGGAAGTACAGCTGCCGCAGGCCCATCAGGGCGAAGGCGTTGGCCGTGAAGACGATGTACGGGTCCTGGGTGAGGCCGAAGATCGCCGGGATGGAGTCCAGCGCGAACAGCACATCGGTGGTGCCGATCGCCAGCATCACGATCAGCATCGGCGTCATCAGCCGGCGGCCGTTCTCGACCACGAACAACCTGGTTCCGTGGTAGCGGTCGACCGACGGGAAGCGCCGCTCGACCGCCTTCAGGAAGCGGTTCTCCTCGAACTCCTCGTCCTCCTCCCCGACACGCGCCTCCTGGACGAGCTTCCAGGCCGTCCAGATGAGGAACGCACCGAAGAGGTAGAACACCCACGAGAAGTTGGCGATGATCGCGGCGCCCGCGCCGATGAAGCCGGCCCGCAGTACGAGGGCGATCAGCACGCCGACCATCAGCACCCGCTGCTGGTAGATCGCCGGCACCGCGAACTTGCCCATGATCAGGACGAAGACGAAGAGGTTGTCGACGCTCAGCGACTTCTCGGTGATGAACCCCGCGAAGAACTCGCCGGCCGGCGCGCCCCCGCCGAACACCAGCAGGCCGAGCCCGAACAGCGCGGCGAGCGCGACCCAGACGGCGGTCCAGACTCCGGCCTCCTTGAGGGAGACCTCATGGGGTTTGCGCCCGCCGATGAAGAAATCGACGGCGATCAGGGCACCCAGACCGAGGATGGTCAGCACCCACAGGGTCAGGGAAACGTCCACTGCTCCTCCGGCATGGTCGTACGGCACACACAGCGTCGTCGCTGCCGGGGGTCTCGGGCCCCTCGCACAAAGAAGGGTAAAGGAAAGCCATGGGACAGTAAAGGAAAGCCCAAAATGCCTGTTCAAGTGGGGTGCGCTGAGCAGGGCCCTCTGCCCGGCGACGGGTACTGGTGCCGTCATCAGAGCCGGGACGGGTGCCCCTGCCGTCATCGGGGGTGCACCCCGACTGCGGGCCCCGTCGACAGGCCCCCATCGGCCGGCGGGCCCCATCGGCCGGACGGCGCGCCAGGTCGGCGCACGGTCGTCGAAGCCGTGCGGGAGCCATGGACGTTCAGCGGATGCGCGCCGGGATCGCGATCCGGCGGCAGCGCGTCCGCGGCGCGAGGGCGCACCGCCATCTGGGGCAGACCCGCCCGTCGGGCCGCGCCACCGCCCAGGGCCTGGCCGGCTTGAGAGCCGGCGGGCGCGCCCCCTTGCCCCCTACTTCACTCCGGCCTCCCTCATTTGCCGCAGCTCCTTCTTCAGTTCGCCCACCTCGTCACGGAGCCGGGCGGCGACCTCGAACTGCAGCTCGGCCGCGGCGGCCCGCATCCGCTCCGTCATCTCCTCGATCATCTCGGCGAGTTCGGCGGCGGGGCGGTCCGTCAGGGGCGCGGCGGCCTTGCCGCCCTTGCCCTTCGCCGCCTTGCCGGCCTTCCCGCCGAGCGCCGGGACGGGTGCCTTAGTCTTGCCGTCCTTGGCGTCGGCGCCCTTGCGGTAACCGGAGCCCAGCAGTTCCTGGGTGTCGATCTCCTCGCGGGCGATGGTGGCGACGATGTCGCCGATCTTCTTGCGGAGCGGCTGCGGGTCGATGCCGTTCGCCTTGTTGTACGCGAGCTGCTTCTCGCGGCGGCGGTTGGTCTCCTCGATGGCCCTCTCCATCGCCGGGGTGACCTTGTCGGCGTACATGTGCACCTGGCCGGAGACATTGCGCGCCGCGCGGCCGATCGTCTGGATCAGCGCCGAACCGGACCGCAGGAAGCCCTCCTTGTCGGCGTCCAGGATGGCCACCAGGGAGACCTCGGGCAGGTCCAGTCCCTCCCGCAGGAGGTTGATGCCCACCAGGACGTCGTACTCCCCCGCCCGCAGCTCGCGCAGCAGCTCCACGCGCCGAAGGGTGTCCACATCGCTGTGCAGATAGCGGACCTGGATGCCGAGCTCCAGGAAGTAGTCCGTCAGGTCCTCGGCCATCTTCTTGGTGAGGGTGGTGACGAGGACGCGCTCGTCCTTCTCGGTGCGCTTGCGGATCTCGTGCACCAGGTCGTCGATCTGCCCGTCGGTGGGCTTGACGACCACCTCCGGGTCGACCAGGCCGGTCGGCCGGATGATCTGCTCCACGAAGCCGTCGCCGCGGGCGAGCTCGTAGGGGCCGGGCGTCGCGGACAGATAGACGGTCTGGCCGATGCGCTCCAGGAACTCCTCCCACTTCAGCGGCCGGTTGTCCAGGGCGGACGGGAGCCGGAAGCCGTGCTCGACGAGGGTCCGCTTGCGGGAGGCGTCACCCTCGTACATGGCGCCGATCTGCGGGACGGTGACATGCGACTCGTCGATGACCAGCAGGAAGTCGTCCGGGAAGTAGTCGATGAGAGTGTTGGGCGCGGAGCCCGGTTCGCGGCCGTCCATGTGCATCGAGTAGTTCTCGATGCCCGAGCAGGAGCCGATCTGGCGCATCATCTCGATGTCGTAGGTGGTGCGCATCCGCAGCCGCTGGGCCTCCAGCAGCTTGCCCTGCTTCTCCAGGGTGGCGAGCCGGTCCACCAGCTCCGCCTCGATCCCGGCGACGGCCCTCTCCATGCGCTCGGGGCCCGCGACGTAGTGGCTGGCGGGGAAGATGTACAGCTGCTGGTCGTCGCTGATGACCTCGCCGGTGAGCGGGTGGAGGGTGGACAGCGCCTCGATCTCGTCGCCGAACATCTCGATCCGTACGGCCAGCTCCTCGTAGACCGGGAAGATCTCGATGGTGTCGCCGCGGACCCGGAACGTGCCGCGGGTGAACGCCATGTCGTTGCGGGTGTACTGGATGTCGACGAAGCGGCGCAGCAGCTGGTCGCGGTCGATCTCGTCGCCGACCTTCAGGGGCACCATCCGGTCGACGTACTCCTGGGGCGTGCCCAGGCCGTAGATGCAGGACACCGACGCGACCACGACGACGTCGCGCCGGGTGAGCAGCGAGTTCGTCGCGGAGTGGCGCAGCCGTTCGACCTCCTCGTTGATGGAGGAGTCCTTCTCGATGTACGTATCGGACTGCGGGACGTACGCCTCGGGCTGGTAGTAGTCGTAGTAGGAGACGAAGTACTCGACGGCGTTGTTCGGGAGCAGCTCGCGGAATTCGTTGGCGAGCTGCGCCGCGAGGGTCTTGTTGGGCGCCATCACGAGGGTCGGGCGCTGCAGCTTCTCGATCATCCATGCGGTGGTCGCCGACTTGCCGGTGCCGGTCGCACCCAGCAGGACGACGTCCTTCTCACCCCCGCGGACGCGCCGCTCCAGCTCGGCGATGGCCGCCGGCTGGTCACCACTGGGCTGGTACGAGCTGACGACCTCGAAAGGCGCCACCGTGCGTTCGATCTTTGATACGGGCCGCATGGGGTCCACCGTACGACCCGCCACTGACAATCGGCGCCACGCATGCTCTGACCAGCGGTTTTGCGGTGGGGATGAGGGGCATCGGCGAGCTGCGGCGGCGCGGCGGCCGGCCGGGACACTGCCGGTTCCCGCTCCCGATCGCCCCGGCTGATCCGCCGCCGGACCGCACGCCCGGTAGCGGCATGACCGGTCAGGAAGCCGGCAGGGCCCCCGCCGGTGCATCCGGCCGCCGCGCTGCGCCATCGGTGCGACGGGTAAAACCATTCAAGCGCGCGAAGGGTGACGATCCGTCGGCCGAGATGCGCGGATGCCGCGGCTCCGGCAAGTTGGACGACGTCGGGGCGTACGTCAGCTGCACGGTCATTCCGGGCATCCTGCGGCTACGGCGCCCTGCACGGAACACCGGCCACTTCTCGTTCAGCGCCCGGCCACCGCCCGACTCCCCCGCTTCGGCCCGGCTGCGAGCCTCCGTCCGTCCGCCCCCGTTCACCTCACTTCACGTCAGCTCACTTCCACGACGTCACGAGGAGTCCGTATGCGTATTCGCCCCGTCACCACCGTTGCCACCGGTGCGCTCATGGGTCTGTCCGCGCTCGTCCTCTTGCCGGCCGGTGCCCAGGCCGCGTCCCATGGGCACGCGCCGGTGGTGGTCGGCCACCGCGGCGCCGCGGCGTACGCGCCCGAGAACACCCTCGCCTCGATCGACACGGCCCGCCGGCTCGGCATCACCTGGGTCGAGAACGACGTCCAGCGCACCAAGGACGGACAGCTGGTCGTCCTGCACGACACCTCGCTGGCCAGGACGACCAACGTCAGGAAGCTGTTCCCGCGCCGCTCCCCGTGGAACGTCGGTGCCTTCACACTCCACGAGATCGAGAAGCTCGACGCGGGCAGCTGGTTCGGCGCGAAGTTCAAGGGCGTGCGGGTGCCCACCCTCAGGAAGTACCTGAACGAGGTCGACCACAACAGGCAGCGGCTGCTGATGGAGCTCAAGAACCCGGAGCTCTACCCGGGCATCGAGCGCCAGGCCCTCCAGGAGCTGCGCCGCGACGGCTGGCTGGACCGGCGGCACATCAAGCACCGTCTGATCGTCCAGAGCTTCAACGCCGACAGCCTCAAGAAGGTCCACCAGCTGAACCCGGCCCTCACCACGGGCTTCCTCGGCAGCCCGCCGGTGGCCGACCTCCCCAAGTACGCGAGGTTCTGCGACCAGATCAACCCTCCGCACACGGCCGTCACCCACCAGTACGTGCACGCGGTGCACGCGCTGCGGGGCCCGCACCGCTACCGCCTGGACCTCTTCGCCTGGACCGTCGACGACCGCCCGTCCACCCTCAAGTACGCCGACCTGGGTGTCGACGGGATCATCAGCAACAAGCCCGACGTGGTGCGCGACGCGCTGGACGACGGCGACGACTGAGCACGCCGGGGCGACGCGAGCGGGCCGGGGCACCGACCGTCGGTCCGTTTCCGGCCGCGTTGTCGGTGGCGCGCCCTACCCTGATCTCGTGACGAACTCAGAGCAGGTTCCAGGCCCGGCGACGTCGCCGGACACGGGTCCGGAGGCGGCCCACCCGGCCCGCCGCGACTGGGGCCGGACGCGCGTCGAGACCCCCATCGGGCCGCTGCTGCTCGCGGCGACCCGGGAGGGGCTGGCCCAGGTCGTGTTCCATGCCGACGAGCGCGTGGCCCGGCGCGCGCAGGCCCGTCTGGAGCACGCCTTCGGTGGACCGCCGGCCTCGGGGATACCCCACCTGGCGACGGCCGTCGCCGAGCTCGGCGCGTACTTCGCCGGTGAGCTGCGGGCCTTCACCGTCCCGCTGGACTGGTCGCTGTCCTCCGGGTTCAACGCCCGAGTGCTGCATGCACTGGCCGACGGCGTCCCCTACGGCAGCGTGGTCGGCTATCAGGACCTCGCCGACCGGGTCGGGGAGCCGGGCGCCGCCCGCGCGGTGGGGGCGGCGATGGGTTCCAATCCGCTCCCGGTGGTCGTCCCGTGCCATCGTGTGGTGGCCAGCGACGGCGGTATCGGCGGCTTCGGCGGGGGGCTGGAGACCAAGCGGCTGCTGCTGGCCCTGGAGGGCGTCCTCCCGGCCCCTCTCTTCTGAATCTCTTCTCCTCTCTTCCCATGTCTTTCGATCTCTTCCGATCCTTCCTGATCCCGCCCGTTCCTCGCGGAGACCGTTCCGTGAGCCGAGAACCGCTCCATGAAGGGCCGTGCCATGTCCCGTCAGATCGCCCTGCTCCGCGGCATCAACGTGGGAGGCCACAATTCCTTCCCCAAGGCCCGCCAGCTGGAGCTGGCGCGGTCCCTGGGCTTCGAGGACGTCCAGGTGCTGCTGCAGACCGGGAACATCGTCTTCGCCGACCCCGGCACGCCGCCGGAGGAGACGGCCCGGGCGATCGAGGCGCGGATCTCCGCCGAGCTGGGTTTGTCCGTGCCGGTGGTCGTGCGGACCCGCGACGAGCTGGCCGCCGCGGTCGCCGCGAACCCCTTCCCGCTGGCCGTGCCGGAGCCCAAGAGCCTGCATGTGACGTTTCTGTCGGCGGTGCCGTCCGACACGGCCAGGCTGGACGCGCTCGACCCCGCCGCCTTCGCTCCGGACCGGTTCCGGCTGGTCGGACGCGAGCTGTTCCTGTGGTGCCCCGATGGCGTCGGCCGCTCCAAGCTGGCCGAGGCGGTGGGCCGCGCACGGCTCGGGGTGACGGCCACGGCGCGCAACTGGAACACCGTCACCAAGATCCTCGCGCTGGCCGACGCCTGACCCGGCTGCCGCCCGTTCCCCGGACGCGCGTCCCGGGGCCGGCCGCGGAGTGCGGGAACGGCCCCGGTACGGCGCCTCGGCGGTCCCTCAGCGCCAGCCGTAGACCTCGCGCAGCCGGTTGGTGACGAGGTGGAAGCGCCCCCGGTCCAGTGCGCACGCCTCACGGCGCATCCCCGCCGGGTGCACCCGCAGCACCCGGTCCACGGCGATCCAGGAGTCGCGCCCCTCGCGGTCCCAGGGGCCGGAGCCGATGGCCACCCAGTCCCGGTCGTCGTTGTGCCGCTTGCTGGACAGCTGCACGGCCAGCAGCGTCCCGGCGGCCTCCCGGGCCACGACCAGTACCGGCCGGTCCTTGCCCCGGCCGTCGTTCTCCTCGTAGGGGACCCAGGTCCAGACGATCTCGCCGGGGTCCGGGGCGCCGTCCGGGTCGGGGGCGTAGGTCATCGTCACGGCGCCGACGGCGCGCGGCCGGGCCTCCACGGTCGCGGTGGGGCCCTGGCTGCCGGGCGGCGGCGGGTGCACGCCGGCCGCGGCGGGTGAGTGGAGCGAGTTGGATGCAGTCACCCCCTCACGCTAGCCGCCTCGCCGAATCCGCTGTTCAGCGGTGTGCGTTCGGTCGTCCGCGGTCGATTGTCAGTGGTCGCCCGTACGGTTTTTCACAGCGGGGGACGGTCGCTGTGACCGCCCGGGAGGGAGCGCCATGTCCGAGACCACGACGTATCTGGAGCTGTCCCAAGAGGACGGCGGAGCGCACAAGTTCTATGAGGTCGCGGTGCACGACACCGTCGTCTCGGTGCGCTACGGACGCATCGGCGCGGCCGGCCAGTCGCAGACCTCGGCGTTCCCGACGCGGGAGAAGGCGCAGGCCGCGGCCGCCAGGAAGATCGGCGAGAAGATCCGCAAGGGCTATGCGCCGGCCGTCCAAGGGCAGCGCACCGCCAGGCCGGTGACGCGCCGCCAGGTAGGGTCGGCGCCGTCGACGGCACGGGCGGTCGCGCCGGTGCTGTGGCGGTTCCGTACGGGCGCCGCCGCGTTCGGCATCCATGTCGCGGAGGACCGCTGCTGGGTGGGCAATCAGAACGGCGAGGTCTTCACGCTCGGCCACGACGGCGAGGTGCTGGCCCGCTATCAACTCCCGGACGGCGTCAAGTGCCTGGTGGCGGACGACTTCTGGATCTACGCCGGCTGCGACGACGGGACGGTCTACGACCTCTCCTCCAAGCTCCCGTTCGCCGCCTACGTCATCGACCGGGACACCGACATCTTCTGGCTGGACATCCGCGAGGGCGTCCTCAACGTCGCCGACCGCAACGGCACGCTGACGGTGATCGACCACGAGGACGAGTACCAGTGGTCACGCCGCAGCAGCGGCACCGACGCCTGGATGGTCCGACGCGACGAGCACGCCGTCTACCACGGCCACCACCGCGGCGTGACGGCGTATGCGGCAGACGGCAGCGGCGAGTTGTGGCACACCCCGACCACCGGCGCCGTGCTGTTCGGCTGGCAGGAGGACGACGCCGTCTACGCGGGCACCGACCGGCGCGTCGTGCAGCGGCTGGCGAAGGGCGGCGGGGCGCTGGAGGCCACCTACCACTGCGACGCGGTCGTGTACGCGTGCGCCACCGCCCCGGGCGGCCGGTATGTCTTCGCTGGCGACTCGGCCTCCTCGGTGTACTGCTTCGCCCCGGACGGCACCCGCCTGTGGAAGCTGGGCACCGGCGGCGGATCGGCGCTGTCGATGCAGTATCTGGACGAGAAGCTGTATCTGGTCACCACCGACGGCTCCCTGGTGTGCGTGGACGCGGGCGATGCGGCCGTCGCCGCCGCCCGCGCAGGCACCGTCCCGGTCGCCCGGGATGTGAAGTCGGCCGCCGCACTGCCCACTTACACCCCGTCCGCGACGGTCGAGACGGTGGCGCACGCCTCGGCCTCGGGGATCGTCGTGGAGTGCCTGCAGGAGGGCGGCCGACTGCGGGTGCATGTGGTCTCCGAGGGCTACGAGCCGTCCTGGAACGTCCAGTTCCCGCGCCACATACGCCGGCCCGGGGTGCGGTACGTCGTCGAGGGGCTTTCCCCCGCCTCGGGCGGGTTCTACCGCGTGCGGGGCGAGATCCGGCAGCTCCGCTGAGGCCGCCCGGTCAGCCGGCCGGGCCGCTCCAGGCCGGCCGGAGCGGATCGTCGGCCCGTACGACGACATCCGCCGCTTCCTCGGGCCGGGTCTCGGCGTCGTAGCGCGCGAACGCCGGCAGTGTCCACCGTTCGCCCTCGGGGGTGCGGCGGGCGAGCGCGGCCGGCGACAGCTTCAGGTGCACGGAGAGATCGAAGGGAAACCAATGTCCGAGCAGCAGCGGACCGTGCAGCAACAGCACGCCGCCGGGCGGCAGTTCGACGTATGCACTGCGCGTCGCGCGGTCCGCCACCGGATCCCACAGGTCCGGCAGCACCCGCCCGGTGCCGCCCGGATCCAGCGGCTGGAACACCTCGCGCCACAGGGCCTGCCGGTCGAACCACTCGTCGTGGTAGGCGTCCGGGTCCTCGCGCCCGTATTCCAGCCGGAGCGAGGCGGGGCGCAGAAAGCCGTGGGTGCCGGCCTTGTGCACCGGCCGCCCCCGGAGCCGCAACGCCTCCGCGAGCCGCCCGGCCAGGACTTCGGGGGACGCGGCGGGAGCCCCGTCGACCGCCACCCGCAGCCAGGGACTCCCGTCCTTCGCCGTCGTCGCGGCGATGCGCCCGGCGAGCGCTTCGGTCAGCCGTTCCCAGGTGATCGCTTCGAGCCGCACCCGGCCATTCTGCCCGGCCGCCGGGTGCCGGGCGCGCGGGGTCAGCCGGAGGGCGGCCGGTGGCCCGGCGAGCCGAAGCTGCCGCCGGAGATGATGCCGGCCTGGATCACCGGTGCGTTCACCGTACCGCCGCTGATGGTGTTGTGGACGTCCCGTAGCGTGACGCCCTCCCGCCGAGGGGCCACCTCGTCGAGCAGGGCCCGCAGTTCGGCCGCCGCTTCGGGGTCCTCGCTCAGCAGCCGCCGCAGCCGCGCCTGCCAGACCGCGGTCACCCCCGTCACCACGGCCTCGTCGCCGTCCTGGCGGGCGATCGCCACATCGGTGCTCGCCGCCTCCAACTGCTCCTCCAGGGCCGCGTCGTCGTCCGTGCCCCGGCGCCGGGCGAGGAAGGCCGCCATCCGCCGGCGGACCGCGGCCCAGCCCTCCGTGGCCATCTGCTGCACCAGCGTCGTCGCCCCCGCCGTGGCGAGAGCCACCAATTCCGCTTCCATCAGACCCCCTTGTACGTGGTGTGTGCGTGGTCCTGCTGCCGGTGCCACGGTAGAGAGGCGAGCCGCGTCATGAACAGCGGGCGGGCCGGGTGGCGCGGTTCAGGCGTCGTCCGCGGCCGGGCGGGCCGCTCCGTAGCGGCTGAGTTCGGCCGCCGCCTCCTTCGTCGCCTCGATCACGCTGCCGGGGGCCACGGGCATGACGGACTTGAGCTTGAGCAGCAGCACCGCTCCCATGATCGAGCCGTCCCACATGATGGGCGCCGCGCAGGAGTTCCAGCCGGCCATGCACTCCTCGTAGCCGAGCGCGTATCCGAGGTCGCGGACCTCCGCCAGGGAGCCCAGCAGGGCGTCGTTGTGCCGGTAGACGCCGGGGCCGGCCTGTTCGGGGACGGGTTCGGCGAGCACCCGCTGCTGCAGGACCGCCGGCAGGTAGGCGAGGATCGTCCGCCCGGAGGCGCCGGTGCGCAGGGAGCGGGTCACGGACAGCACGTCGCGCGGCGTCATGCCCAGTTCGGCCAGGTCGGAATCGCCGACGGCCATGTCGACGCACTGCCGCTGCGCGCCGGAGAACGGCGCCACCATGTAGAGGAAGGCCAGCCCGTTGTCGGTGGCCGCGCGCAGTTCGCGGAGCACCGTCTGGGCGCCGTCGAGGCGGTGGTCGAGGGCGGTGAAGGCGAGTTGGGCGGCGGAGGTCCGCAGCCGGTAGAGGCCGCGGTCCACCCGCTCGAAGATCCGCTGGTAGATCCCGGACTGCAGGATCCGGTAGACGACGGAGTCGTCCAGGCCGGTGACCTCGGCGATCTCCCCCGGTCCGTGGGCGGATCCGCCGAGTTCGGCGAAGGCCGCCTGGACGAGGAAGACCCGCTCGGCATGGCTGGATCCGGACGTCCGGGAACCGGTGGACGGCGTGTTCCCGGACCGGCCGGCGTGCCGCGCGGCGTCCGGAGCGGTGGACTGCGATGCCGTGATGCGACGGCCCATCGTGTGCTCTCTCCCCTGGCAGTGGTCCGCGCCCGAAGGCGCACGGCATGTGCGGTGCGAGCCGCCCCGCGCCCCCTGTCGCGGGGGCTATCGGGCGACGTCGAGGGCGAGTTTCCCGGTCGGGGTGCGGGCGGCGAGGTCGTGGTGCGCCCGTGCCGCGTCCCCGAGGGCGTAGGTGGTGCCGGTCAGCGGCTTGAGGGAGCCGTCGGCGGCGGCGTCGAACAGCGCCCGCATGGAGGTGGGCAGTGCGGTGCGGTCCGCGTAGAGCTGGGGCAGCCAGAAGCCGGAGACGGTGATGGAGCGCTCCATCAGGTCCCGGGTGGACACGCTCGCCAGTTCGCCGCCGGCGAAGCCGTAGACGGCCAGCCGGCCGCGCGGGGCGACGGCGGCCAGGGTCCGGGCGAAGGTGGCGCCGCCGGTCATCTCCAGCGCCGTCTCGACGGGGCCGCCGGCCGCTTCCAGGATGCGTTCCGTCAGGTCGTCGGCGGTCGAGTCGACCACGGCGTGGGCGCCCAGTTCCTCCACCAGCCTGCGCTTCTCGGCGGAGCCGGCGAGGCCGATGACCTTCGCGCCGGCGCGCGCGGCGAGTTGGACGGCCAGCGAGCCGACCCCGCCGGCCGCGGCCGGTACGACGACGGTCTCGCCCGCGGTGACGCACAGCGCGGTGAACAGCAGATGCCAGGCGCTGTTGCCCTGCAGGGCCAGCGCGACGGCCTGGGCGTCGGTGACGGCGTCGGGCACGTCCCAGGTGACGCGGCGGTGCAGCAGCGCCCGTTCCGCGTATCCGCCGCCGCGGGTGAGCCCGACGACGCGGCGTCCGCCGTCCGTGGTCCCGACGACCTCGTTGCCGGGGATGTACGGCAGCTCGACGGGCGCGAGGTAGGAGTCCCCGCGTACGTGCACGTCCGCGTAGTTGATGCCGGCCAGGGTCACGTCGACCGGCGTGTGCCCGCCGCGGGGCTCCGGCTCGGGGACGTCCTCCAGCCGCAGCACGTCCGGGCCGCCGAATTCTCGCATCACGATCGCGCGCACGACTCTCCCTCGGGTTCTCCAGTGCGGTGCTCGCACAGGGTAGGCACGGCGTCCACCCGACCGCGGTCACCCGATCATTTCGCGCCAACCATCCGGACTTTCTTGGACCAATGTCGTTCGCCTTCTGCCTCATTGCGATCGGCTTTCTCGCGTCGCGAGAAAAGAGCGAGGCGCTTTCCGCCCATTACGCCGTTTTGCTTCGGATCTACCCAGCGGTATACGGCGGATGGCTCCCACACATCCCTCACTCGCATTCGGGTACCGGAAGTGATCGCCGCCGCCTACGATCCGGTCGTGTGTCCGCCGTTGACCAGATGTGACGGCTGCGTTCCCAGAGGCGGAGCGCGTTGCGCGAGGCAATGGTGCTCACCCACCCCACCCGGTCTTCCGGGCGGGGAGTGGCGGAGGGCGTGGCCGGGCAGGTGGCGGGGCGGACACGGCCTGAGGGGGAATCATGATGGGGAAATCGGGGGGCGGGGGGGGGGGGGGGGGGGCGGGGGGGGAGGCCCCCCGGGGCCCAAGCCGCCGAGATCGGCCCCGCCCCAGTAAGCAGCCAGGCCCAAGTGATCAGCCAGGCCCCAGTGAGCAGCCATGCCACGGGCTCAGGCGCGAGCCCCGGGCTCAGGCGCGGGCCACGGTCTTCTTCCCGTCCCCGCCCCCGCCCCCATCGGCCTCGGCGTCCGAGGCCGGGGCGGGGGCCNGTCGCTGACGGCGCACTTCACCGCCGCCACCGACGCCGTCATCGCCGCCGCGCGCCGCCGCTCCCGGCCGTATGCCGCACCGCCCTTTCTGGACGCGGCCCGGTCCCACCCGGGAATCGCGCGCCACCGCCGAGAAGGGGACTGCCCATGAACGCGTCGAGCAGCACCGGCAGCGCCGGGCTCCAGTTCACGCACCCGCATCTCGCCGTGGTCCTCGGCGGCGGCTTCACGGGCATGCTCGCCGCCGCGGCGCTGTCCGAGCACGCCGATGTGATCGTGGTCGAGCGGGACCGGCTGCCGCGGACTCCCACACTGCCGACGGACCTTCCGCAGCCCCGGCACGCCCATCTGCTGGCGGCGGAGGGCGCCCGGGTCGTGGAGGGTGTGCTGCCCGGCGCGGCCGAGGCGTGGCTGGCCGAGGGCGCCCGCCGGATCGCGGTGCCGCCGGAGCCCGCCGCCCCCTCCGCGCAGGGCCGGTTAGGCCGCCGGGCGCGCCCGCGGTATGTGTTCGCCTGCTCCCGCGATCTGCTCGACCGGGTCATCCGCCGGCAGGTGCCGGCGCTCCCCGGGGTCACGGTGCTCGACGGCACGGAGGCGGAGCGGCTGACGGGCACCGGAGAGCACGTCACCGGGGTGCAGGTCCGCGACACCACCACGGGCGAAACGTATCGTCTGGATGCCGACCTCGTCGTCGACGCCACCGGCCGCCGCTCCACCACTCCGGACCGGCTGGCGGCCCTGGGCCTGCCGGCCGCCCCGGAGGAGGTCCGGGACTTCGGGCTCGTCTCCGCGACCCGCATCTTCCGCGCGCCTCCCGGAGCGGACAACATCCCCGTGATCACCGCCCGTTCGGACCGCGGCGCGCGCGTCCTGGACGGTGCGCATGGCGGCCCGGCCCCGGAATGGCCGTATCCGGCCCGGACGGCGACGCTGGTACCGATCGAGGACGGCCGCTGGCTGGTCACGCTCACCGGTGGCGGCACCGGTGGCGAACGGCCCTCGGAACGTGCCGACCGGTTCGTGCCATTCGCCCGTGCGATCGGGGACTCCGTCATCGGTGACCTCATCGCCGACGCCGAGCCACTGAGCGAGGTACGGCTGACCCGCGACACCGCCGCCCGCCGCCACCGCTACGAGCAACTGCCGTGCTGGCCCACCGGGTTCCTCGCCCTGGGCGGCGCGGTGGCCTCGGTCACCCCCGACTGCGGGCAGGGACTGTCGATCGCCGCGCACTGCGCCGCCGCGCTGCGCGAGGCGGTGCGGCGGTACGGCATGGACGACCCCGCGCTCGCCCGCAGCGTGCAGCGGGCCATCGGCCGTATCGTGCAGGCACCCTGGGACCTGGCCGCCGGCGAGGACCTCTCCTCCGGCACCGGCGAGCCGTCGCCGTCCCCGGCCTCCCGCTTCGTACGCGGTGCCCTGCACGGCGTGCTGGGCGGCACCGGCGGCCGGCCACCGGTCTGCCGGGCCTACGTCGATGTGGTGACCCCCGCCGCTCCCGTGGCCCGGCTGCCGCGCCCGGTGGCCTCGGCTCCCGTGCCGTCCGCCGCCGCGTCCCCGCCCGGGGTGCGATCACCGGGCTCGGGCACTCCCGGGGCGCCGTCCTCCGTCTCGGCCATGCTGACCGCTTCTGCCGCCGCGGCGCGCGGGGGCGCCGCGCCCGGCCCGGCGCAGCCGTCGGCCGCCGCCGCAGGCGGCGACGAACCGGCTCCCCGCAGGCTGCCCCGTCCCCTCGGGTTCGGGCCGACCGGCCTGCGGCGGCGCATCGGCGGCGCGGGCCGGCGCAAGCCGGGCGGCGGCTGACGTCGGGGCACCTGGCGGCCCCGTCGCGCGGGCCCTGAACTACGGTGGGGCGCCGGGAGACCTTCCAAGGGCAGTGGCGGCACCCGCCCCGTCACGGCCAGTTCCTTCACCAGCAGGGGGTTGCGGACACCGGTGTTGCGCGCTAAACGAAACCTGGCCGCGAACCGCGAACCGCGAACCGCGAACCGCGAACCGCGAACCGGGGGCGGGTGCTGGAGCGGGTGCGGGTGCGCTTGCGGGTGCCCGTGTGCGGAGGGGCGCGACACCGCTGAGGGGCTGCTGCCGCCGCTGCGGGTGCCCGTGGGCGAGGACCCCGAGCGCTGGCGGACGTTTCCCGGTGAGCGCCTCGTGGTGGCCGTCGCGCGGACCGTCACCTCCACCGTCCGGGTCCTCGACGTCCTCCGCCCGGTGCTGCGCGACGACCCGCGGGTCTCCCTGGTCTTCGCCTTCGACCCGACCTCGGCCTTCAACGACGGTGTGCACGACCTGCTCCGCTCGGTCGGCGCGCGCATCCTGCCCTGGCAGCAGTTCGCTCGGATCCGCCCCGACCTGATCATCACGGCCTCCGAGAACGCCGACCTCGCCGCGCCGCACCACACCGCGCCCGTCCTGGTCCTTCCGCACGGCGTCGGCTTCCACAAGGTCGTCCCGGACTCCCGCAGCGACCGCGACCGGCTCGCCGGGGTCGTACCGGACGCCCTGCTCCGCAGTGGCCGAGCCCGGCTCGCGGTCTCCCATCCGGACCAGGCCGCCCAGCTCGCCGCCGCCCATCCGGCGACCTCCGGGCAGACCCTCCTCGTCGGCGATCCCTGCTATGACGCACTGCTCGACGGGCGGGCCCTGCGCGCACGCTACCGCCGGGCCCTCGGCGTCGGGGACGACCGGCGGCTGATCATGCTCAGCTCCACCTGGCGCGACGGCTCGGTCCTGGGCCGGGACGCCGGACTGCCTGCCCGGCTGCTGGCCGAACTCCCCCTCGACGACTACGCCGTCGCACTGATCACCCACCCCAACATCACCTCCGCCCACGGCCGTTACGCCCTCCACTCGCTCCTCGACTCGGCCCGTGCCGCGGGACTGCTGCTCGTCCCCCCGACAGCGGGCTGGCAGGCCACGCTGCTCGCCGCCGACCTGCTGATCGGCGACCACGGCTCGGTGACCTTCTACGGCGCCGCGCTCGGTACGCCCCTGCTGCTCGGTGCGTTCGGCGAGGACGAGGCCGTGGCGGGCACTCCCATGGCGGAGCTGGGCCGGATCGCGCCGCGGCTGGTCCCCGGGGCCCCGTTGCGGCCCCAGATCGAACGGGCCCTCGCTACCGGGCAACCGACCGGCGACGACACCGCCGACCGACTGCGGAAGCTCGGCGAGAACGCCTTCGCCGCCCCGGGCCGCGCCCTGGACCTGCTCCGGACCGCCGTCTACGGCCTCCTGCGCCTCCCGGAACCGGCCGGTCCGCCGCCCCCGCGCCGGGCACCGGAGCCGCCCGTTCCGCAGGGCCGTCCCGAGCCGGTCACCGCGACCTACCTGATCACCTCCCTCTCCGAAGAGCCGGACGGTCCACGGGTGTCGATCGAGCGCACCCCGGCCGCCGTCGCCGCCCATGCGTCCGTGGAGCGGGCCGACGCTCCCGAGGGCCCGTTCCGGCATCTCTCGTGCGCGGACGACGAGGAGGACCGGCAATGGCCGGAGAGCGCCTCCGTCCTGATCCGCCGCACACCGGCCGAGGGCACGGTGGCAGCCGATCGGTGGATCGAAGACACCCTCGCCCGCTACCCCGGCTGCCTGCTCGCCGCGGCCGCCGTCACAGGCCGCGGCTGCCGGGTCGGCCTCGCCGACGGCCGGACGGTCGAGGTGTCCGCCACCGGCCTCATGGACGACGCCGCCGTCCTGGCCGCCGCCGTCTACGCCTGCCTGCGCGCGGGGCGCCCCCTGGACGGCCTGGTCGCCCTCTCTCTCGGCGACCGCACGGAGGACGCCGCCCTCCACCTCACCCGGCGCACCCACCTGCCAGGCGCCACCGACTGACGGGTCAACTCCCCACACCCGCAGTGCAGTCCGGTCCGGTCCGGTTCCGGCCCTGACTTGCCCTGCCTTGTCCCGTCCCGGCCCTACCTTGTCCTGCCCTGTCCTGCCCTGTCCCCAAGGGACTGTCCGGGAGGGCGGGCGCTAGCCGCCCGCCTCCTCTCCCCCGTGCGCGGGATCCATGCCGTCCGCCTCGGCCAGCCTGCGGCGCAGCTCCACCGCGCGCGGCCCGCCGCCCGCCTCGTATATCTCCCACGCCCGCGTCACATACCGCCGCCACCGCGCCCGGTCGCCGCGCGCCTCGGCCAGCTCCGCCAGCGTCTCGCACACTTGCGCCTCATAGTGGACGGCGCCGCGCTCGCGCAGCATGCGCACGGCCTCCTCCAGCGCCGCCACCGCCTCCTCGCCCCGCCCCAGGTCGCGTCGCACGCCCCCGAGGGCGGCCAGCGCTCGCGCTCCCATCCGGCGGTCGTCGATGGCCAGGAACCGGGCGTGGGCGTCCTGGAGGGTGGTGTGCGCTTCGTCGGTGCGGCCGGCGGCGTGCTGTGCGCAGCCCATGAAATACAGGCCGATGGCGATGCCGCGTTCGTCGCCCGCGGCGCGGTAGTACGTCATCGCCTCCTCGTAGGTGGTGATGGCGCGGGCCGGATCGCAGCGGTCCCAGTAGCGGCCGGAGAACTCGCGGACGGAGGCCCGCAGCAGCGTGTGCCCGGACGCGTCGGCACGCTGGACGGCCGTGTCCAGTTCCTTGCGGGCCCGGCGCAGTTCGTCGCGGTCCATCAGCGGGCGGGACAGCAGCGCCCGCAGCCGGGCTTCGGCGGCCGGATTGCCGTCCGCCCCGGCGTGCCGCGCGCCCAGATCTCCGCTCTTGACCCAGTCGTTGAGGTATCTGCGGTTGAGGAAGAGCGCGGTCAGTGCCTCGGCCAGTTCCGCGACCTGGCGGTGCCATGCGTGGCCGGCGGCGGCCTGCTGCGCGGACAGCAGTTCGCCGCGCCAGACGTCGAGCCAGTCCAGCGCCTCCTCCCGGCTGCCGAAGGCGGTCGTCCGGTCCGCCTCGTCCAGCCGGTCGACGTAGGTGCCGATGCGCATCCGGCGGCCCATGACGGCCAGGTCGGCCTGGGCGGCGCGGGTGAGCAGATGGTCCACGGTGCGGCGTACGACCGCGGTGCGCTCGTCCTCGCACACGTCCCGGGCGGCCTGTTCGCGGGCGTGCAGCCGGACCAGGTCGTGGAACTCGTAGCGTCCGTCGGCCGCCACCGTGACCAGGCTCGCGGACTCCAGGACGTCGAGCCGTTCGGCTGCCGCGGCTACCTCCGTCCCGGCTGCGGCGGCGGCCGTCTCCGCGTCCCAGCGACGGCCGGGATACAGCCCCAGCAGCCGGTACAGCAGGGCGACGTCCTCGGGCAGTCCCGCGTAGGCGACCCCGAACACAGCGGACACGGCGCGCTCCCTTCCCCGGCGCAGGGCGTCCAACCGGCGCCGGTCATCGGCCAATTCATCGGCCAGTGCCGCTACGGGCAAACGTGGATGCATCACCAGGCGCGCGGCGGCGACCTCCAGCGCCACCGGCAGCCCGCCGCAGCTCGCCACGATCCGCTCGGCGGAGCCCTCCCCGGCCGCGGCGATGCGCTCCTCCCCGCACAGCCGGCGGAGCAGTTGCAGTCCGTGTTCCGGTGCCAGTGGTTCGAGCGGCATGAGGTGGGCCGCCCCTACCAGCTCACCGAGCACGGCCTGGCTCGTGGCGAGCACGACGCTGTCGGGGGCGCCCGGCACGAGTGCCCGGACCTGCGCCGGCTCGGTCACATCGTCCAGCACCATCAGCACCCGTTTGTCCGCCGTCCTGGTGCGGAGCATTGCGGTCAACTCGCCCAACGTGCCGTGCAGATAGCAGTCCTCGACGCCGAGCGCCCGCAAGCACCGGATCACGCCGGCGGAGACATCGCCTCCTGCCTGCGCGCGCAGTTCGGCGAAGTCGACGTAGAACTCGCCCCCGGGGAAGCGACCGCGCTCCTCCTGTGCCCATTTCCGTACGGCCGCGCTCTTGCCCACTCCGGGCAGCCCGCTGAGCACCGCCACTCCGCCGCCGTCGCCCACCCAGCCGTTGATGGCCGCCATGACCGGCTCGCGGTCGACGAACTGCCCCGACGCCGTCGGCACCTGCCGCGGCACCGGAATTTCGGGGCGCTCCGTCTGGATGTGCACACCGCCCTCGATCACCTCGGCCTGTATCACCGGCCCGTGTGCCGTCCCGCCGAAAACGTTCCGTACCCGGCTGTCGCCCGCCCCGTCGTCTCCCACCGCGTGCTCCCCCACTTCGGTCCCGTCCTCCGCCGCTGCCCTGCCGTCGGCAGAGCCTTCCGACGCCGTACCGGCCGTGTCGACGCCTTACCCGAAACGCTACTTGACGCCACTGACAACGCGACGCGGCGGACGTGGGGGCTCACGTCTCCGACCGCCACTCGGTCAGGGTCGGTCGCCAACGGTGAAATTGGGTCGCCGAGTTGTGGGGACCCGATCACAGTGGTGGTGGCGGAGCGCCGCACGGGGCGGCGCCCGATGTCGTACGCAGGAACGGGGAACGGGCATGTCGACGCTGCGCGTCACGGTCGAGGAACTGACGATTCACGAGCATCCCGACGCCGATGCGCTGGAGCTGGCGCAGGTGGGGCTGTACCGCGCGGTCGTCGCCAAGGGTGCCTACCGGACGGGCGACTTCGCCGTGTACGTACCCGAGCAGGCGGTGCTCCCGGAGGAGCTGGTGGCCGAGCTGGGCCTGACCGGCAAGCTCGCCGGATCCGCGGCCAACCGGGTCAAGGCGATCCGGCTGCGCGGCGAGCTGTCGCAGGGCGTCGTCTGCCGGCCCCGGGCGCTCGCGGGCGTGGATCTGGCGCAGGCGCACCGGGACGGGACCGATTTCGCGGCGCGGCTCGGGATCGTGAAGTGGGTGCCACCGGTGCCGATTTCGATGAGCGGGGCAGTGGAGCCGGCGCCCGATCTGCTGCCGTGGATCGATATCGAGAACCTGAAGCGGTATCCGGCGGTGTTTGCCGAGGGGGAGCCGGTGGCGGTGACGGAGAAGGTGCACGGTACAGCCTGCTGCCTGACCTACCGCGCCGAGGACGACGGCGTACTGGTGACGTCCAAGGGGCTGGGCGCGCAGCGGCTGGCGCTGACCGAGGATCCCGGGAACCTGTACTGGCGGGCGGTGCGCGGGCACGGCGTCGACCGGGTCGCGGCGGACATCGCAGGGGAGCTGGGAGCGTCGCGGGTCGGCGTCTACGGCGAGGTGTACGGCGACGGCGTCCAGGACCTCGGGTACGGCGCGGACAGCCGCCGTGGCACGCCCGCGTACGCGGTCTTCGACGTCGCGGTGGAGACCGGCGGGCGGGTGCGCTGGCTGGATCCGCAGGAGCTGACGGCGGTGCTGGACGGCCGGCTTCCGGTGGTGCCGACGCTGTTCAGCGGTCCGTATGACGCGCGGCGGGTGATGGAGCTGGCCGAGGGCCGCGAGACGCTGTCGGGGCGGGCGGTGCACATCCGGGAGGGCGTGGTGGTCCGAACACTGGAGGACCGCTACAGCGCGGAGTTGGGCGGTCGGGCCATCGCCAAGGTGGTGGGCGGCGCGTATCTGACCCGCAAGGGCGGCACGGAGTACGAGTAGCCCCGCGGGCCGCGCCGTCCCTGGGCGGAACCGGATCAGCCGCCTCCGGTCCGGGGGGATTCCTGGGGCTCCGCCGGGAGCCCCAGGAGCCGCCGGGCCAGGAGGAGCGGGGCGCCCGGATCGCGCGTGGGGGCGGGGGTCTTGGTGCGGTGGCTGGGCAGCCGCTGGACGGTGGTGGTGCCGGTGTCGGATTCCAGGGCGGGTGCGTAGCCGGCGGCGCGCAACGCGTCCAGCGTGGCGGCCGGGGGGCGGTTGCTGACCAGGACGGTCGGGGCGATGGCGCGCAGCCCGAGCTGCCGCAGGGCGCGGTGCGCGGCGAGTTCGCCGACCAGGGCTTCGTCGTCGGAGCGGATGCAGCAGGCGGCGGGCAGCACCCGCATCCGGCCGTGGGTGCGGGCGGCGTCCTGGAGGAGGTAGCCGAGGGGCTGGGGCAGGGTGCCGGTCGCCGAGACGGTGGTGAGGGCGTCGTGGAGGGTGTCGGCGGTGTGGCCGGTGTCCAGTGCCCGGCGTACCGAGGCAGGGGTGAAGCGCCAGGTCACGGCATGGCTTTCGGACTCGCGGTCGGCCGCGGAGGCGAGCAGTTCGGCGAGCGCGGCGGCGGGGCGGCCGGGGACGACGGCGGTCAGATCGGCCTGGAAGTGGGCCTGTTCGAGGGGCGGCGGCAGCAGGTCGCGCAGCGGCTCTTCGAGGGACCCCGGGTCGGTGAGCAGGGCCCGGCCCAGGGGGGTGAGGGTGCCGTGGGCGATGAGCCCGAGGTGGGCCGCTTCGTGGAGGGTGTGGGCGGCGCGCTCCTCGGCCATCGGCTGCTCGGTGACGCCGAGCGGACGGTGCCAGTCCGCCGCGCGCAGGAGATGCCGCAGCGCGGTGCGGGCGTCCTCCTGCTCCGGGGATTCCGTGGGCGGCAGGGGCGGCAGCGGGGCTCCGGCGCCCGGTGGGACGTCGGCGAGGGCTGCCAGGAGGGCGTACCGGAGAGCGGGGGCGTGCCGGTCGTGTCCGCGGACCAGGGCCGTCGGGGTCTCGCCGAACGGCGTGTGGGTGGGGACGGCCCAGAGGCCGGACCAGGCGGCCAGTACGGGAGCGAGGCGTGAGCCCGGCGGGCTGCCGAGCCAGTCGTCGTAGGCGCCGGTGGGGAGTGCGGTGATCCCCGACGGGCTGCGGGTCAGCGCGATCAGGTCGGCGGCGAGGGCGAGGTCGAGGAGGAGGCGGGTGTGCGGTTCGGTGGTGCCGGCGGCCTTGGCCAGGCGTTTGATCTCGCGGAGGGTGAGCCCGCCTGACTTGCGCAGTGCGGCGGGCTGCCCGGCCAGGGAGGCGAGGAGGCGCTCCAGGGTGGTGGCCAGGTGGGCGGCGGCGGTCTGGGACTCGTCGTGCGGGGAGGTCCGCGGGGCGGGCACCCCGGGGCGGTCGCGGTGCCCGGGGGCACCGTCGGGGACCGGCGTCGGGGCGTGCGCCGCGAACGGGCCCAGGTCGAGGGCGGCCAGGAGCTGCGGGACGCGCGGCGGGACGACGACGGCGCCGTCCTCGCCGGGCGCGGCGATCCCGTCGGCGTAGAGGGATTCCAGGGCGGCTTCGGCGGCGCTCCGCTCGGGGCCGGGTGCGGCGGCCCCGAGCGCGGCGTACACGTCCTCGGGTGGAACCGGTTCGGTGGCCAGGTGCGGGAAGGACAGCCGGTGCGCCATCAGGGACTGGTAGTCGGCGCCCGGGGCGGGGGCGGCGGGCGCGGGGGCGTCACGGCCGGCGCGCTCCTGGCTGATGCGGGCGGTGGCGGCGAGCACCTGCAGGCGGGGGTGGTCGAGGTGCAGCACCAGGTGGTGAAGGGTCTCGTATGACCACAACGCGGTGGCCAGGCCGCGCAGTTGGGTGGGGGCGGGGCGGCGGGCGAGCGGCTCGGCGTGGCGGGTGAGGAGTGCGGCGAGCTGCTCGGGGGTGCGCTGCGCGAGGGATCGGGTGAGTGTGTCGAGACCTTCCACGGCCCTGAGGTTAGTCATCGCGCCACCAGGGAGTTCAGCGCGCCTACGGGGTCGGGGTCCGCGGGCCCGGCGGGCCACCAGTCCTCAGTTCCGGGCTCGGATTCGTAGGGGTACCAGCGGTGGTCGTGGCCGAAGCGTAGTTGAATGCCGCGGTCGGGGTCGGTGAGGTGGTTGTGGCGCGGGCGCAGGGCGGGCAGGCCGGCGGACAGCAGGGCGCTGCGGGCGCGGTCGAAGTCGCCGGCCGGGGGGTTCCAGGTGGCCTCCAGCATGGAGAGTCCCGCACGGCCGCCCTGCCGCCAGGCGGCGACGGACCGGGCGACGTCCGCGGGCGTACGGCCGGTCGTCGCCGCGAGGTCGCGGTAGAGGGCCCGGGTGGTGGCGGTCAGTCCGGCGGTGGGGTGGGCGGTCGCGGCCAGGCGGACGGCGTCCTCCCATGGGGGCAGCGCCGGATACGGGCCGGGGGCGGTCGGGCGCACGTCCCCGGCGGCCGGGGCTCCGGCGGCGGTGACGCAGGCATGGGCGCGGGCCGCGGCGTCGGCGGCCAGGAATTCGAGGGTGGCCGCGTCGAACGGGAGCCCGTCGGTGTCCGGGAGGGCCGGCGGGCGGCCGGGGTCCGACGGCACCGCCAGGGGCGGCGGGAGCGGCGGCCTGGGGCGGTCGCCCAGGGCTTCCCGGGCGAGGACACCGCGGGGTGCCGACGCGGCCGTTGTGGCCTGTCCGGCCTCCTCCGTGGCCGTGGGGAGCGGGCCCGGCACCACCGCGCCGGAAGGCCCGGCCACCCCCGTCCGGCCGGCCGCCGGCCCCGGTCGCACCGCGGAGCGAGCGGCAGCGGAGGCACCGCCTCCGGGCAGCGGCGTCGCCATGAGAGCGGTCGGGGTCCGGCTCTCCCGCGCGGTGTGGGCGGTGTGCCGGCGCGAGAGCTCGTCGAGGAGTTCCCGCTCGCCGCGGCCGCGCATGAGCAGCAGGACGAACGGGTCGGTGTCCAGCAGACGGGCCACCTGGAAGCAGAGCGCCGCGGCGTGCTTGCAGGGCCTGCCGTGGTCCGGGCAGGAACACCGGGGCACCAGGTCGCCCGGCCCGGGGAGGAGTCCCGTCTCCGCCTCCGCCAGCGCGCGGGGCAGCTCCTTGGCCAGCAGGGCGGTGAGGTGCGCGGGCTCCGCGGCGACGGTGTCCAGGAGGGCTTCCCAGCCCGCTTCGGAGAGCGTCCCGAGGCGGATCTCGACACTGTACGGGCGGGGTCGGCTGCCCCGTACGGTCGCCAGGATGCGCCCCGGGGTGATGTTGATCGTGTCCACATGGCCGTCCTGGGCGTAGGTCCGGCCGCGGGCGAGCCGGGCACCGTCGAGTGCGGTGCTCTCCAGCGCCGCCAGCCAGGCGCCGCCCCACCAGGACACGCCGAACGGCTCCCCGGCACCGGTGCGATCCGGCAGCGGCGGGAACGTGCGCGAACGGTCCGCGCGGGCGGGCAGGTCCGCCGCGGCGGTGCGCCGCGGGGCGCCGGGACGCCCCCGGAAGACAGGACTCATCCGGGCCTCCTCAAGGACACGAGATCGGCCAGTTCGGCGTCGGTCAGCTCGGTGAGCCCGCTCTCGCTCCCGGAGAGCACCGCGTCAGCGAGCGCCCGCTTGGCGGTGAGGAGTTGGGCGATGTTGTCCTCGACGGTGCCCTCGGCGATCAGCCGGTGGACCTGCACTGGCTGGGTCTGGCCGATGCGGTAGGCGCGGTCGGTGGCCTGCTCCTCCACCGCCGGGTTCCACCAGCGGTCGTAGTGGATCACATGTCCGGCGCGGGTGAGGTTCAGGCCGGTGCCCGCCGCCTTCAGGGACAGCAGGAAGACCGGCACC
The DNA here is from genome assembly GCF_050054615.1 of Streptomyces sp. YGL11-2. Lineage (NCBI taxonomy): Bacteria > Bacillati > Actinomycetota > Actinomycetes > Kitasatosporales > Streptomycetaceae > Streptomyces > Streptomyces sp. YGL11-2. The sequence continues at coordinate 172,329 of NZ_JBNHIN010000001.1, forward strand.
CGGCCCGCCTGGAAGCCGTCGACCATCTTCTCCCGCTCGGCCACCGGGGTGCCGCCGTGCAGGAGTTGGCTGGAGATCCCGCGGGTGGCGAGATGGCGTTCGAGCAGCCGCGCCATGCCCACGTACTGGGTGAAGACCAACGTGGCGCCGCCCTCGGCGAGGATCGTGTCCAGGAGTTCGTCGAGGAGTTCGAGCTTCCCGGAGCGGGCCGCGAGCCCGGGGGCGGCCTCTTTCAGATACTGCGCGGGGTGGTTGCAGATCTGTTTGAGGGCGGTGAGCAGTTTCATGACCAGGCCGCGCCGCGCGATGCCCTCGGCGGCCTCGATCCGGGCGAGCGTCTCGCGGACGACGGCCTGATACAGCGCGGCCTGTTCGCGGCCCAGCGGAACCGGGTGGTCCGTCTCGGTCTTGGGCGGGAGTTCGGGCGCGATGCCCGGGTCGGACTTCTTGCGGCGCAGGATGAACGGCCGCACCAGCCGGGCCAGTCGCTCCGTCGCCTGCGGGTCCTCGCCGCCCTCGACCTCCCTGGCGTGCAGCGCGCGGAACGTCTTCAGGGGGCCGAGGAGCCCGGGCGTGGTCCAGTCCAGCAGGGCCCACAACTCGGAGAGGTTGTTCTCGACGGGCGTGCCGGTGAGGGCGATCCGCGCCGGGGCCTTGATGCCGCGCAGCGCCCTGGCGGTCGACGACCGCGGGTTCTTCACGTGCTGCGCCTCATCGGCGACCACCCATGCCCAGGAACGTCCGGCCAGTTGGGTGGCGCTGCTGCGCATCGTCCCGTAGGTCGTCAGCACGAAGCCGCCGGCCACGCCGTCGAGGCTGCGGCCGGCGCCGTGGAAGCGGCGCACGGGAGTGCCGGGGGCGAACCGCTCGATCTCGCGCTGCCAGTTGCCGAGCAGCGAGGCGGGGCAGACGACGAGGACGGGCTGGGTGGGCCGGCGGTGCAGGTGGAGCGCGATGACGGTGATGGTCTTGCCCAGGCCCATGTCGTCGGCGAGACAGCCGCCGAGGCCGGTGGCGGCCATGGTGTCGAGCCAGGCCATGCCGCGGAGTTGGTAGTCGCGCAGCGTCGCCCGCAGCCCGGGCGGCTGCGGCAGCGGGCCCGGCGGAGCGGTGAGGCGCCCGCGCAGCGCGGCAAGGGCCCCCAGGGGCACCACTTCGACCTCCTCGCCGTCCACCTCCGCGGTGCCGTCGAGCGTCGCCGCGAGGGCTTCGGCCGGGTCCAGATATCCCAGTTCGCGCTTGCGCGCCTTGCGGACGAGCGCGGGGTCGACCAGAACCCACTGGTCGCGCAGCCGTACGACGGGCCGGTGCACCTCGGCCAACGCGTCCATCTCCGCCTCGGTGAGCGGGACGCCGTCCATCGCCACCTGCCAGCGGAACTGGGCCAGTTCGCCGGCGTCGAAGAATCCGAAACCGTCCGCGGCCGAGCCCGGCGCGGGCCGGAGCACCGCCGCCGCGGTCAGGCCCCGGGCCAGCTCCCTGGGCCAGTGGACGGCCACACCGGCGGCGCCCAGCCGGGGCGCGGCCTCCCCCAGCAGCTCGTACAACTCCTCCTCGCCGAGCGGTAGTACGTCGGGCACCGGCCGTTCCAGGAGGCGGGTGAGCGGGGACCAGACGCGGGCGGCGCGGCGCAGCGCGAGGAGGGTGTCGACACGTGACCGCGGCCCGAAGTGATCGGCCCCCTCACCCTCCCAGAGCTGCCGGGCGTCGGCCACCAGGGTCGGGTCGGTGAGGCTCTGCACCTGCAGCACGGCCGCCGCCGCGCGGCGCTCCTCGGCTCCGGCCGCACCGGGAGGCCGCCCCCACCCGTCGTCACCGCCGTCGGCCGCGCCGTCCTCCCCGGCATCGACGGGCTGGCCGTCCTCCCGGGTGTCGAAGAGCTGATGGGGCGCGAGGTCGAGGCGCAGCGAGAGCCGCACCCCCGCGTCCACACCGGACGCGACCTCGGCGGCCCATGCGCGGGCACCGGGAAGGCACTGCGGGGCGGTCGCGGCAAACGGTGCCCCGGCCACCAGCTCGGCCGCGGGTGTGCGCGGCAGGGTGTCGACGACGGCATCCACGAAGTGCCGCACGAGATCGAACGGATCAGGCAGCCGGAGCGGGCGGCTGCCGGGGAGCGGCACGGCATACGCCTCGGCGGGCATGGCGGCGGCGACGGCCCGGAGGTGTGCGACGTCGTCGGGGTCGAGGGGGCCGGCGCGCCAGGCATCGGTGTCCTCGGCGGTCAGCCCCGGCAGCAGTCTGCCGCGCGCGACGAGATGCAGAGCGTGGAGTGCGGCTGCGCCCCAGCAAGCGGCGGCCGGGTGGGCAGCGGGATCATGCCGGGCGCGGACCAGCAGCGGAACCGCCTCGGGCAGCGAGAGCAGCAGAGCCGGGACGCTACGGCTGCGCGCGCCGTTACCGTGGCGCCGCGCAACGGTCAGCTGCCCGGGCACGGCGCCGGCGCCTCCCGGACCCGCGCCGTCCGGCTCCGCCCCGTCACCGCCGGCCGCACCCTCCGCCGCCTCGGGGAGCCGGCCGCCATCGGGCCGCCAGAAGGCGACCTTCCCGGCGCGCGGCGGGAGGGCGGGCAGGAACACCGCGGCGCACTCCGCCACGGCCACAGAGAGTCCGGCGTCACCTCCCGCCGCCGAGGCGGGCACGGCGGGCGATGCGACCGGTGGTCGGGGCACCCCGACCACCGCCTCCCGCTGCCTCACCATGCCGTCCCCTGCTGCTTCCGGATCCTTGCGCGCCGAACGCGGCGCCCACCGGGCCCACCGCGCCCGGCTCACTTCCCTGACATCCCCGGCCTGCGAGTCTACGGTCGTACGCACGCTCTCCCCCGCGTCGTTCAGGCGGCCGTGCCTCCCCCCGGAGGCCGGCCCAGTGGATCACCAGACATGCACGGCGGCGCCGCACAGTCCCAGGCCGTGCGCCGCGGCCTCACGCCAGCAGCGGAGCGGCCCGTCGAGCACGCTCTCCTCCCCCGGGGGCTCATCGAGCCAGAGCTGGTCCTCGGCGGCGGCGCGCTGCTTCGCCGTGAAGGAGAAGGCCGCCTCGATCCGCGGCAAGCTCTGGCGCACCTGCTCCGCGGAGAGCACGAAGTTGCCGATCCAGCCCGGTATCAGCGCCGCCCGTCGGCTGCCGATCGCGTGGAAGAGGGCCGGGACCGCATAGTCCTTGGAGTGCACCGCGAGGAAGGGGACGAGCTCTCCGAAGTCGTCACTCCAGACGTCGCCGAGGATCGAGAAGTCGTCGTCATCGTCCCTGCCGTCGTAGAGCTCGTCGAACGGCCCCGCGCGCGTGAGGTCGTGGAACGAATCGATCAGCGCGTCGACACGCTCCCGCTCCGGCGTCGCAGCGCGGCCCGCGCCGCCGCGACGCCCGTACCAGTCGCGCCGGTCCGGCAGCGGCTCGGCCGCCCAGCGCTGCCATCGCTCGCGGGATTCCGGCAAGGCCCGGACCGACTCGATCAATGGCCGCATACGCGGCTCCAGCGCGCTGATGACGCTGTCGTCGTGCGGGCTGATGCCCCATGCCGACGTGATGCCCATCTGTCCGCTCCCCCGTCTCTCGCGACCCGTCCGCGGCATTCCCGCCGCGGAAACTCTGCGTGATGCCGATGGAAGCAGACGCCACTGACAATGCGTCCGCGGTGCGCCCCCTCCTGCCCCGCGCGAGGGAGGGAGAAAGCGCTCCGGCGGCACGAAACCACAGCTCAGAAAGGTCCGCACGGTCGCCCCGCGGGCACGCGAGAAAGTTATCCACAGATCACGAAACCCTCTCCCTCCCCACCCTCACAGTCGGTTACAGTCGACCACGTAGATCACTCTCCGTAACTACCCCTTCTCGGCGAGGAGCCCTCATGCACACCCCCACCCCCGAACAGACCGCCGCGGCCGACGCGTTCCCCACCGGCACTCATCTCGTGATCCAGGCCGGCGCCGGCACCGGCAAGACCACAACCCTCGCGATGCTCGCGCACTCCGCACAGCGAATGGGCCGGCTCGGCCGGTACATCGCCTTCAACAGAACCGTCGCACGCCACGCCTCCCGCACATTCCCCGCCGAAGTCGCCTGCGGAACCGCCCACGCCCTCGCGTACGCCGCAGTGGGCAGGTACTACCAAGCACGGATGAACGCCCCACGGCAGGCGGGCTGGCGCACAGGGGCCGCACTCGGCATCGACGACGGCATGTACTTACGCATCGGACCACGCAAGGTCAACAACAAGGCTCTCTCCCACACCGCCCTGCGAACCGTCACCCGCTTCTGCCACTCGGCCGACAAAGACATCGCCCACCACCACGTCCCGCCCTTGAGAGGAGCCGAATCCCAACCCCTCCACGCCCAACTCGCCGACCTCGTGCTGCCCTACGCACGCAAAGCCTGGGCCGACCTGCAGAACCCGGACCACGGCGTCGTCCGCTTCGAACACGACCACTACCTCAAAATGTGGGCACTCAGCGAACCCGTCATCCCGGCGGACTTCCTGCTCCTCGACGAAGCCCAGGACACCAACCCCGTGGTCGAGCAGGTCCTCACCGCCCAGCGCGACCACGCCCAACTGGTGCTGGTCGGAGACTCCGCACAGGCCATCTACGGCTGGCGCGGCGCCCGCGACGTCATGACCGGCTTCGACGGCACGCAGCTCAGCCTCTCCCGCTCCTTCCGCTTCGGGCCGGCGCTCGCAGCCGAGGCCAACCGCTGGCTGGCGATCGTCGACGCCCCCATCCGCCTCACAGGATCACCGCACCGCACCACCGAGCTGCGTCCCCTCCACGCCCCGGAGGCGATCCTGTGCCGGACGAACGTCGGGGCGATGGTCGCGGTGATACGGCAGCTCGAAGCCAACCACCGGGTCGCCCTCGCGGGCGGCGGCGAGGCACTGCGCTCACTGGCACGCGCCGCCCACGACCTCGAATCGGGACGGCGCACCGCACACCCCGAACTGATGCTCTTCGAGTCCTGGGCGGAACTCCGCGAGTACGCGGAGTTCGACCCGGCCGGGCGTGATCTCCTGCCCTTGGTGGAACTGGTCGACGAGCACGGCACGGCAGCCGTCCTGCACGCCCTGGACCGGCTGTCCCCCGAAGAGTCCGCCCAGGTGACGGTGTCCACCGCCCATCGCGCCAAGGGCCGCGAGTGGACGAGCGTGTGCATCGCGGACGACTTCACCGGCCCCGACGATCTCGACGAGGCCGACGAGGCCGGAACGCCGCTCCCCGGCCCGATCGACGTCGACGAGGCGCGCCTGGCCTACGTAGCGGTGACACGCGCCCGAACACAGCTCGACATCGGCGGCCTGTCCTGGATCAACAACCACCCGGCGGGCGACCCGCGCCCCACAGGACGCCCCACAGAGTCGGAAAAGGAGGAGAACACGGAGAGCCCACCGAAGCGAGGCAGACAACGACCACCCACCGGATGGAGCGGAAAGGACGGGGCGCAGCGGACAGGTGACTGACGCGTCGATCAGGAGGATGCTGGGGAGGGGAGATGGGTGCCGATGCGCACAGGAAATGAGCCCTTGCACGCACGCAGCCCGCTGAGAATGCGGTGTGGGCTGGCGTTGTGGGGACTGCTATGGGCCATCGCCGGGACCGTCGCCTTCGTCATGGCCGGCCGACCCCAATGGGCGGCAGCCTGCGCCGCTCTGGCATTGGTAGCAGCCACGGACCTGGCCATGGTGATCCGCCACATCCACCAGGGACCGCACTACCAGCCCGGCAGGGACATACCGCCCTACGAGCCCGACCGAGGCCGGAACGACGCATTCGGCATACGCGACGACCCGGGCCGCCGACGCGGCTCACGACCGTAGCGGATCACCGGCCGATCACCGGCCGAGCGGACATCACCCACGAGCGACGCGCTGATCGACGCCACCAACCACAGCTCACGCGTCGAGCGCCGGCCATACGCCGATGGCCTGGCGAGGCGCCAAGCACACCACGATGCGATGCGCCTCACACACGACGCGCCATGCGTGGCACGTCGAGCACGGATTCACAGCGACGCGCTCCCATGCCAGGAGGTGATGCATGAGCAGGAGGTGATGCATGAGCGCGAGGCGATCCACGCGTGCAAGACAGTGCCTGCCCTGCTGATCCGTTCACACCACCCGCACTTCCCTGTGCGGTTCACGCACGGCACATCACGCACGGAAACCGTCGGGGAGGGGGCTGGTTGCGACCAGTGGCGAGGTGCGCTGGAGCAGCAGAGAGTCAAGGTCAAGGCAGGAAGTCGACCACCGCACGGAGTTCAACTACCGGCGACCACCAACAGCTGGGCGTGCACGCCCAGTTCGGCTCCACAAGACACACGGGCTCCAAGCCGGCCGCGGCACGTGGAGCGAAGTAAACCGAAGCGAGGCACAGTACGCGGACGCCAAGCGACAGGTGCGCGAGGTGAGGCCGGGGTGGGGGTGCGGCGCGACGGAGGGGAGGCGAGGGTTCGCGGGGGTGGGGTGGGGGGTGGGGGGCGGGGGGGCGCGGCCCGGGGGGACGAGCAGAAAGGCTCACAACAAGCAGCAACCGCCGCCCGCTCCCCACCCCCGCCCATCCCCCACCCCACCCGCCTACCCCCCCGCTACACCCCACTTCCCCCGTTCTCCCCATTGGAGGCGAACCGGGCAGCCGCAAGGAATTCGGGGCGTGGCTCCAAGGCCGCTGCGAGGCGGAAGTGGCGAAGTGCTTCATCGGGGCGGCTGGCGCGTTCCAGGGTGCGGCCGAGGGCGAAGTGCGCGAAGGCGTTGTCCGGTTCCCGTTCCAGAACGATCTGGAATTCCAGCTCTGCGGGCCGTAGTTGAGCGGAGAGAAAGAAAGCGCGAGCGCGCAGCAAGCGGGCTGCGGTGTTCTCGGGGTGTGCGGTGATGACCGAATCCAGCAGCCGGATCGCCCCGCGTGCGTCTCGGGCTGCCAGCAGTTGCTCCGCGGCGCGGTAGTCGATGACGTGCGTCTCGGGACTGCGCTCAGGCACGGCCGTCTCCTCTCCGTTGTCGTCGGGGCAGGGCCGCAGGCGACCATGCACCGTACGGCGGTACGTGCGACACAACACTCGCGTCTGTCGCGGCATTCCCCGGCAGAGCCGGTCCTATCCCCGCGCGCCCGACCGACGTCGGTCCCGCACGCCGACGCCGGCGTCGGTGCACTGGCCACCAGAGGCTGTTCAGAGGCTGATGTGGTACGCCTTGCGCAACGTCTCATGCACGGTCCACTGCGTGCGGTCGCCCTCGTGCAGGACGCAGGCATCGCCCGGTCCCACTTCGAGTACCTGGCCGCCTTCGATCTCGATGGTCGCTCGGCCGCTGACCACCACGAACAGTTCGTTCGCCTCGGTGTCCGTGACCACACCCGGTGTGATCTGCCAGATTCCGCGGATCTGGCGGCCGTCCGGAGACTCCCACAGCACCTTGCCCGTCACCACCGGCTCGCCCGAGACGACCTGTTCGGGGTCGAGGGGCTCGGGCTCCAGGTCGGCGTCCGCGATGCCCGGGATGTTGACAGCGAACGAGGCGGAAGATGACGCGGGAGACGAAGCGCGAAATGGCATGGGTGATGCAGAGGACACGGGATGCTCGGGAGACGCGGACGGCGTGACCGGATCGGAGGGTGCGCAGGAGGCGGACGTCGCGAGCGACGCATCCCCGGCGGGAGCCGGTCCGGAGCTGTCGTGGGCAGAACCGGGTCCGGTGTCGGCGGTCTTGGGCTCAAGATCGTCAGTTGTCATGGCGGTGAGGCTATCCCCCGGCTTCAGGCGTCCCGCAGACGCTCCCACATCTCACGGACCTGGGGCTCCAGGGCCTCCAGCGGTCCGTCGTTGTCGATCACGAGGTCCGCGACAGCCAGCCGCTGTTCACGAGTGGCCTGCGCGGCCATCCGTGACTTCGCCTCGTCCTCCGACATGCCACGCAGGCGCACCAGCCGGTCCAGTTGGGTCTGCGGTGCGGCGTCGATGACGACGACCTTGTCGTAGAGCGGGGCCAGGCCGTTCTCGGTCAGCAGCGGCACGTCGTGGATCACCACCGCGTGCGGGCCGGCCGATGCTTCGAGTTCGGCGGATCGTGCGCCCACCAGCGGGTGCACGATGGCGTTCAGCGCCTTCAGTTTCTCGGGGTCGGAGAACACGATCGCGCCCAGCTTCGGCCGGTCCAGCGTCCCGTCCGGGGCGAGTACGTCCTCCCCGAACTCCTCGACGACCGCTGCGAGTCCGGGCGTACCCGGCTCGACGACCTCGCGTGCGATCTTGTCCGCGTCCACGATCACCGCGCCGTACGACGCCAGCAGTCGCGAAACCTCACTCTTGCCCGCACCGATCCCGCCGGTCAGCCCCACCTTCACCATGGCCCCACGCTATACGGCCCGTGGGGCGGCGCGGAGCCGGGGCGGTGCCCTTCGTGCGGCCCGCGGTATGGGCTGGTGTCCGGGGCGGGCTGATGCTCGCGCCGACCGGCTCGCGGCCATGAACCGCGCCACGCCGATGCGTAGGCGGGGCTGCGCGAGGCTGCCGGCGTACGACGGTCCACCGTCCCAGCCTCAAGGGCCGAGCCATAAGTCCCCAGGCCCCCAGCCTGGCACGGAGCCCGCCACCTCAGCATCGGCCACACGCCCAGCCGCAGTCCTCCGGCCCTGTCCCTCCCCCTTCCCCCTGCCCCTCCCTCCAACTGTGCCCCTCGCCCGCCGGTCTCAGATTCCGCCGCCCCCGTCGGATTCGCGCTCCGCCAGGAAGCGTTCGAATTCCCGGCCGATCTCGTCGGCCGTGGGCAGCTCCACCGGCTCGGCGACGAGATTGCCCCGGGTCTCGGCCCCGGCCACCGCGTCGTACTGGTGCTCCAGTCCGCTTACCAGGGCGACCAGTTCCTCGTCGCCCTCGGAGATCTGCCGCTCGATCTCCTCCTGCGTGCGCAGTGCCTCCGTGCGCAGCGCGTGTGCCGCGTTCGGCAGCACCAGGCCGGTCGCTGCGGTCACCGCTTCGAGGGCCGTGAGCGCGGCGTCCGGATACGCGGACCGGGCGATGTAGTGCGGCACATGCGCCGCCACACCCAGTACGTCGTGCCCCGCCTCGGCCAGCCGGAACTCGACCAGTGCCTCGGCGCTGCCGGGCACCTGGGCCTCGTCGAAGAAGCTGCCGTGCCCCGGCATCAGGTCCGTGCGGTTGCCGTGCGGGGTGAGGCCCACGGGGCGGGTGTGCGGCACGCCCATCGGGATGCCGTGGAAATTGACCGAGAGCCGTACACCGAGCCGCTCCACTATCTGGCGGACGGCCGCCGCGAAGCGTTCCCATTCCACGTCCGGTTCGAGGCCGGACAGCAGCAGGAAGGGGGCGCCGGTCGCGTCCTCGACCAGCCGCAGCTCGATGCCGGGGATCTCGTACGCGGTCCAGCGGTGGCTCTCGAACGTGAGCAGCGGGCGCCGGGCGCGGTAGTCGATCAGCCGGTCGTGGTCGAAACGGGCGACGACCCGGTGGGACAGGCCGGTCAGCAGCCGGTCCACGATCTGGTCGCCGGTTTCGCCGGCGTCGATGTAGCCGTCGAAGTGGTACAGCAGCACGAGACCGGCGGAGTCCCTGGCGGTGATCGCCTCAACCGCCGCGAGTCCGCTCGGCTCCCATTCGTACAACCCCTGGGGATCCAACACAGTGACCGCTCCTCCTCGTGTCCGTGAGCAAGAACGCCCGGGGCCGGCCCGGCATTCCCGGACCCGTCGCGCAAGCGAAGCCTGTCCGAAGACGCACGCCTCAGCGCCCGCATTTCCACGCCGCGCGTCCACCCCCACTCCCCCGGCCACCCTCATCCCCACCTCATCCCGGTCACATCCCTGATCGCCCACAACACCTAGGTGAATTACTGGAGTTGTCGCTGCGCCAACCACCCCGAGGTACACGCCTATTGGTCCGCACCTGCGGCTCGCCACGCCCCTCGCGCATCGCGGGTCCGTCCAACGTTCGTACACGGAAGGGAAGTTGAAATGCGTGCCCGGTCGGCCGCTGACCGCAGTCTCCGCCGCCCCGTCCCTGGTGGCGGGTACCGTCCCCGCACCGTCACGACGTCCGTCCGGATGGGGCTGCGTACTGGACCGGCGAGGGGGACCGCCACCAGCGGCAGGAAGAGGAGCGTGATGGCCACCCGGAGCGGTGTCGTCTTCGATGCGGTCACTGCTCGCGGCCTGGCCACGGAGGGCGTGTACTTTCGCGATTCCGGGAAGGGCGGGGCCGTCCAGAACTCCGCCGTCCACGACGCTTTTCGGGCCACTGTCCCTCAGATTCTCAGGAGGGCGTGGAACGGGTGAGGGTGGTCTACGTCGGCAGGACGGGCGCTCGGGCGGTGCGGCCGGTGCGGGCGGCAGGACCGGTGAGAGGGTCAACGAGCGACATCGTGCAGATTTCGATCCCGGCGTTCGCCCCGCGTTCCAGCCCGGCGCTCCACCCCGGCGTTCTGGTGGGCCGCCGGGATCCTCGCCGGTGCACCGCAGGGTGGCGCACCGCGGTGTGCCACCCTGCGGTG
>NZ_JBNHIN010000001.1:182906-214267 GCF_050054615.1 Streptomyces sp. YGL11-2
GTGTGCCACCCTGCGGTGCGCCGTATACGACGAAGGCCCGCTCCCCGGAGGGAGCGGGCCTTCGCCCTTCAGCTAGCTAGTGCGCAGCGGGGTGGAGCGTCAGCTCTGGCCGCCGGCCAGCTTCTCGCGGAGCGCGGCGAGGGCCTCGTCCGACGCCAGGGCGCCGGAGTTGTCCGCCGACTCCGAGGAGTACGAGCCACCGGAGACGTTGCCGCCGCCGGCCTGGCCGCCACCGGCCGCCGCGGGAGCCGCAGCGCCCTCGGCCGCGGCCTGCTCGTCGGCCTCGCGGGACTTGATGACCTGGGCCTGGTGCTGCTCGAAGCGCTGCTGCGCCTCGGCGTACTGCTGCTCCCACGCCTCGCGCTGGGCCTCGTAGCCCTCCAGCCAGTCGTTGGTCTCCGGGTCGAAGCCCTCGGGGTAGATGTAGTTGCCCTGGTCGTCGTAGGACGCGGCCATGCCGTACAGGGTCGGGTCGAACTCGACGGCCGACGGGTCGGCGCCGAAGGACTCGTTGGCCTGCTTCAGCGAGAGGCTGATGCGGCGGCGCTCCAGGTCGATGTCAATGACCTTGACGAAGATCTCGTCGTTGACCTGGACGACCTGCTCCGGGATCTCGACGTGGCGCTCGGCCAGCTCGGAGATGTGGACCAGGCCCTCGATGCCCTCGTCGACGCGGACGAACGCACCGAACGGAACGAGCTTGGTGACCTTACCCGGGACGACCTGACCGATCTGGTGGGTCCGGGCGAACTGCTGCCACGGGTCTTCCTGGGTGGCCTTGAGCGACAGGGAGACGCGCTCGCGGTCCATGTCGACGTCGAGGACCTCGACGGTGACCTCCTGGCCGACCTCGACGACCTCGGAGGGGTGGTCGATGTGCTTCCAGGACAGCTCGGAGACGTGCACCAGGCCGTCCACGCCACCCAGGTCCACGAAGGCACCGAAGTTGACGATGGAGGAGACGACGCCGGAGCGCACCTGGCCCTTCTGGAGGGTGGTGAGGAAGGTCTGGCGGACCTCGCTCTGGGTCTGCTCCAGCCAGGCGCGGCGGGACAGGACCACGTTGTTGCGGTTCTTGTCCAGCTCGATGATCTTGGCCTCGAGCTCCTTGCCCACGTAGGGCTGCAGGTCGCGGACACGGCGCATCTCGACCAGGGAGGCCGGGAGGAAGCCGCGGAGGCCGATGTCGAGGATGAGACCACCCTTGACGACCTCGATGACGGTACCGGTGACGATGCCGTCCTCTTCCTTGATCTTCTCGATGGTGCCCCAGGCACGCTCGTACTGGGCGCGCTTCTTCGAGAGGATCAGGCGGCCTTCCTTGTCCTCCTTCTGGAGAACAAGGGCTTCGATCTCGTCACCGACGGCGACGACCTCGTTGGGGTCGACGTCGTGCTTGATCGAGAGCTCACGGCTCGGGATGACGCCTTCGGTCTTGTAACCGATGTCGAGCAGGACCTCGTCCCGGTCGACCTTCACGATGACGCCGTCGACGATGTCGCCGTCGTTGAAGTACTTGATCGTCTCGTCGATCGCGGCGAGGAAGGCTTCCTCGTTACCGATGTCGTTGACCGCAACCTGCGGGGTGGTGGCGGTGGTCTCGGTGCTGCTCGTCATGTGGGAAAGGGCTCCGGTACGGACATTGAAGTCGTAGGTACTGCTACGCCGAGAGCCGGTATCGCCTCTGCATAAGCCGGACAGCGTCAGAGGCGCATCATCCGGAGGCCCCGCAAAGCCGGAGCGATCCGAAACGCCTCGAAAACCGAGGGGACATTCATACAGATGCGAGCGCGGCCTGCTCCGTCTGAGGCGCGCAGGCCCGCAGCGCAACTTGTAGCATACGGGGGCAGCCGGAGACGGTCAATGCGCGAAGGCGCACACCCGGGGCGGAACGCCCCATAACCGGCACACGCGATGTTCCGCGAGGTCGTACAGCCCCGCGGCCCCCGCTGCGACAAGCACAGCGAAGACTACGACGACGGGCGCGATGAACCAAGAGCACGAGCCGGAGGCGACCCGCCGTGACGCCTCGGACGCCGAGAGCAGCCGAGCCAGCCGGGGCTGGTGGGACCGCAATGCGGACGAGTATCAGAGCGAGCACGGCACGTTCCTCGGGGACGACCGGTTCGTCTGGGGGCCCGAGGGGCTCGACGAGGCGGACGCCGCGCTGCTGGGTCCGGCCGCGGAGCTCAAGGGACGCCGCGTGCTGGAGATCGGGGCGGGCGCGGCGCAGTGCTCCCGCTGGCTGGCGGCGCAGGGTGCGCTGCCCGTGGCGCTGGATCTCTCCCACCGGCAGTTGCAGCACGCGCTGCGGATCGCGAACGGGGCGGTGGGGCACGCCGTCGCGTTGGTGGAGGCGGACGCGGGGGCGCTGCCGTTCCGCGACGGCTGCTTCGATCTGGCCTGTTCCGCCTACGGGGCGCTGCCGTTCGTCGCGGATCCGGTGCGGGTGCTGCGAGAGGTGCGGCGGGTGCTGCGGCCGGGCGGCCGGTTCGTCTTCTCGGTGACGCATCCGATCCGCTGGGCGTTTCCCGACGAGCCGGGGCCGGAGGGGCTGTCGGTGGCGGCGTCGTACTTCGACCGGACTCCGTATGTAGAGCAGGACGAGGCCGGGCGGGCGGTGTACGTGGAGCATCACCGGACGCTGGGTGACCGGGTGCGGGATGTGGTGGCGGCCGGTTTCCGGCTGGAGGACGTCGTGGAGCCGGAGTGGCCCGACTGGAACACCCAGGAGTGGGGCGGCTGGTCGCCGCTGCGCGGGCATCTGATCCCGGGGACGGCGATCTTCGTGTGCACGGCGGGGGCGGCGTAGCGACTGCGGGCCGGCGAGGGTCGGGGCGGCGGGCGGGTACCGGTTTGCGGGGCGGCAGACTGGGGCCGTGACGCTCCCCCTCCCTGATGCCGGAGGTACCCCTGGTGCCGCCGCCCTTGCCCAGTTGCCCGTGCGCAGTGCGCTGCCCGCGCTGCGTGCCGCCCTCGACGGGGCCGGTGCGGCGGTGCTGTGTGCTCCGCCCGGTACCGGCAAGACGACGCTGGTGCCGCTGGAGCTCGCCGGGCTGACGGGCGGCGGGCCGCGGCGGCGGGTGGTGGTGGCCGAGCCGCGGCGGATCGCGGCGCGCGCGGCGGCGCGGCGGATGGCCTGGCTGTTGGGTGAGCAGGTCGGCGGGGCGGTGGGTTTCACGGTGCGCGGGGAGCGGCGGGTGGGGGCCCGTATGGCGGTGGAGGTGGTGACCACCGGGGTGCTGCTGCAGCGGTTGCAGCGGGATCCGGAGCTGGCCGGGGTGGACGTCGTGGTGCTGGACGAGTGCCACGAGCGGCATCTGGACGCGGATACGTGTGCGGCGTTCCTGCTGGATGTGCGGGAGACGCTGCGGCCGGAGCTGCGGCTGGTGGCGGCGTCGGCGACGACGGACGCGGAGGGGTGGGCGCGGCTGCTGGGTGGCGCCGGGGGGCCGGTACCGGTGGTGGAGGCGGCGGGGGTGTCGCATCCGGTGGAGGTGCTGTGGGCGCCTCCGGAGCGGCCGGTGGCACCGGCGCACGGGATGCGGGTGGATCCGGCGCTGCTGGCGCATGTCGCGGGGGTGGTGCGGCGGGCGTTGCGTGAGCGGGCCGGTGATGTGCTGTGTTTCCTTCCGGGGGTCGGCGAGATCGGGCGCGTCGCGGGGCAGTTGGCGGGTGTGGACGCGGAGGTGCTGCAGGTGCACGGGCGGGCGCCGGCGGAGGTGCAGGACGCGGTGCTGGCCGGCGGGGGCGGTGTGCGGCGGGTGGTGCTGGCGACCTCTGTGGCGGAGTCGAGTCTGACCGTGCCGGGGGTGCGGGTGGTGGTGGACAGCGGGCTGGCGCGGGTGCCGCGGCAGGATCACGCGCGGGGGCTCGGTGCGCTGGCGACGGTGCGGGCGTCGCGGGCGGCGGCTCGGCAGCGGGCGGGCCGGGCCGGGCGGGAGGCGCCGGGGGCGGTCTACCGGTGCTGGTCGGAGGGGGAGGACGGGCGGCTGCCGCGGTTCCCGGATCCGGAGATCAGGGTGGCCGATCTGACGGCGTTCGCACTGCAGGCGGCGTGCTGGGGGGATCCGTCGGCGGAGGGGCTGGCGCTGCTGGACGCACCGCCGGGCGGGGCGCTGGCGGCGGCGCGGGAGGTGCTGGCGGCGATCGGTGCGGTGGACGGGGCGGGCCGGGCGACGGAGCGGGGTGTGCGGATGGCGCGGCTGGGTCTGCATCCGCGGCTGGCCCGTGCGCTGCTGGACGGCGCGCGGGAGGTCGGGGTGCGGCGGGCGGCGGAGGTCGTGGCGCTGCTGAGCGAGGAGCCGCCGCGGTCCTATGGGGACGATCTGGCGGCGGCGTGGCGGACGGCGCGCCGGGGTGGCGATGCGTACGCCGCGCGGTGGCGGCAGGAGGCGCGGCGGCTGGTGTCGGCCGTCGGCGAGCCGGGTGCCGGTGCGGGGGCCGCGTCGGGGGCCGGGGATCGGCTGCCGGGTTCGGCGGGCGGGGCCGGGGCGGGGTCGGACGATGCGGTCGCGGGTCTCGTTGCGGCGTTGGCGTTTCCGGAGCGGGTGGCGCGGGCGCGCGGGGCGGGGAGTTATCTGATGGCGTCCGGGACCGGAGCCGAGCCGGCGGGTGCCGGTGACGGGTCGCGGTTGCGGGATGCGCGGTGGCTGGCGGTGGCGGTGGCGGACCGGCCGGTGGCGGCGGCGTCCGCGCGGATCCGGCTCGCGGCGGTGATCGACGAGGAGACCGCTCGTGCGGCGGCCGGGGCGCTGTGTTCCTCCGGGGAGGAGGTGCGCTGGGCGGATGGGGATGTCGTGGCGCGGCGGGTGACCCGGCTGGGGGCGATCGAGCTGGCGGCTCGGCCGCTGGCTGCGCCGGATCCGGGGCTGCTGCGCGCCGCGGTCGTCGACGGCCTGCGGCGGGAGGGGCCGGGGCTGCTGCGGTGGACGGCCGCCGCGGCCGGGGTGCGGGAGCGGATGGCCTTTCTGCACCGGGAGTTGGGGGATCCGTGGCCGGATGTGTCGGATGCGGTGCTGCTGGAGCGGCTGGAGGACTGGCTGGGGCCGGAGCTCGGGCGGGCGCGGCGGCGGGCCGATCTGGAGCGGGTCGACGCGGGGCAGGCGCTGGTGCGGCTGCTGCCGTGGGCGACGGGTGAGGCGGTGCGGTTCGAGGAGCTGGCGCCGGAGCGCCTGGAGGTGCCGAGCGGTTCGCGGGTGCGGGTGGATTACGGGGGCGAACAGCCCGTACTGGCGGTCAAGTTGCAGGAGTTGTTCGGGTTGCGGGAGTCGCCGCGGGTGGCGGGCGGGCGGGTGCCCGTGCTGGTGCATCTGCTGTCTCCGGCGGGGCGGCCGGCGGCGGTGACGGCGGATCTGGCGTCTTTCTGGCGGGACGGCTACCGGTCGGTGCGTGCGGAGTTGCGGGGGCGCTACCCCAAGCATCCCTGGCCGGAGGACCCTTCGACGGCGGAGCCGACGCGGCACACGGCGGCGCGGCTTCGGCGGGGGTGATGGGGGCGAGGGGCCGTCCGGCGCGGTGGCGGTGGCGCGGCGGCCACGACCGGGCGGGTGGGTCAACTGCGGGCTCCGGGCGGTGCGTTGCCGGTGCGGGTGGTGCGGGCGGCACGCCCGGCGGGTGGTCACGTACTGTGTCGATGCCATGCCTCCACGTTACGGGCTGCCACTGACAACGCCCGTCGCCTGCGCCGTCTCCGCCGCTCCGATCGCCTTCCGCGGCTGCCGGCCGCGGGCTTCGAGGAGCAGGCTGAGCGCGAGCAGGGCGGTGCCGAGGGTCAGGAAGCCCCAGGGGAGGTAGCTGGTGAGCAGCAGGACGAGGGTGCGCTGGGCGGTGACCTGGGCGACGGTGGACCTGACGTAGTCGTCCCGCATCCTGACGTGGCCGGCGAAAGCGGTGACGGTGCCGCCGCCGGGCAGCAGTTGGCCGCCGCGGAGTTCTTCCTTGTGGATTTCCTCGCCGTTGACGGGGGCGCCGGTGACGGGGTCGACCCAGAACATCCGCGTGGTGGTGTACCAGCGGGTGGTGCCCGTTTTCTCGACGGCCTGGGGGGTGATGCCCTTGACGGGCATCTTCTTGGGGAGCGGGACCCTGGTCCAGGGGATGGTCTGCTCGAAGTAGTAGACCTCCAGGCCGTGGAAGGTCCGGGTTCCCCTGTAGTGGATGGGGGCGGAGGTGCGGGTCTGGGCGTCGAAGTAGGTGTAGTCGCGCTTCTGGGTGAGGAACGGCCATTTGTACTCGATGCCGGCGCGGCGTACGGGGTCGCCGTCGACCATCTCGCCTGTGGCGTGGACGGGTTCCTGGGAGTGGGCGTCGAAGATGTAGCGCTCGGGGACCTCGGAGACCATGTTGCCGTCGGGGCCGGCCACGTAGGAGAGGGTGTCCCAGACGACGACGTCGCGGCCGGCGGTCCGTTTGATGCGCCGGGCTTCGGCGACGTTGCCCTTGAGGGTCTGGACGATGGTGACCTTGGGGACCTGCTTGGCCTTCATGGTGCCGTAGTCGATGAGGGTGGCGGGGGTGGCCTCCAGGACCATGTCCTGGTATTGGCCGGGCGGGATCTTGGCGAGTCGGGGGAAGGCGTACCACCGCATCAGGGGGGACAGGGCGGTGAAGAAGACGGCGAAGGCGAGCAGCACGAGGCTCGCCGTGCGGCGCATCCCCTTGGCGGGGGCGGGGTGCCGGGTGGGCGGGGTTCGGGGCATGGCGGTGGCGTCCCTCCCTCAGGGGTGCTCGGGGACGGTGGTCAGCAGCGGTTTGGGGGAGGTGTGGCTCTGGGGGGCGCCGAGGGCGGTGAGGGTGAGGACGAGGGCGAGCGCCGCGGCGAGTCCGACCGCGGCTGCTGTCAGGGCGCGCATGGCGGTCCTCCCGGAGAACTGAGCTGAGGCAGCGTCAGGGCGGGGGCACCGTAGCAACGGCGGGCGGAGATGAGAACACGTTGCACCGCCGTCCCGCCCCGCCCCGCCCCGGGGCGGGGCGGGACGGCGGTGGGGTGGGTGCGGGGCCGGGTGCGGTCAGGCGCCGGCCGGTGCGGTGACGGTGAGTTCGACGGTGAGGACGGCGCCGTCGGCGGTGGTCAGCCGCAGCTGGAACGTGCCGGGGTGGGCGTCGGTGTAGATCTTCGGGAGGGTGAGCCGGCCGTTGGCGTCCGTGGTGAGGGTGGTCAGGGTGCGGACCGGCTTGTCCTTGTCGGCGCCGGTGGCCTTGGGGTCCTTGAAGTACGGGCCCTTGTCGTTCTGCACGGGCTTCTTCGGGTCGCCGGTGACCATCGTCGCGGTGACCGCCACCCCGGCCGCGGCCTTGCCCTGGTAGGTGGCCCTGATCTCGACGGCGTCGTCCGCGTAGGCCGTGCCGGCGGTGGTCCGGAGCTTCTTGGCGGAGGTGCGGGCGAGTGTGTCGGCCTTCGGTGCCGGCCTGGCCGTGACGGTGGCGGCGAAGTCGACGGCGGGCACGTCGCGGCCGACGGCGGTGGCGCGGACGGTGAAGGCGCCGGCCTCGTCGCCCGCGCGCAGCCGGGGGGCGGTGGCCAGGCCGTCCTTGCCGGTGGTGACGGTGACGGCGGTCGCGTTGCCGGGGAAGCGGGCTGCGGTGTCGCCGCTGAGGGTGAAGCGGACGGGGGCGCCGGCGACCGGCTTGCCCGCGGCGTCCTTGGCGCGGACCTGCGGGGAGGTGGCGAACTCGCCGCCCGCGGTGGCCGTGAGCTCCTTGCCGTCGCCGCCGTCCTTGCCGCCGGCCCGTTCGAGGGCGGTGAGCGGTGCGGGTTCGGCCGGGGGCGTCGGCGTAGGCGTTGGCTTCGGCGTGGGCGTGGGTTTCGGGGTGGGGGCCGGGGTGGCCGGTCCGTGCGGGGTGCCTCCGGGCGCCGGGGGCCGGCCGTTCGGGGCACCGGCGCCGCGGTCGGGGTGCGTCGCGCCGCCGCTCTGCTGGCCCTGCTCGCCCCGACCGGTGCCGCCGCGCCGTACGGGCAGCGTGCCCTTGCCGTCCGGGACCTCGTACGTGCCCTTGCGGTAGAACGCGTACCAGGACAGCACCGTGCGGAGGTAGTCGGTGGAGTCGTTGTAGCCGAGGACGGCGCGGTCCAGGTCGGCCGGTACGGTCAGGTCGCGGCCACCGGCGCAGAGGTAGTGGCCGGCCGCGAGGGCGGCGTCGAAGATGTTGTTGGGGTCCTTGATGCCGTCGCCGTTGCCGTCGGCGCCCCAACCGGTGCCGTTGGGGCCGCCCTTGGACCAGGTCGACGGGATGAACTGCATCGGGCCGACGGCGCGGTCGTGGACGGGGTCTCCGTCGTAGCGTCCGCCGTCGGTGTCGGGTATCAGGGCGAAGCCGTGGCCGTCGAGCACCGGGCCGAGGATGGGCTGGAGGGTGGTGCCCTGGGCGTCGACAGCTCCGCCGCGGGCCTGGCCGGATTCCACCTCACCGATCGCGGCGAGCAGTTGCCAGGGCAGCCGGCAGCCCGGGGCGGAGGCGTGGATGCGCGCCTCGGCGCTCTTGTAGGCGGCGAGGACGGTGGCCGGGATGCCTGCCTGGGAGGGGCCGGTGACGACCTTGCCGCCGCCGGGGTGGCCCGAACCCTTGGGCGGTGCGGGGTTGTTGCGGGGCGGCGGATCGGTGTAGTACGGCGAGCCGCCGTCGATGGGGGGGTCGGCGGGCGGCGTGGGGGTGGCCTGTTCCCGGTGGGCGGCGCGGGCCGCGGCGCCCGGTGTCTGGGAGGCGGTCAGGGTGGCCAGCGCCAGTGCCGCCACGGCCGTCGAGGCCGCTCCCCTGTGGAGCCGCCGCCGGAATGTGGCTGCCATCAGTGCCGTACCTCCGCGTTGACCTGCCGCGCGCCTACCTGTCGCGGGTGCCTGACTGCCGTGTGGTGCGTCGCCGTCGTGCGGGACGCCGCGTGTGCGCCCCCGGCGCCCAACTCCGGTGACACTACGACAACTCGGGCCGCACGGCCACCACTCCGCTCGGCCACATATACCACTCACATCGGCCACATAATGAACCGAATCGATCGAGGAGCCGCAGATGCCGTTCACCCTCAGTCATGCCGCCGCTGTCCTTCCGTTCATCCGGCAAACCGGCGCCGCCCGCGGCCCGTTGGTCGCCTCCGCACTGGTCGCGGGCTCCTTCGCACCGGACCTGCCGTTCTACACGGACACCGTCGTTCCGGGCGGTATGGCGTTCGGCACGGTCACCCACTCCCTGCCCGGCGTGCTGACCGTGGATGTCCTGATCACCGCGGCCCTGGTCGGCGGCTGGCTGCTGCTGCGCGAACCGCTGCCGGCGCTGCTGCCGCGAGCCGGGCGGGGACGGCTGCACGCCTTCGCCCGCGGTCGCCCCTGGACGCCGCGCGGGACCCGTGAACGCACCGTGCTGGCAGGCTGGTTCTTCCTGTCGGCGGTGCTGGGATCCGTCACGCATGTCGTCTGGGACGCCTTCACCCACCCCGGCCGCTGGGGCACGCGGCTGGTGCCCGTGCTGAACACCGTGGTGGGCGGCCGGCCGATCGCCATGTACCTCCAGTACGGGACGTCGGCGCTGGCGCTGGCGGGGATCGGGTGGTTCCTGTGGGCGGTGCTGCGCGGCGAGCGGGGCGGTACGGCGGCCGGCGGCCCGGTTTCCGGGGCCGGGGCGGTCGGGCCCGACGGGGCCGCCGTACCGGCTGCGCCGGTGCCCGCGGTGCCCGAACCGGCGCTGCGGCTGCGGCTGTTGCTGACCGCGCCGGTCGTGGTGTGCACGCTGCTCGGCGGCGCCTACCGCACCGCGCGGGCGTATGCCGTCCACGGCGCGACGGTGGGCTGGTTCGACTACGTCCCGGACCTGCTCTTCGGTGCGGGCGCGGGGCTCATGGCAGGACTACTGGGATACGCGCTGGCCGCGCGGCTCCTCCAGCGGCGCGCCCCTCGGGAGCGGGCGGCGGGCGGGTGCGCGCCGGGGCAGCCGTCGGGCGCGGGCGCGGAGCCGGCGGCCTGACCTCCGGCCCCTACGCACACGACGGCGCGGCCCGCGCTCATCGCACGGGCCGCGCCGTCGTGTTGCGTCGCGGGGACGCGCCGGCCTGTTGTGCTGCACACCTAGTGCGCCGCGGACTCCCAGTCCTTGCCGTAGCCGACCGAGACGTCCAGCGGGGCGCTCAGCTCGACCGCGCCGGCCATCTCGCGGCGGACCAGCTCCTCGACCTCGGTGTGCTCCCCGGGGGCCACCTCGACCACGATTTCGTCGTGGACCTGGAGCAGCATCCGCGACGTCAGCTTCGCGGCGCGCAGGGCCGTGTCGACCCGCAGCATGGCGATCTTGACGATGTCGGCGGCGGTGCCCTGGATCGGGGCGTTCAGCGCCATCCGCTCGGCCATCTCGCGGCGCTGGCGGTTGTCGCTGTTGAGGTCGGGGAGGTAGCGGCGGCGGCCGAGCATCGTCTCGGTGTAGCCGGTGGCGCGGGCCTCCTCGACGACGCGCTGGAGGTAGTCGCGGACGCCGCCGAACCGCTCGAAGAAGTTGTCCATCAGCTTGCGGGCCTCATCGGGCTGGATGCCCAGCTGCTGGGAGAGGCCGAACGCCGACAGGCCGTAGGCCAGGCCGTAGGACATCGCCTTGATCTTGCGGCGCATCTCCGGGTCGACCTGGTCCTTGGCGACCGAGAAGACGTGCGAGGCGACGGTGGTGTGCAGGTCCTCGCCAGAGGTGAACGCCTCGATCAGGCCCTCGTCCTCGGAGAGGTGAGCCATCACCCGCAGTTCGATCTGGCTGTAGTCGGCCGTCAGCAGCGAGCCGAAGCCGTCGCCGACGACGAAGCCGCGGCGGATCGCCCGGCCCTCGTCCGTCCGCACCGGGATGTTCTGCAGATTCGGGTCGGTGGAGGACAGCCGGCCGGTGGCCGCCACGGTCTGGTTGAAGGTGGTGTGGATCCGGCCGTCGGCGGCGATGGTCTTGATCAGGCCCTCGACGGTCGTGCGCAGCTTGGCCTGCTCCCGGTGGCGGAGCATGATCACCGGGAGTTCGTTGTCGGTCTGCGTCGCCAGCCAGGCCAGCGCGTCCGCGTCGGTGGTGTAGCCGGTCTTGGTCTTCTTGGTCTTGGGCAGGCCCAGTTCGCCGAAGAGGACCTCCTGGAGCTGCTTGGGCGAGCCGAGGTTGAACTCGTGGCCCGCGGCGGCGTGGGCCTCCTTCACGGCCTGCTGCACGGCGCCCGCGAACTGCTGCTCCATCCGCTCCAGCCAGCCGCGGTCGGCGGCGATGCCGGCCCGCTCCATACGGGCCAGCAGCTCGCTGGTGGGCAGCTCCACCTCGCGCAGCAGCTCGGCGGCGCCGACCTCCGCCAGCTTCGTCCCGAACGCCGTCCCCAGGTCGAGGACGGTGCGGGCCTGCCCCATCAGGGCCTCGGCCTCGGCCTCCTCGTCGGCGCCGAACGCCAGCTGGCCGTCGCCGGCCGCGGCGGGGGCGAGGTCGCGCCCCAGGTATTCGAGGGAGAGGGCGTCCAGCGCGAAGGAGCGGCGGCCGGGCTTGACCAGATAGGCGGCCAGTGCGGTGTCCATGGTGACGCCGTCGATGCGCCAGCCGTGCTCGCCGAAGACCCGCATCAGGCCCTTGGCGTTGTGCATCACCTTGGGGCGGGCGGCGTCCGCGCTCCAGGCGGCGAAGGCGCGCTCGTCGGCCTCGTCCAGCTGGGCCGGGTCGAACCAGGCGGCCGGGCCGCCGGCGGCGGCCAGCGCGACCTCGGCGACGCTTCCGCTGCCCAGCGTCCAGACGTCCACGGTGGCCACGCCCAGCGGGCCGGTGCCGTGCTCGGCGAGCCACGGGGCGAGTTCGCCGGTGCCGAGGACGGTACCGTCCACGGCGACGCCGGCGGCCGGCTCGGCCTGGTCGGCGGTCTCCTCCGCTCCCGGGTCCACGGCGTGCAGCCGGTCGCGCAGGCCCTGGTTGCGGATCTCCAGGGCGTTGAGGAAGACCTTCAGGGCCTCGCGGTCGTATGCCTGGCGGGTGAGGTCGGCGGGGCCGCAGGGCAGTGCGACGTCGCGGACCATCTCGGTCAGCCGGCGGTTGAGCTTCACCGACTCCAGGTGGTCGCGGAGGTTCTGCCCCGCCTTGCCCTTGACCTCGTCGGCGCGCTCCACCAGCTCCGCGAAGGAACCGAACTGGCTGATCCACTTGGTGGCGGTCTTCTCGCCGACGCCGGGGATGCCGGGGAGGTTGTCGGACGGGTCGCCGCGCAGGGCCGCGAAGTCCGGGTACTGGGCGGGGGTGAGGCCGTACTTCTCGGCGACCTTCTCGGGGGTGAAGCGGGTCAGCTCGGAGACGCCCTTGGTGGGGTAGAGGACCGTGACGTCGTCGGAGACCAGTTGGAAGGAGTCGCGGTCGCCGGTGACGATCGCGACCTCGAAGCCCTGGGCCGTGGCCTGGGTGGTCAGGGTGGCGATGACGTCGTCGGCCTCGAAGCCCTCCACGGCGAAGCGCTTGACGTGCATGGCGTCGAGGAGCTCGCCGATCAGCTCGACCTGGCCCTTGAACTCGTCGGGGGTCTTGGAGCGGTTCGCCTTGTACTCGGGGAACTCCTCGGACCGCCAGGTCTTGCGGGAGACGTCGAACGCCACCGCGAAGTGCGTGGGCGCCTCGTCGCGCAGGGTGTTCGCGAGCATCGACGCGAAGCCGTAGATCGCATTGGTCGGTTGCCCCGACGCGGTCGTGAAATTCTCCACGGGCAGGGCGAAGAACGCCCGGTATGCCATGGAATGCCCGTCCATCAGGAGCAGGCGCGGACGGCCGCCCGCCGCCGCCTCGGTACCGGTCGCTTCGCTCTTCTTCGCTGCCTTTGCTGCCACGCCCCCGATCCTGCCACGCCCCACTGACAATCCCCGCCGCGACGGCCTGCGGCGGGGGCGCCGGCCGCCGTCCGGGCCGCGGCGGCGGCGGCCCGGACGGCGGCCTTCCGGGCGGCCGGTGCCGCGGCCCGGCCGCACTCCAAGATCCCCCCTACTCCCCCACCCGCGTCCATGACAGGATCGGAGGCGCACGAATCAGATGCGTACGGCAACGATCGCCGCGATCCGCGGAGCGGGCCCGGCACACGGCTCAAGGGAGAGCGACATGGCAGGCAAGCCGCCCGCGTCGGACCCCGTCCAGGACGCGCCGAAGGTGAGCGCACCCCAGCACGCCGCCGCCGGCCTGCCGGCCCTCGCGCACACGCTGCGCGCCGCCCAGCAGCAGATGGGCGTCCGCCGCACCGCCCTCACCCTGCTGCGGGTCAACCAGAAGACGGGGTTCGACTGCCCTGGCTGCGCCTGGCCCGAGGGCGACAAGCGGCACGCCGCCGAGTTCTGCGAGAACGGCGCCAAGGCCGTCGCCGAAGAGGCCACCCTCCGGCGCGTCACCCCGGACTTCTTCGCCGCCCACCCCGTGGCGGACCTCGCCTCCCGCAGCGGCTACTGGCTCGGCCAGCAGGGCCGGCTGACCCACCCCATGTACCTGGCCGAGGGCGCCGACCACTACGCACCGGTCTCCTGGGAGCGGGCGTTCGACATCATCGGCGAGGAGCTGACCGCCCTCGACTCCCCCGACGAGGCCGTCTTCTACACCTCCGGCCGTACGAGCAACGAGGCCGCCTTCCTCTACCAGCTCTTCGCCCGCGAGTTCGGCACCAACAACCTCCCCGACTGCTCCAACATGTGCCACGAGTCCTCGGGCTCCGCGCTCACCGAGACCATCGGCATCGGCAAGGGCAGCGTGCGGCTGGAGGACCTCCACACGGCCGACCTGATCATCGTCGCCGGCCAGAACCCGGGCACCAACCACCCCCGGATGCTGTCGGCCCTGGAGAAGGCGAAGGCCGGCGGCGCGAAGATCATCTCGATCAACCCGCTGCCCGAGGCCGGCCTGGAGCGCTTCAAGAACCCGCAGACCCCGCGCGGCCTGGCCGGCGGCGGCACCGCCCTGACCGACCTCTTCCTCCAGGTGCGCCTCGGCGGCGACCAGGCCCTCTTCCGCGCGCTCAACCGCCTCATCCTGGAAGCGTCGTCGAGCGCCTCCGGCGCGGACTCGGGCGCCGTCGACGAGGAGTTCATCCGCGAACACACCCACGGCTTCGAGGAGTTCGCGGCGCTGGCCCGCGCCGACGACGACTGGTCCGAGACCCTGCGCGCCACCGGACTCACCCGCCAGGAGATCGAGCGCGCCCTGGCCATGGTCCTCGCCTCGCGACGCACGATCGTGTGCTGGGCGATGGGCCTGACCCAGCACAAGCACGCCGTCCCCACCATCCGGGAAGTCGTCAACTTCCTGCTGCTGCGCGGCAACATCGGCCGCCCCGGCGCCGGCGTCTGCCCCGTGCGCGGCCACAGCAACGTCCAGGGCGACCGCACCATGGGCATCTTCGAGCGGCCCGCGCCGGCCTTCCTCGACGCCCTGGAGAAGGAGTTCGGCTTCGCGCCGCCCCGGGAGCACGGCCTCGACGTGGTCCACGCCATCCGCGCGCTGCGCGACGGGCAGGCGAAGGTCTTCTTCGCGATGGGCGGCAACTTCGTCTCCGCCACACCCGACACCGAGGTCACCGAGGCCGCGATGCGCCGCGCCCGCCTCACCGTGCACGTCTCCACCAAGCTCAACCGCTCGCACACGATCACCGGCGCCCGCGCCCTGATCCTGCCGACCCTGGGCCGTACGGAACGCGACCTCCAGGCAGGCGGCGAGCAGTTCGTGACGGTCGAGGACTCCATGGGCATGGTGCACGCCTCACGCGGCCGGCTGGCGCCCGCCGGCCCGCACCTGCTGTCCGAGATCGCGATCGTCGCCCGTCTCGCGCGGCGCGTCCTCGGCCCGGACAGCCGCACCCCCTGGGAGGAGTTCGAGGAGGACTACGCGGTGATCCGCGACCGGATCTCCCGTGTGGTGCCGGGCTTCGAGGACTTCAACGCCCGGGTCGCCCGCCCCGGAGGCTTCGCCCTGCCGCACGCCCCCCGCGACAGCCGCAGCTTCCCCACCGCCACCGGCAAGGCCAACTTCACCGCCGCCCCCGTGGAGTACCCCACCGCCCCCGAAGGACGCCTGCTGCTCCAGACGCTGCGCTCCCACGACCAGTACAACACCACCATCTACGGCCTCGACGACCGCTACCGCGGCATCAGGAACGGACGCCGCGTGGTGCTCGTCAACCCCGACGACGCCGGCCGGCTGGGCTTCGCGGACGGCGCGTACGCGGACCTGGTCGGCGAGTGGACCGACGGCAGCGAGCGGCGCGCCCCCGGCTTCCGGGTGGTGCACTACCCCACCGCCCGCGGCTGCGCCGCCGCCTACTACCCCGAGACCAACGTCCTGATCCCGCTGGACCACACCGCCGACATCAGCAACACCCCGGCCGCCAAGTCCGTGGTGGTACGCCTGGAGCCGGCGCAGCGCGGCTGACCCGCCGCACGACATCCCGACACGTCCCGGTTGGCCGGGAACGAACAACCCCGCGCCGGGCGCCCGCCCGGCGGCCTGACAGGAACGGCCGCGGATCCGCGGCGACCGAGGGCGCGAGGCCGAGCGAAACGGAGCAGTCCATGGGTGAGCAGAGCACGATCAAGTTCCCGCAGGAGGTCCTCGACCAGTGGTCCGACGTCGGCGTCGACCTGCCGTCGCTCTTCTCCGCCGGGCACCTCGGTGAGCGGATGAGCGTGCGGGTGATCGAGGCCGCCCCGGACCGGGTCGTCGGCACCATGCCCGTGGAGGGCAACACCCAGCCCTATGGGCTGCTGCACGGCGGCGCCTCCGCCGTACTGGCCGAAACGCTCGGCTCCGTCGGGTCCATGCTGCACGGCGGCCCCACCAAGGCCGCGGTCGGCGTCGACCTCAACTGCACCCACCACCGCGGGGTCCGCTCCGGGCTGGTCACCGGTGTCGCCACCGCCGTGCACCGCGGCCGGTCCACCGCCACCTACGAAATCGTCATCACCGACGAGCAGGACAAGCGGGTGTGCACCGCCCGGCTGACCTGCCTGCTGCGCGACGTCGACCAGGACCTCTACCGCTCCTGACGTCGCGCTCACACCACCGCGGCGGGCTCCTGGCGCCCGCCGGCACGGCCCCGCACCCGGGCTTCCCGGGGCGGGGCCGCACACATTCCGGTAACGCCGCGTAACACGCGCGCCGCGCGGGCGGCTCGCGGGCCGCCCGCCTCCGGCCGCGCCCCCCGGATGCCGGAGGCATAACCGTCCCGGAAGCCCAAATTCCCCTGGGGAAGTGCGAGTTCACCCTCCGCGCGGCGGGCACGCCACGGTAAGGACCACAACGGCAAAACGCTCATCGAAGGCCATAACAAGAGCGTCACATCCTCGACTGCGCCCGTTCCGGCCCACCCGACACCGCTCTAGAGTGCACCGCCAGTCACCGCGCCGCCGGGCGCGCTGCGAGCACGGACGCCCCCACCACCCCGAAACGGGCCCGGCGCGCGATCCGGCCAGGCGACAGCCGTGGCCGCGGCCAGGGAAAGGACAGATCGTGCGTCACCGTGCCCTGCTCCTCATCACCACCGCACTCACCACCGGCGCCCTCACCCTCACCGCCTGCGGAACCCGCAGCGACACCAAGAACGGCGACGGCGGAAAAACCACCGTCACCATCGGCCTCGACGCCCCCACCACCGGCGAACTCTCCGCCCTGGGCCTCGGCATCCGCAACTCCGCCCAACTCGCCGTCGACACCGCCAACAAGACCGGCGAGGTCAAGGGCATCGCCTTCACGCTCGAAGCCCTCGACGACAAGGCACTGCCCAACGCCGGCCAGCAGAACGCCACCAAACTCGCCGGCGACAAGAACGTCCTCGGCATCGTCGGCCCGCTCAACTCCGGCGTCGCCCAGTCCATGCAGCAGGTCTCCCAGCAGAACAACCTCACCCTGATATCCCCGGCCAACACCACCCCCGACCTCACCCAGGGCAAGGACTGGAAGCAGAACCACCGCGTCCGCCAGTTCCCCACCTACTTCCGCACCGCCACCACCGACGAAGTGCAAGGCGCCTTCGACGGCCAGTACGCCTGGGAAAAGATCAAGGCCAAAAAGGCATACGTCATCGACGACCAGAAAACCTACGGCGTCGGCCTCGCCTCCTCCTTCAAGGACCAATTCGGCAAACTCGGCGGCACCATCGCCGGCACCGAGCACATCAGCCCCGACGACCGCGACTTCAAAGCCGTCGTCGCCCAGGCCAAGGCCGCCGCCCCCGACCTCGTCTTCTACGGCGGCGAATACCCCGCCTCCGGCCCCCTCAGCCAGCAGCTCAAGGACGGCGGCGTCACCGCCCCCCTCATGGGCGGCGACGGCATGTACAGCGCCGACTACATCAAACTCAACAAAAAAGCTCAGGGCGACTACGCGTCCTCCGTCGGCAAACCCGTCGAACAGCTCCCCTCCGCAAAGAAGTTCATCGCCGACTACAAAGCAGCCGGCTTCAAGGAGGCATACGAGGCATACGGCGGCTCCACCTACGACGCCACCTGGGCACTCATCCAAGCCGTCAAGAACGTCGTCACCGGCAACAGCGGCAAACTCCCCGACGACGCCCGCAAAAAAGTCACCGACGCCATGAACAAGGTCGCCTTCGACGGCGTCACCGGCCACGTCGCCTTCGACCGATACGGCGACACCACCAACACCATGATCACCGCCTACCAGGTCGACAAGGGCGCCTGGATCTCCCGCTTCAGCGCCGAATTCAAGAAGTTCGACAAAAGCTGACGACACGAGCCGACCGGCCACACCCGCCACACCGGCCCCAGCGCTCCGGGCCGCGCCCGGCCCCCACCCCCGCCCCGGCGCGGCCCCCGGCACCACGGAAACCCACACCTTCCCACCCCACGGAGGCCCCGCGGTGACCGAACTGCCGCAACAGCTGGCCAACGGACTCATCCTCGGCGCGATGTACGGCCTCATCGCGATCGGCTACACGATGGTCTACGGCATCGTCCAGCTCATCAACTTCGCCCACGGCGAGATCTTCATGGTCGGCGGCTTCGGCGCCCTCACCGTCCACCTCGCCCTCCCCACCGGCACCAGCCTCACCCTCGCCCTCCCCGCCATGCTCCTCGGCGGCATCACCGTCTCCGTCCTCATCGGCGTCGCAGCCGAACGCTTCGCCTACCGCCCGCTGCGCGGCGCACCCCGCCTCGCCCCCCTCATCACCGCCATCGGCCTGTCCATCGCCCTCCAGCAGGCCATCTGGAAGTGGTACCCCGACGGCAAACAAGCCCGCGTCTTCCCCCAGTTCAAAGGCCACGCCCTCACCCTCCTCGGCGCCACCGTCCAACGCGGCGACCTCTTCGTCCTCCTCGCCGCCCCCCTCTGCATGACCGCCCTCGGCCTCTTCGTCACCCGCACCCGCAGCGGACGCGCCATGCAGGCCACCGCCCAGGACCCCGACACCGCCCGGCTCATGGGCATCAACACCGACCGCGTCATCGTCCTCGCCTTCGCCATCGGCGCCGCCTTCGCCGGCGTCGCCGCCGTCGCCTACGGACTGCGCACCGGCGAGGTCCAGTTCCGCATGGGCTTCATCATGGGCCTCAAAGCCTTCACCGCAGCCGTCCTCGGCGGCATCGGCAACATCTACGGCGCCATGCTCGGCGGCCTCGTCCTCGGCATCGCCGAAGCCCTCGCCACCGCCTACGTCGAGCACATCCCCGGCATGCAGCAGTTCGGCGGCGGAGCCTGGAAGGACGTCTGGGCCTTCGTCCTCCTCATCCTCGTACTCCTCCTCAGACCACAGGGCCTCCTGGGCGAACGCGTCGCGGATCGGGCGTGATACCGATGACCACCACCCCTACCACCACCGGCCTCCTCCCCCTCCCCGAGAAGACCGCCCGCCTCACCACCGCCGCCGGCGCCCTCACCACCGCCGCCACCACCGCCCTCGCCTGGACCTGGACCAGCGACTTCCCCGGCGACCTCACCCACTACGGCGCCCCGGCCGGCCTCCAACTCACCACCCTCACCGGCGCCCTCCTCACCCTCCTCCTCACCGCCTCCGCACTCGGCGTCCGCGGACTGCGCTGGCTCACCCCCGCCGGCCGCAACGCCCCCACCCTCCTCGCCGCCCTCGCCACCTTCACCACAACCTGGTTCACCCTCGCCGCCATCGCCCTCCACCTCGGCGGCCTCGTCAACCTCGAACCCGGCGGCATCGCCGCCGCCATCACCTCCCTCACCACCCTCCTCGGCGCCCTCGCCCTACCCCCCGACCACCCCACCGCCCCACCCCCCACCGGCCCCCGGCAGCGCCTCACCGCCGCCCTCGCCGCCACCCCCCTGAGGCCACCCACCCGCCAACTCCCGCCCCGGGCCGAGATCCTGACCATCGCCGCCACCCACGCCGCCGCACTCCTCGCCTTCACCTACGGCATCGACACCGACGACGGCGCCCCCTTCATCGGCTACCTCATCCTCATCGCACTCGCCGTCCCCGCCCTGGGCCGCGCCGGACTCACCGCCCGCCTCACCCAACTCACCCACCGGCACCGCGGCGCCGCCCTCACCACCGCACTCCTCGCCGCCGCGGCCTTCCCCTTCACCCAGGACACCGACCAATACACCATCGTCGGCGCCAACATCCTGATCTTCGCCACCGTCGCCCTCGGCCTCAACGTCGTCGTCGGCCTCGCCGGACTCCTCGACCTCGGCTACGTCGCCTTCCTCGGCGTCGGCGCCTACGCCGCGGCCCTCGTCTCCGGCTCCCCCGAATCCGCCCTCGGCCTCCACTTCCCCTTCTGGGCAGCCCTCCTCACCGGAGCCACCGCCTCCCTCGCCTTCGGCGTCCTCATCGGCGCCCCCACCCTCCGCCTCCGCGGCGACTACCTCGCCATCGTCACCCTCGGCTTCGGCGAAATCTTCCGCATCGCCATGCTCAACCTCAACGGCACCACCGGCCCCGACATCACCAACGGCGCCATGGGCATCCCCAACATCCCCAACCTCGAAATCCTCGGCTTCAACTTCGGCCGACCCCACACCGTCCTCGGCACCCCCCTCGCCCCCTACGGCAACTACTACCTGCTCATGATCCTCGTCACCGCCCTCGTCGTCCTCGTCTTCCGCCGCGCCGCCGACTCCCGCATCGGCCGCGCCTGGATCGCCATCCGCGAAGACGAAACCGCCGCCGTCGCCATGGGCATCAACAGCTTCCGACTACGCCTCCTCGCCTTCGCCCTCGGCGCCGCCCTCGCCGGACTCGCCGGCACCGTCCACGCCCACGTCGTCACCACCGCCACCCCCGAACAGTTCCAGTTCGCCGGCCCCCAACCCCCCAACTCCGCCTTCCTCCTCGCCGCCGTCATCCTCGGCGGCATGGGCACCCTCAGCGGTCCCCTCGTCGGCGCCGCCCTCCTCTTCCTCATCCCCGCCAAACTCGACTTCCTCCAGGACTACCAACTCCTCCTCTTCGGCCTCGCCCTCGTCCTCCTCATGCGCTTCCGCCCCGAAGGACTCATCCCCGACCGCCGCAAACAACTCGAATTCCACGACCCCACCGCACCCGACGCCCCCGACCGGCGCCGCACCGACCCCACCACCCCCCTCGGCGCCACCCAGGCAAAGGCGTGACCCACCATGACCACACCCACAACCACCACCGGCACCCTCCTCGAAGCCAACGGCGTCACCATGCGCTTCGGCGGACTCACCGCCGTACACCACGTCGACCTCACCATCAACACCCACGAAATCCTCGGCCTCATCGGCCCCAACGGCGCCGGGAAAACCACCCTCTTCAACTGCCTCACCGGCCTCTACACCCCCACCCAGGGCACCATCAGCTACCGAGGCACCCCCCTCTCCCGCAAACCCCACCTCGTCACCCGGGCCGGCATCGCCCGCACCTTCCAGAACATCCGCCTCTTCGCCAACATGACCGTCCTCGAAAACGTCCTCGTAGGACGCCACACCCGCACCAAGGAAGGACTCTGGTCAGCACTCCTGCGCACCCCCGGCTTCCGCAAAGCCGAACGCGACAGCGCACAACGCGCCCTGGAACTCCTCGACTTCACCGGCCTGGCCGCCCACCGCGACCACCTCGCCCGCAACCTCCCCTACGGCGAACAACGCAAGCTCGAAATCGCCCGCGCCCTCGCCAGCGAACCCGGACTCCTCCTCCTCGACGAACCCACCGCCGGCATGAACCCCCAGGAAACCCGCGCCACCCGGGACCTCGTCCACGCCATCCGCGCACAGGGCACCGCCGTCCTCGTCATCGAGCACGACATGCGCTTCGTCTTCACCCTCTGCGACCGCGTCGCCGTCCTCGTCCAAGGACGCAAACTCACCGAAGGCACCGCCGACACCGTCCAAGCCGACGAACGCGTCATCGCCGCCTACCTCGGCACCCCCACCGACCCCACCACCCCACCAGGAGAAACCCCGGCCGCCACCGACGACACCGGAGCCGACAACACCGGAGCCACCCCATGACCGCACTCCTCGAAGTCGAGGACCTCCGCGTCGCCTACGGCAAGATCGAAGCCGTCAAAGGCATCTCCTTCACCGTCCCGGCAGGCCGGGTCGTCACCCTCATCGGCACCAACGGCGCCGGCAAAACCACCACCCTGCGCACCCTCTCCGGCCTCCTCACCCCCCGCACCGGAAAGATCACCTTCGACGGCCGCCCCCTCAACGACCTCCCCGCCCACAAGATCGTCGAACGCGGCCTCGCCCACTCCCCCGAAGGCCGCCGCCTCTTCCCCCGCCTCACCGTCGCCGAGAACCTCCAACTCGGCGCCTTCCTCCGCAAGGACACCGCCGGCATCGCCGCCGACATCCACCGCGTCTACGACCTCTTCCCCATCCTCGGCCAACGCCGCCGCCAACCCTCCGGCACCCTCTCCGGCGGCGAACAGCAAATGCTCGCCATGGGCCGCGCCCTGATGTCCCGCCCCCAACTCCTCATGCTCGACGAACCCTCCATGGGGCTCTCCCCGATCATGATGCAGAAGATCATGGACACCATCCGCGAACTCCGCACCCAGGGCACCACCATCCTGCTCGTCGAACAGAACGCCCAGGCCGCCCTCACCCTCGCCGACGAAGCCCACGTCATGGAAACCGGCCGCATCGCCCTCTCCGGAACCGGCGCCCACCTCCTCCACGACGCATCCGTCCGCAAGACCTACCTCGGCGAGGACTGACCCCCGCCGCCCCACCCACCCCCGGACACGCGAACGGCCCCGCACCGATCACCGGTACGGGGCCGCCCACCCAACTCCACGCAGCCGCTAATCCCTCTTCTGCTGCTGCTTCGCCTGCTTCTTCTCCTCGGCGTCCTCGATGACCGCTTCCGCGACCTGCTGCATCGACAGCCGCCGGTCCATCGACGTCTTCTGGATCCACCGGAACGCCGCCGGCTCCGTCAGCCCGTACTGCGTCTGCAGAACGCTCTTCGCACGGTCCACCAGCTTCCGCGTCTCCAGCCGCTGCGTGAGGTCCGCGACCTCCTTCTCCAGCGCCTTCAGTTCGGTGAACCGGCTCACCGCCATCTCGATCGCCGGCACGACATCGCTCTTCGAGAACGGCTTGACCAGATATGCCATCGCACCCGCGTCCCGCGCCCGCTCCACCAGCTCGCGCTGCGAGAACGCGGTCAGCATCAGCACCGGCGCGATGCTCTCCTCGGCGATCTTCTCGGCCGCCGAGATCCCGTCCAGCACGGGCATCTTCACGTCCAGGATCACCAGATCGGGACGGTGCTCCCGGGCCAGCTCCACCGCGGTCTGCCCGTCACCGGCCTCGCCGACGACGGTGTAGCCCTCCTCCTCCAGCATCTCTTTGAGGTCGAGACGGATGAGGGCCTCGTCCTCGGCGATCACGACGCGCGTGGTCAGCGGCGGGACATGCGACTGATCGTCATCGACGACGGGCTGCTCGGGCTCGGCGGCGCTCACGGGACTCCTCGTTCTGGCAGGTGGTGCCATTGCAGCCTACCTAGGGGCGGCCATCGTTACTCACACGGTATGGTGTCTGTGCCATCAGCCGGGTTGGTGGAACGGCATACACGGATGTCTCAAACACATCTGCCCGAAAGGGCTTGCGGGTTCGAATCCCGCACCCGGCACCACCGAACAAGCGGATTTTCACCTTCGCGTGAATCCCGCACGTTTTCACCCCAAGCTCATCAGCCGCGACGCACAGTGACGTCATGATCTTCCATGGCACAGATGTGCGACAGAAGGCCCTCACGCAACTCCGCGCGGGGGCGAAGAACGCGGATGTGGCCCGAGCCATGGGCGTCCCCATCGGCACAATCAGCTACTGGCGGCACATGGACCGCGCCAAACGCGGGGAGTGCCCGGGTGCTCACAGCCCGAAGTGCCCGCGGTGCGACGGGCGTGCTCTCGATCGGGCGACCTACGCCTACCTCTTGGCTCTCTACCTCGGCGACGGCCACATCATCCAGTACTCGGAGCACCGTGTTCCGAATCTCATGATCACGTGCGACGACAGTTGGCCGGGCCTCATGAACGAATGCGAAGCCGCGATGCGGGCGGTGTTCCCAGAGAACTCCGTGTGCCGCGTCCGGAAGACCGGCTGTCACAACGTAAAGGTCTACTCGAAGCACTTATGGTGCATGTTTCCCCAGCACGGCCCCGGCAAGAAGCACGAGCGGCAGATCGCCCTCGAACCGTGGCAGCAGGAGATCGTGGACGCGCACCCCTGGGAGTTCCTCCGCGGTCTGATCCACTCCGACGGGTGCCGGATCACCAACTGGACGACGCGGATGGTCGGCGGCGAGCGCAAGCGCTACGAGTACCCACGGTACTTCTTCACCAACAAGTCCGATGACATCCGCAAGCTCTGTTCCGACACACTGACCAAGGTCGGCGTCGCATGGACCGTTCTCGCCCGCGGCAGCGACCCGTTCAACATCTCCGTCGCCCGCAAAGCCTCCGTGGCCCTCATGGACAAACACATCGGGCCGAAGCACTGACAGGGACGGCAGTCAGGTACCTCGGCCCAGCTTATTCAGGTGCGGGAGGGGTGTTACTTGGGCGAGTCGTCCTCGCCGATGTGGTGGACGCGGACGAGGTTCGTGGAGCCGGGGACTCCGGGGGGCGAGCCGGCGGTGATGATGACGGTGTCGCCCTTCTGGCAGCGGCCGATCTTGAGGAGCTGCTCGTCGACCTGCGCGACCATCTCGTCGGTGGAGTTGACGGTCGGGCCGAGGAAGGTCTCCACGCCCCAGCTGACGTTGAGCTGGGAGCGGGTGGCCGGGTCGGGGGTGAAGGCGAGGAGCGGGATGGGCGAGCGGTAGCGGGAGAGCCGGCGGACGGTGTCGCCGGACTGGGTGAAGGCGACGAGGAACTTGGCGCCGAGGAAGTCGCCCATGTCGGCGGCGGCGCGGGCGACGGCACCGCCCTGGGTGCGGGGCTTGCTCTGTTCGGTGAGCGGCGGGAGGCCCTTGGCGAGGAGGTCCTCCTCGGCGGCTTCGACGATGCGGCTCATGGTGCGGACGGTTTCGGTGGGGTATTTGCCGACGCTGGTCTCGCCGGAGAGCATCACGGCGTCCGTGCCGTCGATGACGGCGTTGGCGACGTCGGAGGCTTCGGCGCGGGTGGGCCGGGAGTTGTCGATCATCGAGTCGAGCATCTGGGTGGCGACGATGACCGGTTTGGCGTTGCGCTTGGCGAGTTTGATGGCGCGCTTTTGGACGATCGGGACGGTTTCCAGGGGCATTTCGACGCCGAGGTCGCCGCGGGCGACCATGATGCCGTCGAAGGCGGCGACGATGTCGTCGATGTTCTCGACGGCCTGGGGCTTTTCGACCTTGGCGATGACGGGGCGGAACTGGCCTTCCTCGCGCATGATGCGGTGGACGTCTTCGATGTCGCGGCCGCTGCGGACGAAGGAGAGGGCGATGATGTCGGCGCCGTAGCGCAGTGCCCAGCGGAGGTCGTCCTGGTCTTTTTCGGAGAGGGCGGGGACGGAGACGGCGACGCCGGGGAGGTTGAGTCCCTTGTGGTCGGAGACCATGCCGCCTTCGATGACCTTGGTGTGGACGCGGGGTCCTTGGACGGTGGTGACTTCGAGGGTGACCTTGCCGTCGTCGACGAGGATGCGTTCGCCGGGGGTGACGTCGGCGGCGAGGCCGTTGTAGGTGGTGCCGCAGAGGTGGCGGTCGCCTTCGACGGAGGGTTCGACGGTGATGGTGAACTCGTCGTCGCGTTCGAGAAGTACGGGGCCTTCGCGGAATCGGCCGAGACGGATCTTCGGGCCTTGAAGGTCGGCGAGGATGCCGACGCTGCGACGGGTTTCTTCGGATGCTTTGCGGACCCGGTCGAATCGTGCTTCGTGGTCGGCGTAGATGCCGTGGCTGAGGTTGAAGCGGGCGATGTCCATTCCGGCGTCGACGAGGGCTTTGATCTGCTCGTACGAGTCGGTGGCGGGTCCCAGTGTGCAGACGATCTTTGCTCGGCGCATGTTTCGACTCTATGACTTACCCGGCGGTAGGGAACTGTGGAGAAGTGACTGCTCAACGAGCGCTTGGTGAAAGGCTGTTGACAAGTAATGGAATGCGCGGGACGCCGCTCTGATGAGCGGAATTTCGCCCGCGCGCGGTGTGGTCTCAGAGTGCGGGACGGGTCATGGTGAAGCGTGCGTTGACGTGGGCGTAGACGGTTTGGCGCTGGGGTTCCAGGTCGAGGGCGGGGGCGGATTCCTGGACGGCGCCGCCGCCGTAGCCGGCGAAGGCGCGCATACCGGGGGCCGGCATCGCGGCGGTGTTCTCGGCTCCGGCGTCGGCGACCTCCAGGACGGCGTCGAGCCGGGCGCCGAGGGCTTCGGCGTATTCGCGGGCGCGCTGGACGGCTTCGCGGACGGCCTGGGTGCGGGCGGCGCGGTGGGCGGGTGAGTCGGGGCGCAGGGCCCACCAGGGGCCGTCGACGCGGGTGAGTTCGAGGTCGGCGAGGCGGGTGGTGAGTTCGCCGAGGGCGGTGAAGTCGTTGAGGGTGGCGGTGAGGGTGACGCGTCCGTGGTAGGCGCGGATGCGTTCGTGGCGGCCTTTGTCGGTGAGCTGGGGGGTGAGGGTGAAGCTGCCGGTTTCGAGTTTTTCGACGGCGTCGCCGTAGCTCTTGATGAGGGTGAGGGCGTGTTCGTTGCGGCGGGTGAGGTCGGCGAGGGCGGTTTTGCGGTCGGTGCCGCGGGCGCTGACGGTGACGGTGATGCGGGCGGTTTCGGGGTCGACTTCGAGGCGGGCTTCGCCGCGGACGGCGAGGCGGGGGGCGTCGGGGGTGCCGTAGGGCAGGGGCGGGGTGGGCT
Organism: Streptomyces sp. YGL11-2; assembly: GCF_050054615.1. Taxonomy (NCBI): domain Bacteria; kingdom Bacillati; phylum Actinomycetota; class Actinomycetes; order Kitasatosporales; family Streptomycetaceae; genus Streptomyces; species Streptomyces sp. YGL11-2. The sequence continues at coordinate 209,145 of NZ_JBNHIN010000001.1, forward strand.
GGGTCATGGTGTCAGCTTGCCAGCCGGTGCCGGTCTTCCGGCCAACTGGTCACTGGGGAGTCACCTGTTCGCAATGTTGTGGGGCTGTTGCGTTGGGGGTGGTTGGGGCCACAATCTACGCGCGAATCTACGCGCGTTGTTCCTGAGCGGCGTGCCACTGGGCGTATTGGGACCATTTGACCTCTTGGGGGAATCGATATGTCGTTCAACCGCAGGAAGTTCCTGGGGCGTTCGGCCGCGGCCGGTGCGGGGGTGGCGCTCACGGGGGCACTGCCGCAGGCCGCGCAGGCGCAGGAGCCGGAGCGGCGGTCGGGGCGCGGGCGGGGCAAGCGGGTCCCGATCCGGGTGCTGGGCACGACGGATGTGCACGGGCATGTTTTCAACTGGGACTATTTCACCGACAAGGAGTATGACGACGCGGCGCACAACGATGTCGGGCTGGCGAAGATCTCGACGCTGGTGGAGCAGGCCCGCAAGGAGGCGGGGCGGCATCGTACGCTGCTGATCGACGCGGGTGACATCATTCAGGGCACTCAGCTGTCGTACTACTACGCGCGGGTCGATCCGATCACCGCGCCGCACGGTCCGAAGCATCCGATGGCGCTGGCGATGAACAGGATGAGGTACGACGCGGCGGCGCTCGGCAATCATGAGTTCAATTACGGAATTCCGGTGCTGCGGAAGTTCCAGGAGCAGTGTGATTTCCCGTTGCTGGCGGCGAACGCGCTGGATGCGCGGACGTTGAAGCCGGCGTTTCCGCCGTATGTCGTGAAGCGGATCAAGGTGCCGGGTCACCGGGATATCCGGGTGGGCATTCTGGGGTTGACGAATCCTGGTATCGCGGTGTGGGACAAGGCCAATGTGCAGGGGAAGATGACGTTCCCGGGGCTGGTCGAGCAGGCGAAGGTGTACGTGCCGAAGCTGCGCTCGCTCGGCTGTGACGTGGTGGTCTGTACGGATCATTCGGGTCTGGACGGTTCGACGTCGTACGGGGATGCGCTGCCGTATCCGGAGAACGCGTCGTCGCTGGTGGCCGAGCAGGTGCCGGGTATCGACGCGATTCTGGTGGGTCATACGCACAAGGAGGTGGCGTCCCGGACGGTGGTGAACAAGGAGACGGGGCGCAGTGTGGTGCTGTCCGAGCCGCTGATGTGGGGGATGCGGCTGAGTGTCTTCGATTTCGAGGTGGAGTTGCGCCGGGGCCGCTGGGAGGTGGTGTCGGTCACGGCGGAGGTGCGCAACGCCAACACGGCGGCGGAGGATCCGGAGATCGCGCGGCTGGTGCGGCGTGAGCACCAGACGGTGGTGAAGTATGTGAACCAGGTGGTCGGGACGTGCAAGGCGGCGATGTCGGCGACCGAGGCTCCGTACAAGGACACGCCGATCATCGACTTCATCAATTTCGTGCAGGTGGACACGGTGAAGGCGGCGCTGGCCGGTACGAAGTACGCCTCGCTGCCGGTGCTGTCGCAGGCGGCGTGCTTCTCGCGGTCGGCGGCGATTCCGGCGGGGCAGGTGTCGCTGCGTGACGTGGCGGGGCTGTACGTGTACGAGAACACGTTGGATGCACGGCTGATGACGGGTGCGCAGCTGCGGGACTATCTGGAGTTCTCGGCGCGGTATTTCGTGCAGACGGCTCCGGGTGCGCCGGTGGATCCGAAGAAGCTGACGAACGCGGACAACACGCCTGACTTCAACTACGACGTGGTCGGTGGGCTCGCGTATGACATCGACATCGCGAAGCCGGCGGGTTCGCGGATCACGAACCTGCGGTATCAGGGCAAGCCGTTGGACGACAAGGCGCAGTTCGTGCTGGCGGTGAACAACTACCGGGCGAACGGCGGTGGTGGTTTCCCGCATGTGGCGAAGGCGACGTCGGTGTGGTCGAACTCGGAGGAGATCCGGAACACGATCATCGCGTGGGTGAAGGCGAAGAAGGTCATCGATCCGGCGGTGTTCGCTTCGGTGGGCTGGCGGCTGACGCGGGCCGGGAAGCCGGTGTTCTGAGGCCGGTGGATCTCGTCGGTTGCGGGTGTGCCGCCCCTCTCCCCTGTCCGGTGTCGGGCGGGGTGGGAGGGGCGGTGGCGTTCAGTGGCGGGGGACGAGGGTGGAGCTCTGGCGGGGGACGGTGGGGGTGGTGCGGTGTGGTGTGGGGTGGGCGAGGCCGAAGGTGGTGAAGGCGGTGCGGCTGGGGAGGGGGTAGGCGGTGCTGCTGGTGAGGGAGTTGAGGATGGTGGCGCTGCGCCAGGCGGCGAGGCCGAGGTCGGGGGTGCCGACGCCGTGGGTGTGGGTTTCGGCGTTCTGGACGTAGATGTGGCAGCCGGTGGCGGTGATGGAGGGGTCGAGGACGAGGCGGTGGTGTTCGTCGATGCGGGGGCGTTCGGAGGCGTCGCGGCGGAGGTAGGGGTCGAGGGCGGCGAGGAGGGTGTCGAGGCGGCGTTCGCGGTAGCCGGTGGCGAGGACGACGGCGTCGGTGGTGAGGCGGGAGCGGCTGCCTTGCTGGGTGTGTTCGAGGTGGAGTTCGACTTTGGTGGTGCCGACGCGTCCCGCGGTGCGGACGCGGACGCCGGGGGTGAGGGTGGTGGTGGGCCAGCCGCCGTCGAGGGTGCGGCGGTAGAGCTCGTCGTGGATGGCGGCGAGGGTGTCGTGGTCGATGCCTTTGTGGAGCTGCCATTGGGCGGGGAGGAGCTCGTCGCGGACGCGTTCGGGGAGGGCGTGGAAGTAGCGGGTGTAGTCGGGGGTGAAGTGTTCGAGGCCGAGTTTGCTGTATTCCATGGGCGCGAACGCGGGGGTGCGGGCGAGCCAGTGGAGGTTCTCGCGGCCGGCGGGGCGGGCGCGGAGCTGGTCGAGGAAGATTTCGGCGCCTGACTGGCCGGCGCCGATGACGGTGAGGTGTTCGGCGGCGAGCAGTCGTTCGCGGTGGTCGAGGTAGTCGGCGGAGTGGATGACGGGGACGGCGGGGGCCTCGGTGAGGGGACGGAGGGGGATGGGGATGTGGGGGGCGGTGCCGATGCCGAGGACGAGGTTGCGGGCGTAGCTGCGGCCGAGGGCTTCGGCTTCTCCTTCGGCGCCGAGTTGGGTGAAGTCGACTTCGAACAGGCTGCGTTCGTGGTTCCAGCGGACGGCGTCGATCTGGTGGCCGAAGTGGAGGGTGGGGAGGTTTTCGCTGACCCAGCGGCAGTAGGCGTCGTATTCGGCGCGGTGGATGTGGAAGCGCTCGGCGAAATAGAAGGGGAAGAGGCGTTCACGGGTTTTGAGGTAGTTGAGGAAGCTCCAGGGGCTGGCGGGGTCGGCGAGGGTGACGAGGTCGGCGAGGAAGGGGACTTGGAGGGTGGCGCCGTCGATGAGGAGGCCGGGGTGCCAGTGGAAGGCGGGGTGCAGGTCGTAGAAGGCGGTGCGCAGGTGGGTGAGGGGGTGGGCGAGGGCGGCGAGGGAGAGGTTGAAGGGGCCGATGCCGATGCCGGCGAGGTCGAGGGGTTCGTCGGGGCCGTGGGTGCCGGTGCCTGGTTCGGGTTCGGTGTGCGGTGGGGTGTTCATCGGGGGGTGTGGCCTTCCACGAGTTTGAGGAGGGTGGTGAGGTCTCCGGGTTGGGTGTGGGGATTGAGGAGGGTGGCCTTGAGCCAGAGGCCGGTGGGGGTGGTGGCTCGGCCGAGGACGGCGTGTCCTTCGGTGAGGAGGGAGCGGCGGATGGCGGCGAGGGTGGTGTCGTCGGCGTCGGTGGGGCGGAAGAGGACGGTGGTGAGGGTGGGGCGGGAGTGGAGTTCGTAGTGGGGGTGGGCGTCGATGAGGTCGGCGAGGGTGCGGGCGGCGGCGAGGGTGCGGTCGACGAGGTCGCCGAGGCCCTGGCGGCCGAGGGCTTTGAGGGTGACGGCGATCTTGAGGATGTCGGGGCGGCGGGTGGTGCGCAGGGAGCGGCCGAGGAGGTCGGGGAGGCCGGCTTCGGTGTCGTCGTCGGCGTTGAGGTAGTCGGCCTGGTGGCCCAGGGGGGCGAGGGTGGTGGGGCCGGGGACGGCGAGGAGGCCGGCGGCGACCGGCTGCCAGCCGAGTTTGTGCAGGTCGAGGGTGACGGTGTGGGCGCGGGCGAGGCCGTTGAGGGCGGTGTGGTGGGTGTCGCTGAAGAGGAGCGGGCCGCCGTAGGAGGCGTCGATGTGGAGGCGGGCGCCGTGTCGGTCGGCGAGGTCGGCGAGGGCCGGGAGGGGGTCGATGGCGCCGGTGTCGGTGGTGCCTGCGGTTGCGGTGAGCAGGACGGGCCCGGTGCGGGCGGCGAGTTCGGCGAGGCAGGTGTGGACGGTGGCGGGGTCGAGGGTGCCGTCGGGGGTGGGGAGGGTGACCGGTTCGGGGAGGCCGAGGAGCCAGGCGGCGCGGTGGATGCTGTGGTGGGCGTTGGCGCCGCAGACGATCTGCAGGGGGCCGGTGGTGTGCGGGGGGTGGGGGGCCTCGCGGGCGAGGAGGATGCCGAGTTGGTTGGATTCGGTGCCGCCGGTGGTGATCAGGGCGTCGGGTTCGGCGGCCTGGGGGTAGACGAGGGCGGCGAGTTCGCGGCTGGTGAGGGCTTCCAGTGCGGAGGCGGCGGGGGCCTGGTCCCAGGAGTCCATGGAGGGGTTGAGGGCGCCGGCGGCGAGGTCGGCGGCGGTGGCCACGGCCAGCGGAGGGCAGTGCAGGTGGGCGGCGCAGTGGGGGTCGGCGGGGTCGGCGGCGCCGGCGGCGAGGGTGTGGACGAGGGTGCGCAGGGCGGCGTGCGGGCCGGTGCCGTGTTCGGGGAGGAGGGGCAGGCAGGTGTCGCGTACGGTGCGGGCGACGGTGTCGGGGCCGCCGGGCGGGAGGGGGCCGGAGCGGTCCTGGGCGCCGGTGGTGAGGGCGTCGAGGACGGTGTCAAGGAGGGGGCGGAGCGCGCGGGGGCCGTTGGTGCCGCCTGCGAGGGCGGTGCCGGCAGGGGCAACTGGCATCAAGAGGCTCTTCTTCAGGGGGAGTTGGGCGCGACGGGGCACAGACCTTAGGCCGACCTAAGTTACTGTCCCGGTACGGCGGGTATCCACCGGTTGCCCTGGGATCACCCATTCGGGGGATGGTTGTCCCGCATGTGTTCGGGTGCCGCCGGCTGCCGGTCCGGCGGCACCCCTGTG
>NZ_JBNHIN010000001.1:214372-267285 GCF_050054615.1 Streptomyces sp. YGL11-2
GTGCGGTGGGGCTGGGGCTTTCCGGCCCCGCCCCACCGCGTGGGCCCTACCGCTGTGCGGCGGCTTCCCTGACGTGCAACGCCCGGCGCAGGTCGTCCAGTTGGTCGGCGAGGGTGCGGCGCAGGGCGGGGGTGGGGTCGGCGTCGGCGAGGCAGCGCTCGCCGAGCCGGAGGGTCTCCTCCTCGACGAACGTGGCGGGGAACGCGTAGCGGCCGGCGGCCTTGGCGAGGGCGGGGCCGCGGCGGGCGGCGAGGGCGGGGACCGCGGCGAAGTAGCGGGCCACGTAGGGGCGGAGCAGGTCGTGTTGTTCGGGGGCCCAGAAGCCGGTGGCGGTCGCGGTGAAGAGGTAATTGGAAAGCTCTGCGAGCTCTGAAAGCTCTGCGGGTTCGGCGGGTTCGGCGGCTTCGGCGGGCGCGCCGGTTTCGCTGCCGTCGGTGGCTTCGTCGCCGGTGGTGAACAGGGCGTTCCAGGCGGCCTGTTTGGCGGCGGGGTCGGGGAGGGCCGCGTGGCAGCGGGCGGCGCCTTCGCGGCCGGTGGCGCTCTGGTCGCGGGCGAGTTCCGCGTCGATGGTGTCGCGGAGTTCGACGAGGGGGGCGGCGCCGAGTGCGGCGAGCCGGGCGAGGATGCGCCAGCGCAGTTCGTGGTCGAGGTCGGGGCCGCCGGGGACGCTGCCGTCGTCGAGCCACTCCTGGATGCCTTCGTGGCTGGTGGCGCTGTCGATGAGGGTGCGTACCGCGGTGAGGCGCAGGCCCGCTCCGGTGCCGTTCGCGGGGCCTTCGGTGTGGCGCAGCAGGTCGCGGCTGATGCCGGTGAGGGTGGCGAGGGCGGTGTGGCGGTCGGCGAGGGGGAGGTAGCGGTCGGCGATCTGGGTGCGGGCGAAGGCGAGGACGCCCTGGACGATGGCCAGGTCGGTCTCGTGCGGGAGGTGGTCGCGGGCCGCGTCCAGGTAGGCGGCGGGCGGGAGTTGACCGTCGCGGACCATGTCGCGGGCGGCGTTCCACACGACGGCGCGGGTGAGCGGGTCGGGCAGTCCGGAGAGGGAACGGGCGGCGGTCTGCCAGGACGCCGTGTCGAAGCGGACCTTGGCGTAGGTCAGGTCGCCGTCGTTGAGGACGACGAGGGCCGGGGCGGGCCGGGGGAACGTCCGGCGGGTCCGCCCTTCCTGCTGCGGGATGTCCACCTCGAAGCGGTCGCGCAGGGTGAGCCGGCCGGTGTCGGCGGGGTCGGGGTCGTAGGTGCCGACGGCGATGCGGTGCGGGCGGCTGCCGGTGTGGGTGATGTCCAGGTGCCAGGTGTCGCGGTCCTCGGCGGTGGCCGGGGTGAGGGTGTCGACGCCGGTGGTGCGCAGCCAGCGGGCGGCCCAGGCGTGGACGTCGCGGTCGGTGGCGCGGGCCAGGGAGTCGAGGAAGTCGGCGAGGGTGGCGTTGCCGAAGCGGTGCCGGGCGAAGTGGTCGTTGATGCCGGCGAGGAAGTCCTTCTCCCCCATCCAGGCGACGAGTTGGCGGAGTGCGGAGGCGCCCTTGGCGTAGGAGATGCCGTCGAAGTTGAGGAGTGCGGAGGCGGTGTCGGGGACGTCTTCGGGGGTGGGGGCGACGGGGTGGGTGGAGGGCCGTTGGTCGGCGTCGTAGCCCCAGCCCTTGCGGGCGATGGCGAAGTCGGTCCAGGTGTCGGTGAAGCGGGTGGCTTCGGACAGGACCTGGTAGCCCATGTATTCGGCGAAGGACTCGTTCAGCCAGATGTCGTCCCACCACTGGAGGGTGACCAGGTCGCCGAACCACATGTGGGCCATCTCGTGGGCGATGACCATGCCGCGGGTCTGGCGTTCGGTGTCGGTGACGGCGGAGCGGTAGACGAACTCGTCGCGGAAGGTGACCAGGCCGGGGTTCTCCATGGCGCCGGCGTTGAACTCGGGGACGAATGCCTGGTCGTAGGAGTCGAAGGGGTAGGGCTCTTCGAAGATCTGGTGGTAGCGGTCGTAGCAGCGGCGGGTGAGGTCGAGGATCTCGTCGGCGTCGGCGTCGAGGTGGGGGGCGAGGGAGCGGCGGCAGTGGATGCCGAAGGGGAGGCCGGCGTGCTCGGTGCGGACGGAGTGCCAGGGGCCGGCGGCGACGGCGACGAGGTAGGTGCTGATGCGGGGGGTGGGGGCGGCTGTCCAGGTGCCGTCGGCCTGCTGCTCGGTGCGGGCGTTGGCCAGGACGGTCCAGGTGGGCGGGGCGGTGACGGTGAGCGCGAAGACGGCCTTCAGGTCGGGCTGGTCGAAAGCGCCGAAGACGCGCTGGATGTCGTCCATGAAGAGCTGGGTGTAGGCGTAGCTCTCGCCGTCGGCGGGGTCGGTGAAGCGGTGCATGCCTTCGCCGGTGCGGGAGTAGCGCATGGTGGCGTGGAGGCGGAGTTCGTGGGGGCCGGGGGTGAGGCCGGTGAGGGGGAGGCGGTTGTCGTCGAGGGTGGCGGGGTCGAGGGGGTGGCCGTCGAGGGTGGCGGTGTGGAGGGTGTCGGGGCGGATCTCGACGAAGGTGTCGCCGGGTTCGCGGGCGGTGAAGTGCACGGTGGTGCGGGAGGTGAACTGCTCGTCGCCCTGGGTGAGATCGAGGGCGATGTCGTAACGCTGGACGTCGATGAGCCGGGCTCGGGATTGCGCGTCGGCGCGCTGCAGTACGGGCATGGAGTCATGCTGCCGCACGGCCGGTGGGGACGGCACAGGGGTTTGGGCGGGCCGGGCGGGCGCCGCCGGGGCGGTACCGGCCGCCGGGGCGGCGGCGTGCGGGGTCGAGGCGTGCGGGGTCGCGGCGGGGGCCGTGCGGGGCGGCGTCAGTCGTCCGCGGTGCCGTCCAGCGGCAGTACGGCGACGATCTCCCAGCCGCCTTCGGGCGCCGGCCCGGCGGTCAGGGTGCCGCCCAGCGCCTCGGCCCGCTCGGTGAGTCCGGCCAGGCCGAAGCCACCGCCGCCGGCCTGTTCGGAGAGCCGCGCCGGGTGGCCGCCGTCGTCGGCGATGCGCAGTGCGGCGCCGTCGGGGGCGGTGTGCAGGGCGATCCGTACGGCGGTGGCGCCGGCGGCGTGCTTGCGGATGTTGGTCAGCGCCTCGCGCACGATGCGGTAGACGGCGGCGGCCACCTCGGCGGGCAGGGTCGCGGCCAGCCCCGGCTCGACGGACAGCACGACGGGCGGGCCGGTCCGGGCGAACGCCTCGGTCAGGGCGCGCACCTCGGCGATCCCGGCGACGGGCTGGTTGCGGGCCTCGCCCTCGCGCAGCACCCGTACCAGCCGGCGCATCGCGCCCAGCGCCTCGCCGCCGGCGGTCTCGATGCGTTCGAAGGCGGCGCCGGACCGCGTCCCGTCCAGGGCGGTGAAGCGGGCGGCGCGGGCCTGGACGACGATGCCGGTGACGTGGTGGGCGACCACGTCGTGCAACTCCCTGGCCAGTTCCAGGCGTTCGGCGGCGCGTACCGCGGACAGGTCGCGCAGCCGCTGGGCGTCCTGCCAGCGCAGGATCATCGAGTAGGCGGCGACGACCACGGTCAGTACGCCGTAGAGGACGGTGAAGGCGCCCAGGCGGATGTCCCGCATGGGGGCGAGGACGCAGGCCAGGCCCAGCATGGGCCCGAGGACGGCGGCGGTGCGGCCGGGGGCCCGGTGCACCACGGCGGTCAGCAGGACCAGCAGGGCGAGGCCCTCGCCCAGGCCCCACACCTTCAGCGCGTGCTGCCCGGCGATCAGCACCGCGGACGCGGCCAGCGAGACCGTGGCGGCCGTCCAGGCCCGTACGGCCAGCGGGAACCAGCGGTAGGGCACCGCGCACAGGCACACGATGACGGCGGCGGCGACCACGACCGCGTACGGGTGGGTGGGCTGCCGGGCCAGGACCAGCGACTCGACGCCGACCAGGAAGAGCAGCACCGCGGCGAGCGCGGCCTTGGCGGCGACGGCCTTGCGGGGGTGTTCCGCGGCCCACCCGGTCGTCGGGCTCATCCGGGCGGTCCGCCGCGGCGGCCGGCGGTCCGGCCGGTCACGGTCCGCCCGTGGCCAGCCCGGTCTCCCAGGCCCAGGCGGCGATCTCGACCCGGTTGCGGGCGGCCAGCTTGGTCTGCACGTTCGCCAGATGTGACGTGATGGTGGACAGCGAGACGAGCAGCTCGGCGGCGATCTCGGCGTTGGTCCGGCCGCTCGCCAGCGCGCGGACGACGTCCTCCTCGCGCTCGGTGAGCGGCTCGGACGGCTGCCGGGCGCAGCCGCCCCGCCCGGTGGCCGGGGTCAACTCGCGCAGCAGCCGCAGGGTGATGGCGGGCGAGACCAGCGAGTCGCCGACGGCGGCGGCGCGGACGCCCTCGACGAGCATGGCGGGGCTGGCGTCCTTGAGGAGGAAGCCGCAGGCGCCGCCGCGGAGCGCGGCGTGGATGTACTCGTCGAGGTCGAAGGTGGTGACGATGACGATCCGCGGCCGTTCCCCGTATTCGGGGTGGGCGGCGGCGCGCTCGGCGAGCCGGCGGGTGACCTCCAGGCCGTCGAGGCCGGGCATCCGGATGTCGAGCAGCAGCACGTCGGGGTGCAGCCGCTCGACGGCTTCGAGGGCCGCCGCGCCGTCGACGACGTCGTCGAGGACGTCGATGTCGGGCTGGCTCTCCAGGATCATCCGGAATCCCGTCCGGACCATCTCCTGGTCGTCGGCGATGACCACGCTGATCGGCATGGCTCCATCGGAACCGCGGCGGACGGGGCCCGCAAGCACAGCGGCGGATGGCGCAACGGCGCCGCGCGGGGGCCGGGGAGCGCGCGTCCCCGGCCCCCGGCGGGCGCCGGCCGGCGGCCGGTTCAGCCGCCGAGCTGGGCGGCGGCCTTCTTGATGTTCGCCGCGAAGGCGCTCACCTGGCTGTACACCCCGGGCTTGCCGGGCCGGGCACAGCCCTCGCCCCAGGAGACGATGCCGACCTGGAGCCACTGGCCGGTGTCGTCCTTGCGGAACATCGGCCCGCCGGAGTCGCCCTGGCAGCTGTCGGTGCCGCCGGTGTCCAGCTTGCCGGCGCAGATCTCCTCACCGGGGGTGAGGGCGTCGCCGTACGCCTTCCGGCAGGCGGCGTCGTCGACGAACGGCACGGTCGCCTTGAGGAGGTAGCGCTGCTGGTCGCCGCCTTCCTTGTCGGCGCCCCAGCCGGCGATGGTGAAGTCGCCGTTGGTGAGCCGGTTGTCCTCGGCGATCTTCAGGGTGGGCCGGTCCATCGGCTTGGCGAGTCTGATGAGCGCCCAGTCCTTGCCCTTGCCGTTGTAGCCGGGGGCTTGGAGGACCTGGGTGGAGTTGGTCTTGACGGCGGCGGGGTCCTGGAGGTCGACGACTCCTGCGGTGGCGGTGATGGAGGTGTCGGGGCCGCTGCCGTCGACGCAGTGGGCGGCGGTGAGCACGATGTCCTTGGTGTAGAGGGCGCCGCCGCAGCCCATCGACAGCCGGACCATGAAGGGGAATTCGCCCTGGGCCGCCCTGGTGCCGCCGACGACGTCGGCGTGCACGGAGCCGGTGGGGTCGGGCGCGGGCGCGGCGGAGGCGGTGCCCGGCTGGAGGCTGAGGGCCGCCAGGGCGATCGCGCCGGCGGCGGTGGTTCTTCCGAGGTGCTTCGGGGAGGTGCGCAACGGGTGTCCTTTCGTGGGGGGTTAGCGTCATGACAGGCTCATGCCAACCCTGGACACAGGCATATGCACCGCAAAAGGGAACGGGAAGAACGGCAGCGCAGCGCGGAGCATCCGGGCCCGTTGGCAATGAACCCGTAAAGCGCCCTGCGATTATGTGGAGTGCGGGAAGGGAGTGACAAGGGTCAACATCCGGCCAACTCCCGCACCGCGCCCACCCCGTACGGACCGCGCCCGGCGCGCCCGACGGGCCGTACAGTGGCCGGATGGCCAGCGGCGGCAGCGACATCCAGCACGGATTCCCCCATCTCGACACGGTCCGGGCGGCCCTCACGGCCCTCTTCAGACGCCTCTCCCGCGACACGGTCGGAGCCTTCGGCACCAGCGTGCTGCCGGTCGACGTCGCCTTCGACGACACCGAGGACATCCACCTGGGCGCCCAGCGCGTCGCCCGTGCCATGGTCCACCAGCTGCGGCTGCCGGACGCCCGGATCGTGATCACCTTCCGCGAGATGGAGCACGCCGCCCATGTCGAACTGACCGCGGGCCCCGAGTACTTCGTCGAGCTCAACGAGCGGTTCAAGAAGCACCGCAAGGACATCGGCGCCGCCCTGGCCCACGAGGTGACGCACGTCTACCTGCACCGGCTCGACCTGTCATTCCCCGGCACCCGCGACAACGAGATCCTCACCGACACCGCCACCACCTACCTCGGCGCCGGCTGGCTGCTGCTGGACGCCTACCGCGAACACGGCCCGTTCTCGCAGAAGCTCGGGTACCTGACGCCGGAGGAGTTCGGCTACGTCCTCGCCAAGCGCGCCGAGTTCTTCGACGAGGACCCGGCGCCGTGGTTCACCAGCCCGCAGGCGTACGAGGCGTACCTCACCGGGCGGGCGCGGGCCCGCCAGGACGCCCGCCGCCCACCGCTGGCCGCCGCCGGCTGGGCCGCCCGGCTCCGTTACGCCAAGGACCGCCGGCGGGCCCAGGAGCGCGGGCGCACCGCCGGGCCCGCCGCCGGCGACGGCTACGCCTTCGAACCGGCGGCGGGTGCCGGGCCGCCGGCGCGGGTGTCGTTCCCCTGCCCGGCCTGCTGGCAGCGCATCCGCGTCCCGGTCCGCGGCCGGCTCCAGGCCCGCTGCGGCCTGTGCGGAACCCTTCTGGACTGCGACACCTGACGCCCGCCGATAACTGACGTAACGTCAATAATCCCTGCTGTCCGTCAGATCCAGCCCTCCAGCCCGGCCAGGAACCCCGCCAGGTCGTCCCGGTGGATGGTGTGCCCCGCGCCCCGCACCGTACGGACCTCGAAACCGCGGGCGGTCAGCTCCTTCGCGGCCTCCTCGGTGAAGAGGAACCCCTCCCCCGCGATCTGCACCAGCGACGGGACCACCGGGCGCTGCGGCGTCCGGTCGCGCAGGTGCTTCCCGGACAGGGCCAGGGCCGACCCGGTGTCCCAGTCGGCGAGCGTGGCCAGTTCGACGTCGACGTCGGCGTCGTCCCAGCGCGGGTTGAAGTTCCGCACCAGCGTGCGCTCGGCCCGCTTGAACGTCACGAACACCGCGGGATCGACCGGCTGCGCCGCCTCGGTCAGCGACCACGCCGGATCGCTGTAGACCGCGCGTGCCGGCCGCAGCCGCTCGGCCGCCAGGGACAGCGCCAGCCCGCCCAGCGAGTGCCCGATGACGACGTCGGCGCCGGCCGGCAGGGTGTCCACGAGGTCGTCGGCGAACAGCTCCGGGCTGTACTCACCGCGCGGACTGCGGCCGTGGCCGCGCAGATCGACGCCGATGACGCGATAGCCCCGCCCGGCGAGGGCCGGGCCGACCCGGTGCCAGGTGCGGTGGTCGGACATGATCCCGTGGACCAGCACCGCGATCCGGTCGCCGGTCCCCCATTCATGGGTGTGCAGCTGCATACCGTGCCCCTCTCGCCGGGTTCGCGCCGCAGGGCCTGTCCGATAGACGGGGGTCGGCGCGGCCGGGCCCGACGTTACACGTGTCACCGCGCGAGGGCCGTACCCGGAGCCCGCGAACCGCCGGCGCACACCCCTGTGCGAGGATGCCCGGCAGCATGACCGATCCCGCCAGACCGCCGGCCACCCCAACTCCCCCGACCAGCACGGCCGTTGCCCGCCGCGCCGGGGTCTCCCGCGCCACCGTCTCGTATGTGCTGAACGGGCGGGCCGCCGGGCGCGTCGCGGCGCACACCCAGGCCCGGGTCCGGGCCGCCGCCGAGGAGCTGGGGTACGTCCCGCACGCGGCGGCGCGCAGCCTGCGGGCCGGGCGCGGCAGCATCGTCCTGATGGCCGCCCCGGCGGACACCGTCCCCGCCTTCGGGCCCCTCTTCACGCACTTCCTGGCCGGGTTCCACAGCGCGCTGCACCACCTCGGCTACACCGGTGTGCTGCACGGCGCGCCCGCCGCCTCCCCCGTGGACGCCGCCCGCGCCTGGGCCGAGCTGCGGCCCGCCGCCGTACTGGCCCTGCACGGCCCGCCGTTGGACGCCCCCGCCGTCGGCCTGCTGCGGCGCGCCGGCACGGCGGCGGTCCTCACCCACGGCGCCCAGGCGCCGCCCGGTGCCCATGCCCTCCTCCTGGACCAGCGGGAGGCCGGCGCCCTGGCCGGCGCGCACCTGCTGGCGCGGGGCCGCCGGCGGATCGGCGTGGTGCGGCCGGCCGAGCGGGGCCTGGCCGCCTTCGCCGGGCCCCGGCTCGCCGGCGTACGGGCCGCGGCCGCCGGCTGCCCCGGCGCCGGGGTGCGCCCGCTCGACCTCGCCCTGACCGAGGAGTCCGCGGCCCGGCTCGCCGCCGCCTGGCCCGCGCTCGGCCTGGACGCGGTGTTCGCCTACAACGACGAGTACGCGATGCTGCTGATGCGGGCCCTCCAGGACGCCGGCCACGCCGTCGGCGGCGCCCCGGAGCAGATCGCGGTGGTCGGCGCGGACGACCTGCTGGCGGCCCGGCTGCTGCGCCCCCGGCTGACCAGCGTCCGCGCCGACATCACCGCGCCGGAGCGGATCGCCGGGCTGGTCGACGGGCTCGTCCGCGACCCGGCCGCCGCGCCCTCGGTCCACCGGCTCGGCACCTTCCGCCTCGTGGCGCGCGAATCCTCCTGACGGGCCGCCCGCCACGCCCGTGCCCGGCCGGTCAGCGCCAGTCCTCCTCGGGCGTGGCCGCCGCCAGCACCTCGCGGGCACCGGAGCGGATCGGGCCGCCGTGCGGTACGCAGACCGTGTCGAGGTCCTCCAGAGCCGCCAGCCGCCGGAACGACGCGACGGCCACGGCGCGTTCGACGTTCATGGGCCCGAGGACCGCATGCGCGCCGTCCGGGTCGGCGCCGATGATGTCGCCGGGGAAGAGCAGCCGGCTCTCCGGGAGGTGCAACGCGACACCGCCCGGCGTGTGGCCGGGGACGTGCAGCACCCGTACGGGTTCGTGCCAGTCGTCGAGGGTGTCGCCGTCGTGCAGCTCGCGGTCGACCTCGGTGTGGCGCAGCGGCGGCATCCCGCCGGCCGCGAGCCCCGCCATGATGCCTTCGTGCAGCTGCTGTTCGGCCGGGCCGAGGACCGGCGGCGGTTCGGGGGCGGTGCCGCGGATGTACGGGGCGTCCAGGGCGCCGGCCAGCACCCGGGCGCCGGTGGCGTCGACGAGTTCGGCGGCCGATCCCATGTGGTCGACGTGGCAGTGGGTGAGCACGATCTGCCGCAGCGCGGCGGGTGGGGCACCGAGTTCGGCCAGGGCGCCGAGGACGGCGGGGCCGGATCCGGGGATGCCGGTGTCGATCGCGGCGTAGCCGTCGCCGGGCAGCGCGACGAGGTACACGTGCCCTACGGGGAAGGGGAGTTGCCAGACGTGCCGGCCGATCCGGGTGAGTGCTGCGTCCATGTCCGGGACGCTAGCCGCCGCGCGTCCGGCCCGTCTCCGCTTTGTGCCGTGGGCGGATTGAGCGGAGGGCGAAAGCGCCCGGTGGAGGTCCCGGGCGGAACCCGTCGTGCCGCTGCCGCGTCCCATCGGCGACCCAAGGAGGCATGTCATGCAGTACGCCGCTCACGGCACCCGTTCCCGCTCCCGCATCCGTACGACCGCCCTGGTCCTGTCCGCGGCGGCGGCCGGCGCCGTCGCGCTCTCCGGCTGCGCCAAGGGGGAGCAGCGGGTGGGTGCCGCGGCGCCGCCCGCGCCGCAGGACGCCTTCGCCCGGCGGGCCGCCCAGATAGTGCAGGACTGGCCGAAGGTCTCCCCCGTGCCGGGCCGCCAGGAGGCGCTGCTCCCGCTGGCCGGCGCCGACCGCCCGCAGGGCACCGGCGTACGGGAGATCACGGTGACCGTCGGCCACAGCGCCTGCGACGTCCACTTCGGCGCCCGCAGCCTGGAGTCGAGGGATCTGGTGGTGGTCTCCGGCTGGGGCCGGAAGAAGAACGCGAAGGGGATGTGCACCGAGCAGCTGGCCACCGACAAGGTGACGGTGCGGCTGAAGACCCCGCTGGCGGGCCGCAAGATCGTGGACGCGGCCACCGGGAAGCAGCTGCTGAAGGGCTGACAGGCGGCCTGCCGCACCCGGCTGTTGGCATGGGAGTGCACTCCACGTCCTAGGCTCGTGGCCATGAGCCCTTCCATCGCCACCAGCACCCGCGTCGAACTGCCCGCCCTGCTGGAGTTCGTCCGTCCCCGGCACCGCGCGATCCTGCTCACCCGCCGCTCCGACGGCACCCCGCAGTGCTCGCCGCTGACCTGCGGGGTGGACGACTCCGGGCGGCTGGTGATGTCGACGTATCCGGAGCGTGCCAAGGCGCGCAACGCCCGCCGGGTGTCGTCGGTCAGCGTGCTCGTGCTGTCCGACGAGTGGAACGGCCCGTGGGTGCAGATCGACGGTGAGGCCGAGGTGATCGACGCCCCTGACTCCATCGAGCCGCTGGTCGAGTACTACCGCAACATCGCCGGCGAGCACCCGGACTGGGACGAGTACCGCGCGGCCATGGGCAAGCAGGGCAAGTCCCTGATCCGGGTGACGCCGCGGCGCTGGGGCCCGATCGCGACCGGCGGCTTCCCGGCCCGCCTCGTCGACCCGGACGCCTGACGTGCGTGGCGTCAACGGGCGGGGTGGGCGCCCCCGTTGACGCTCTGCGCCCGGCCGGTGGGGGGCCGGGCCGCCGGTGAGGCCGGGAAGGACGCCGCCCCCGTGACGTCCGCGACGGCGCCCGCGCGGCCGGGTGGCGGCGGCCGCGCAACGACCGCATCGGCCACGTCGGCCCCGTCGGCGCGACCGACGCCGTTCACGGGGCGCGCGGCGGCAGCACCGCCGGGGTGGGCGTCAGCACCTCGGCGGGCAGCCCCAGTTGCGCCCGGAAGGCGGCCCGCCCGGACTCGGTGACCGCGAGGATGCGGCTGGCCGGGGCCTTGATGATCCAGCGGTGCTCCAGCGCGTGCCGGTAGAGGGCCGCGCCGACCGCGCCGGAGAGGTGCTGGCGGCGCGAGGTCCAGTCGAGACAGGTGCGGACGTGCGCCCGGTGGGTCGGCGAGTACCCGGCCTCGGGGATGCCGAGGGCGGCCAGCCAGTCGGCGCCGGCCGCGGTGAGCACCAGGCCGTACTCCCGTGCCAGCAGCCCGCGTTCGGTCATCGTTTCGGCGATGGCCACACCGAGCGCCCCGGCGATGTGGTCGTAGCAGGTGCGCGCGTGGTGCAGGGCCCGCCGGTGGTTGGCCTCGGCCAGCGAGCGGATCCTGACCGGGCGGTACGGGGCCAGCCCGGCGAGGTTCTCCAGCGTCTCCGCGGTGTGCGGCCCGGCCAGCCGGACATAGCGCCGCCGGCCCTGCCGCTCCTCGGCCAGCAGGCCGCCGGAGACCAGGAGGTTGAGGTGCTCGGTCGCGGTGGACGGTGCGACCCCGGCGTATTCGGCCAGTTCACCGGCGGTCCAGGTGCCGCCGTCGAGCAGGGCGATGCAGATGGCGGCACGGGTACGGTCCGCGAGCAGCGCCGCGAGAGCGGCCAGGTCGGGGGTCTCCGCGGTGCTTTCGTGATCGGCGTCCCATCGGTTCATGTGCAGAGCGTAATCACATATAACACTTCGGTGAGAACCGAATCGTCCGGCTTCTATCCTCAGGGGCATGAAAACCGCGCTGGAGAAGAGCAGTTCCGTCGTACCGGCGCTGCTGTCCACGGAGAACGACGACGGCACGTTCGTGCTGGTCACGCTGCGGATCCGGTGGGATCTCGGCCCGGTGGTGAGCGTCTGGCTGCCGTCCCGCGGGCGGACCGCGCAGAATCTCGCCGTACGGCCGGACGTCGTCTTCAACCTCCCACCGAAGGAGGCGGCGGCCGAGGAGGGGGCGGGCAGCGGGACCGACGCGGAGCAGGCGCCCTGGACGGAACCGTCCGAGCTGGTACGGCCTCCCCGACTGGCGCACTGCCCCGTGCAGTTGGAGGCGCGCAGGGTCGGTGAGCGCACGGTGACCGATGGTGCGTGGACGCAGATCGAGGCGCAGGTGCTGCGGGTGCACGCGGACCCGCGCTGGGTGCTGCCGCTGGGCGACGGCACCGTCGACGTCTCGGCCTGGCGCCCGCCGGTCCACGATTTCCGGCCGCCGCGCACGCCTCCGCCGCCGGCCGCACCGGCGCCCGCACGGGAGCTGGCGCGGCAGTTGGGGCGGCGCTTCCCGGCCCAGCGGGACGCGTAGCGGCAGTGGCCGGGCCAGAAGTGCCGGACAGAAGAGCGCGGCGCCTGCCCTCCGGTCGGGGGAGGGGACAGGCGCCGCACACGGGACCCGGGATTCACCCGGTCCCCATGCCTCCGTACGACGTTGTACGGGACATCGGGTGACGGCCGCTCACACGGTCAGTGCGCGGTCCGTCGGCTTGATCGGAGCCGGCAGGGCGCTGGCTCCGGTGAGGAAGCGGTCCACGCCGCGGGCGGCGGAGCGGCCCTCGGCGATGGCCCACACGATCAACGACTGGCCGCGCCCGGCGTCACCGGCGACGTACACGCCGGGGACGTTGGTGGCGAAGTCTGCGTCGCGGGCGACGTTGCCGCGGGCGTCCAGCTCCAGGCCGAACTGCTCGACCAGGCCGTTCTCCTGGTCGGTGCCGGTGAAGCCCATCGCGAGGGTGACCAGCTGGGCCGGGATCTTCCGCTCGGTGCCGGGCTTCTGCTCCAGCTTGCCGTCCTTGAACTCCACCTCGACCAGGTGCAGCCACTGGACGTTGCCGTCCTCGTCGCCCTCGAAGTGGGTGGTGGAGACGGAGTAGACCCGCTCGCCGCCCTCCTCGTGCGCGGAGGTGACCTTGTAGAGCATCGGGAAGGTGGGCCAGGGCTGGCCCGGGTTCCGCTCCTCGCCCGGCTTGGGCATGATCTCCAGCTGGGTCACCGAGAGGGCGCCCTGGCGGTGGGCGGTGCCGACGCAGTCCGCGCCGGTGTCGCCGCCGCCGATGACGACCACGTGCTTGCCCTCGGCGGTGATCGGGGAGACCGTCAGGTCGCCCTCCTGCACCTTGTTGGCGAGCGGCAGGTACTCCATGGCGTAGTGCACGCCGTTCAGCTCGCGGCCGGGCACCGGCAGATCGCGGGAGGTGGTGGCGCCGGCGGCGATGACCACGGCGTCGTAGCGCCTGCGCAGCTTCGCGGCGTCGATGTCGCGGCCGATCTCCACCTCCGTACGGAACTTGGTGCCCTCCGCGCGCATCTGCTCGATACGGCGGTTGATGTGCCGCTTCTCCATCTTGAACTCGGGGATGCCGTAGCGGAGGAGACCGCCGATGCGGTCGGCCCGCTCGTACACGGCCACGGTGTGGCCGGCCCGGGTCAGCTGCTGGGCGGCGGCCAGACCGGCCGGGCCGGAGCCGATGACGGCGACGGTCTTGCCGGAGAGGCGCTCGGGCGCCTGCGGGGTGACGTCGCCGGCGTCCCACGCCTTGTCGATGATGGAGACCTCGACGTTCTTGATGGTGACCGGCTGCTGGTTGATGCCCAGCACACAGGCCGCCTCGCAGGGCGCGGGGCACAACCGCCCGGTGAACTCCGGGAAGTTGTTGGTCGCGTGCAGCCGCTCGCTGGCCTCGGTCCAGTCCTCGCGGTAGGCGTAGTCGTTCCACTCGGGGATGAGGTTGCCGAGCGGACAGCCGTTGTGGCAGAAGGGGATGCCGCAGTCCATGCAGCGCGACGCCTGCTTGCTGATGATCGGCAGCAGGGAGCCGGGCTGGTAGACCTCGTTCCAGTCCTTGACGCGTTCCTCGACGGGGCGGGTCTTGGCGATCTCGCGCCCGTGGTTCAGGAAGCCCTTGGGGTCAGCCATGGGTCGCCGCCTCCATCATCTTCTCGTGGGTCTCGGACTCGGAGAGCCCGGCTCGCTCGGCGGCGTCCTTGGCGGCGAGCACTGCCTGGTAGGTGGCCGGGACGACCTTGCGGAAGCGGGCGGCCGCCGCGTCCCAGTCGGCGAGGAGCTTGTCGGCGACGGTGGAGCCGGTCTCCTCCTGGTGGCGGCGCACGACGTCGTGCAGCCACTGCTTGTCGGTGTCGTCGAGCGGGCGGACCGCGTCGGCCAGCTCCTTGTTGACGTTGTCCGGGTCGAGGTCGATGACGTAGGCGATGCCACCGGACATACCGGCCGCGAAGTTGCGCCCGGTCTCGCCCAGGACGACCGCACGGCCGCCGGTCATGTACTCGCAGCCATGGTCGCCGACGCCCTCGGAGACCACCGTGGCACCGGAGTTGCGGACGCAGAACCGCTCGCCGACCCGGCCGCGCAGGAACAGTTCGCCGCCGGTGGCGCCGTAGGCGAGGGTGTTGCCCGCGATGGTGGAGTACTCGGCGAGGTGGTCGGCGCCGCGGTCCGGGCGGACCACGACCCGGCCGCCGGAGAGGCCCTTGCCGACGTAGTCGTTGGCGTCCCCCTCCAGGCGGAGGGTGACCCCGCGCGGCAGGAACGCGCCGAAGGACTGGCCGGCCGAGCCGGTGAAGGTGATGTCGACGGTGTCGTCGGGCAGGCCCGCGCCGCCGAACTTCTTGGTGACCTCGTGGCCGAGCATGGTGCCGACGGTCCGGTTGATGTTGCGGATCGCGACCTGGGCGCGGACCGGCTGGGCGGCCTCCGGGGTGTCCGCGGCCAGCGCGTCCGCGGCGAGCCTGATCAGCTCGTTGTCCAGCGCCTTCGCCAGGCCGTGGTCCTGGACGGTGACCTGGTGGCGGACAGCGCCCTCGGGCAGCTCGGGGACGTGCAGCAGCGGGGCCAGGTCCAGGCCCTGCGCCTTCCAGTGGTCCACGGCCCTGGCGACGTCGAGGATCTCGGCGCGGCCGATGGCCTCGTCCAGGCTGCGGAAGCCCAGCTCGGCGAGGAGCTCGCGGACCTCCTCGGCGATGAACTCGAAGAAGTTGACGATGTACTCGGCCTTGCCGTTGAACCGCTCGCGCAGCGTCGGGTTCTGGGTGGCGATGCCGACCGGGCAGGTGTCCAGGTGGCAGACGCGCATCATCACGCAGCCGGAGACGACCAGCGGGGCGGTGGCGAAGCCGAACTCCTCGGCACCCAGCAGGGCCGCGATGATCACGTCCCGGCCGGTCTTGAGCTGGCCGTCGGTCTGCACCACGATCCGGTCGCGCAGGCCGTTGAGCAGCAGCGTTTGCTGCGTCTCGGCCAGGCCCAGCTCCCAGGGACCGCCGGCGTGCTTGAGGGAGGTGAGCGGCGAGGCGCCGGTACCGCCGTCGTGGCCGGAGATGAGGACCACGTCCGCGTGGGCCTTGGAGACGCCCGCGGCGACCGTGCCGACACCGACCTCGGAGACCAGCTTCACGTGGATGCGGGCGGCCGGGTTGGCGTTCTTGAGGTCGTGGATCAGCTGAGCCAGGTCCTCGATGGAGTAGATGTCGTGGTGCGGCGGCGGTGAGATCAGGCCGACGCCCGGGGTGGAGTGCCGGGTCTTGGCGACCCAGGGGTAGACCTTGTGGCCGGGCAGCTGGCCGCCCTCGCCGGGCTTGGCGCCCTGGGCCATCTTGATCTGGATGTCGTCGGCGTTGACCAGGTACTCGGAGGTCACGCCGAAGCGGCCGGAGGCGACCTGCTTGATCGCGGAGCGGCGCGCGGGGTCGTAGAGGCGCTCGGGGTCCTCGCCGCCCTCGCCGGTGTTGGACTTGCCGCCGAGCTGGTTCATGGCGATCGCGAGGGTCTCGTGGGCCTCGCGGGAGATCGACCCGTAGGACATCGCGCCGGTGGAGAAGCGCTTGACGATCTCGGACGCCGGCTCGACCTCGTCCAGGGGGACGGCGGGCCGCTCGGAGGCGAAGGAGAACAGGCCGCGCAGCGTCATCAGGCGCTCGGACTGCCCATTCACCCGTTCGGTGTACTGCTTGAAGATGTCGTAGCGGCGCGAACGGGTGGAGTGCTGGAGCCGGAAGACGGTGTCCGGGTCGAAGAGGTGCGGCTCGCCCTCGCGGCGCCACTGGTACTCGCCGCCGATCTCCAGCGCGCGGTGGGTCGCGGCGATGCCGGAGGCCGGGTACCCCTTGGCGTGCCGGGCCGCGACCTCCTGGGCGACGACGTCCAGGCCGGCGCCGCCGATCTTGGTGGCGGTGCCGTGGAAGTACTTCGCGACGAATTCCTCGTCCAGGCCGACGGCCTCGAAGACCTGCGCGCCGCGGTAGGAGGCGACGGTCGAGATGCCCATCTTGGACATGACCTTCAGGACGCCCTTGCCGAGCGCCTTGATGAGGTTCTTGATGGCGGTGTCGGCGTCCACGCCGGGCAGGAACGTCCCGGCCCGGACCAGGTCCTCGACGGACTCCATGGCCAGGTACGGG
Source organism: Streptomyces sp. YGL11-2 (assembly GCF_050054615.1). NCBI lineage: Bacteria > Bacillati > Actinomycetota > Actinomycetes > Kitasatosporales > Streptomycetaceae > Streptomyces > Streptomyces sp. YGL11-2. Next base: position 230,765 of record NZ_JBNHIN010000001.1, read on the forward strand.
TTGACCGCCGCCGCACCGAAGCCGATCAGCAGCGCGACGTGGTGCACCTCGCGGACGTCGCCGGCCTCGACCAGCAGCCCGACCTGGGTGCGGGTCTTGGTGCCGATGAGGTGGTGGTGGACCGCGGCGGTCAGCAGCAGCGACGGGATCGGCGCGTGCTCGGCGTCGGAGTGGCGGTCGGAGAGCACGATCAGCCGGGCGCCGTCGGCGATGGCGGCGTCGGCCTCGGCACAGATTTCCTCGATCCGGGCGGCCAGCGACTCACCGCCGCCGGAGACCCGGTAGAGGCCGGAGAGGGTCACGGCCTTCATGCCGGCCATGTCGCCGTCGGCGTTGATGTGGACGAGCTTGGCCAGCTCGTCGTTGTCGATGACCGGGAACGGCAGGGTCACGCTGCGGCAGGAGCTCGCGGTGGGCGCGAGGAGGTTGCCCTGGGGGCCGAGGGAGGAGATGAGGGAGGTGACCAGCTCCTCCCGGATGGCGTCCAGCGGCGGGTTGGTGACCTGCGCGAACAGCTGGGTGAAGTAGTCGAAGAGCAGCCGGGGGCGCTCGGAGAGCGCGGCGATCGGCGAGTCGGTGCCCATGGAGCCGATCGGCTCTGCGCCGGTCTTGGCCATCGGGGCGAGGATGACCCGGAGCTCTTCCTCGGTGTAGCCGAAGGTCTGCTGGCGGCGGGTGACCGAGGCGTGGGTGTGCACGATGTGCTCGCGCTCGGGGAGGTCGGCGAGGTCGATCAGCCCGGCGTCCAGCCACTCCTGGTAGGGGTGCTCGGCCGCGAGCTGCGCCTTGATCTCGTCGTCCTCGATGATCCGGTGCTCGGCGGTGTCGACGAGGAACATCCGGCCGGGCTGCAGGCGGCCCTTGCGGACGACCTTGGACGGGTCGATGTCGAGGACGCCGACCTCGGAGGAGAGCACGACCAGGCCGTCGTCGGTGACCCAGTAGCGGCCCGGGCGCAGACCGTTGCGGTCGAGGACCGCGCCGACCTGGGTGCCGTCGGTGAAGGTCACGCAGGCCGGGCCGTCCCAGGGCTCCATCATCGTGGAGTGGTACTGGTAGAACGCCCGCCGGGCCGGGTCCATGGCGGTGGAGTTCTCCCACGCCTCGGGGACCATCATCAGGACCGAGTGGGGCAGCGAGCGACCGCCGAGGTGCAGCAGCTCCAGGACCTCGTCGAAGGAGGCGGAGTCGGAGGCGTCCGGGGTGCAGACCGGGAACAGCCGCTCGACGTTTTCGGCGTGTGCGGCGTCCGCGCCGCCGAAGAGCCGCGACGCCAGCTGGGACTCGCGGGCGCGCATCCAGTTGCGGTTGCCCTTGACCGTGTTGATCTCGCCGTTGTGGGCGACGAAGCGGTACGGGTGGGCGAGCGGCCAGCTCGGGAAGGTGTTGGTGGAGAACCGCGAGTGGACCAGTGCGATGGCGGTGGCGAACCGGCGGTCGGACAGGTCCGGGAAGAAGGGCTCCAGCTGGCCGGTGGTCAGCATGCCCTTGTAGACGATGGTGCGGGCGGAGAGCGACGGGAAGTAGACGCCCGCCTCGCGCTCGGCGCGCTTGCGGAGCGCGAACGCCTTGCGGTCCAGGGCCAGGCCGGTGGTCTCCCCATCAGTGACGAACAGCTGGGAGAAGGCCGGCATGGTGGCGCGGGCGCCGTTGCCCAGCAGCTGGGGGGCGACCGGGACGACCCGCCAGCCGAGGACGTCCAGGCCCTCTTCGCCGGCGATCGTCTCGATCCGTGAGACGGCCTCGGCGGCTTCGTGGGCGTCGGACGGCAGGAAGGCGATGCCGACGGCGTAGCCGCCGGCATCGGGGAGCTCGAAGGTCACGTTCTCACGCAGGAACGCGTCCGGCACCTGGAGCAGGATGCCCGCACCGTCGCCCGAGTCGGGCTCCGAGCCGGTGGCACCGCGGTGCTCCAGGTTCGTCAGGACGGTCAGGGCCTGTTCGACCAGGGCGTGGCTGGCCTCGCCGGTGAGGGTGGCCACGAAGCCGACGCCGCAGGCGTCGTGCTCGTTACGCGGGTCGTACATCCCCTGCTGGGCGGGGCGCCCGTCCATGGGCGACCATGCGGCGGCGCTGGCGCTGCTGATGGTCGCGGAGTGCGTGGACGCGGAACGCATCGGCTCTCCCAACGTCGTCGTGGCAAAGGCATTGCCGAGGGACGACGTTGGCCCTCCGCGAAATTTCGTGCAGGTTACAGGATGGCCCGCTTCTCGAAAAGCGGATAGTGCCTTCCAACATGCGGACACCGCGCATGCGGTGAGTCTCAAGTGGGACGCGGACGGAAACGGGGCCGTCCCGTACGGCGGCGTTCGGCGAGCGACGTTGCCCGCGACGCCAGAGCCTTATGCCCGGCCGTCAACGAACCGAAACCGCTGAGTAACGCGGTAATGATGCGGTCACCCGTAGGGGACGTCAACCCTTCCCCGTTCCGGGGCCTCAGCTCACGACCGTGCCGAACAGCGCTCCCAGGCCGTAGGTCACGCCCGCCGCGGCGCCGCCCAGAGCCAGTTGGCGCAGTCCGCTGAACCACCACGAGCGGGCCGTCACCCGCGCCACGACGGCACCGCAGCCGAACAGTCCGACCAGCGCCAGCAGCACCGCGAGCCAGAGAGAGGAGGCCCCCAAAAGATAAGGAAGGAGAGGAAGAAGAGCGCCGAGCGCAAAGGATCCGAAGGAGGAAACGGCGGCGACAGTCGGAGAAGGAAGGTCCGACGGGTCGATGCCCAATTCCTCGCGGGCGTGGATCTCCAGCGCCTGCTCGGGGTCGCGGGACAGCTGCTCGGCGACCTGCCGGGCGAGCTCCGGCTCCACCCCGCGGGACTCGTAGAGCGCCGCCAGCTCGTCCTGCTCGTCCTTCGGGTGCTTGCTCAGCTGGGTCCGCTCGACGTCCAGCTCGGCCATCACCAGCTCGCGCTGGGAGGCGACCGAGGTGTACTCCCCCGCGGCCATCGAGAACGCACCGGCCGCCAGCCCCGCGAGGCCGGTGATGATGATCGTCTGCTGCGAGACCGCGCCGCCGGCGACACCCGTCATCAGCGCGAGATTGGACACCAGGCCGTCCATCGCACCGAAGACGGCGGGGCGCAGCCAGCCGCCGTTCACATCGCGGTGGGTGTGATTGTCGCGGTGCGCCACATGTGTCGGCGCGGCGGCATCCATGATCTCCATGACGGACATGTCGGGACCTGCTCCCTTCAGCGAGGTGTGGGCCGATGGCGGCACTTTCCCCTTCAACACCTCGAAGTTATGCGCGAATTGCCTTCCGCCGCTAGCAAGGAAGGCCGTACTTACCCGCCTGACCTGCGGTTTTTCGGGGAGCTCTGGCCTGAGATCCGGGTCACACGGCGTTTTCGGGGGCTTTCGCGGGCCGTTTCGCCCGGCGGACCGGCGACCGCGCGCGGGGGCCGGGGGAGGTCGACCGGGTGACCCTGCCGCCCGGGGCAGGAGAGCCGGGCCGTCACGTGGCACGAATACGGGGCAGCGGTCCGCGTCGTCCCGGGCCGCGCTTCCGAGCCGTACGACCGAAGGGCGGGCAGCGTGGGCGGAAACGTACCGGACCGGGCGCGTGGAGCGATGCTCGGGCTGGCCGCCGGGGACGCGCTGGGTGCCCCCGCCGAGAATCTGACACCTCATCAGATCCGGTGCCGCTGGGGGCGGATCGAGGGGTTCGTCACGGACGACCCGGCCGGCACCGACGACACCGAGTACGCCGTCTTCTCCGGCCTGCTGCTCGCCGCGCACGGTGCGGCGCTGACCACCGCGCAGGTCGAGGCCGCCTGGCGCCGGTGCCTGGCCGACCGCGACGAAGGGCCGTTCCGCGGCGCCGGGTTCAGCGAACGCGGCACCCTGGAGAACCTGCGCCGCGGCCTGGCCGCGCCCCGCTCCGCCCAGCACCGGCACGCCTGGAGCGACGGACTGGCGATGCGGGCCGCGCCGTTCGGGGTGTTCGCGGCCGGCCGGCCCGCCGAGGCCGCCCGGCTGGCCGCCGTGGACGGCGCGGTCAGCCACACCGGCGAGGGCATCCACGGCGGGCGGGCGGTGGCCGCCGGGGTCGCCGCCGCGATGACGGCCGACTCCCCCGACGCGGTGCTCGCCGCCGCGCTCGCCGCCGTACCGGAGGACTCCTGGACGGGGCGGTCGCTGCGGCGGGCGGTGGCGGCGGCCCGCCGGGCCGGGGCCGCGGGGCGCGCCGCCGAGGACGCGGTGCGCGACGCCGTGGTGGTCGACGGGTATCCCTGGGCTGATCTGGCGCCCGAGGCCGTCGGCCTGGCGTTCGGCGCGTTCGCCGCGGCCGGCGGCGATCCCGCCGGATCGGTACTGACCGCGGTCAACATGGGACGCGACGCGGACACCACCGGGGCGGTCGCCGGAGCGCTGGCGGGGGCGCTGCGCGGGGCCGCGGCGATCCCCGCCGCCTGGGCCGCCGCGATCGGCCCGGCGCGCGGCAGCTGCCTGCCGTCGGTGGCGGGGTACCACGTGCTGGACGTCGCGGAGTTGCTGGTGGCGGCGGGCGCGGCCGCGGCGCTCACCGGGGCCGCGGTGAGCGCCGGATGACGGGCGTCGGCGCGGCCCGGGTTCCGGTGCCGGATGCCGGGTCCGACGCCGGTGGCGCGGTGCCCACCCGCTCGCGCGTCGAGGGTCTGCTGCTCGGCCTGGCCGCCGGAGACGCCGCCGGGTGGCCCGCGGCGCGGCACCGGGCGGCCCTGCTGCCGGCCTGGACCCGGCGGCTGGCCCGCGAGCTGGACGACGTCGCCGAGCGGACCGCGAGCACCGCGCTCCCGGTGCCGTTCGCGCTCAACCAGCGGCCCGCGCCGCTGCTGCTGGGCCCGTCCGACGACGCCGAATGGGCCGCGTTCACCGCGGAGTCGGTGCTCGCCGCGGGCGGCGGCCCCGGGTGGGCCCGCCGGGTCCGGGCCGCCCTCGACCACGCCTGGCACACGCTGGCGGACGAGACGGCGGCGGGGCCGGCGGAGGCGCCCGGCGGGGCGCCCCCGCTGCGCGCCCGGATCTCGGTACGCGCCGGGCTGGCCAACCTCGCCGCCGGGCTGCGGCCGCCCGCGGCGGGGCACGACAACCCGCACTTCTTCGACGACGCGGCCTGCGTCCGGGCCGCCGTGCTGGCCGCCGTCCACCCCGGCGCGCCGGCCGCCGCGGCCGCGCTGGCCGAGTACGACGCACGGCACACGCAGGACGGAGACGGGGTGCACGGCGCGCGGGCGCTGGCCGCCGCGGCCGCCGCCGCGCTGGGCGGGGTACCGGCGGCCGGCTGCGTCGCCGCGGCGCTCGGCCAGCTGCCGGAGGAGACCGAGATCGGCCGCGCCGCCCGGCACGCGGTCCGGCTCGCGCGGCTCGCCGACGGGCCGCCCGGCCGCCCCGGTGCGGCGTTCGCGCTGGTGCCCGCGCTGGAGCACGAGATCGTCGACCACGTATACAGCTACGGCGTCGCCGCCGCCGACACCGTCCCCGTGGCGCTGGCGCTCGTCCTGGCGGCGGACGGCCGGATCGCCGAGGCGGTACCGGCCGCCGCCTGCCTCTCCCGGGTCGCCGACTCCGCGCCCGCGCTGACCGGGGCGCTGACCGGGGCGCTCGGCGGCGCCGGCGCCCTCCCCCGCGCCTGGCGCGACTCCTGCCGGGTGCTCGCCGGCTGCGCGCTGCCGCGGCTGGCCGGGACGGACCTGGTGGCGCTGGCCGGCCGGCTCGCCGCACATGCCGCACATGCCGCACATGCCGCACATGCCGCACCGGAACCGGTACCGGCACCCGTCCCGGACCCGCACCCGGCCGTACCGCCCACCCCCACCCTGGAAGGACTCACCCGCACATGACGGATACGACGGACACCACGCGCGCCACGGCCCCGGCGCCCGCCCGGGAGCCCGCGGCCCCGGCCGCCGTGCCGGGCGCCCCGGAGCCCCCGGGGCCGCGGGCCGCGGACACCCGGCCCGAGGTCGCGCCCCTGGAGGACCGGGCGGCCGGCGCCCTGGTCGGGGCCGCGGTCGGCGATGCGCTGGGCGGGCCGGTGGAGGGCTGGACGCCGGAGCAGATCGTGGCGCGGCACGGCGGCCGGGTCGAGGGCATCGTCGGGCCGTTCCACGAGGACTGGCGCACCGCCCGGCCGATCGCGCCCTACCACAAGGGCGACGGCCACGTCACCGACGACACCCTGATGACCCATGCGCTGGTCCGCGTCTACGAGACGGTGCGCGACCACCTCGACGCGTACGACGTCGCCGACCACCTCGTCCCGGACCTGATCAGCGTCCCCCGATGGATCCCCGAACTGGAGGCCGAGGCGCTGCCGTTGCAGCGGATCTTCCTCGCCGAGAAGTGGATCGTGGCGCGGCTGCACTACGGGCACGCCGATCCGCGGGAGGCCGGCGTCGGCAACATCGTCAACTGCGGTGCGGCGATGTACATGGCGCCGGTCGGCATCGTCAACGCCGGCAGTCCCGACCGGGCCTACGCCGAGGCCATCGGCCTCTCCGGTGCCCACCAGTCCTCCTACGGGCGGGAGGCGGCGGGCGTCTTCGCCGCCGCGGTGGCCGCCGCGTTCCTGCCGGACGCCACCCCCGCCTCGGTCGTCGGGCATGCGCTGCGGCTGGCGAAGGACGGTACCCGCGCGGCGATCGAGGCGGTCTGCGACGTCGCCGCGCCGCACACCGACTACGAGTCGGCGCTGGTGCCGCTGCGGGCGGCGGTGGCGCCGTTCGACACGGTCGGCCCGGACTACCGCAACCCCTCGCTGGGCGCCCGCCGCCCCTCCCGGCTGCACGCCGTCGAGGAACTCCCCATCGCGCTGGGCATGTTGCTGGTCGCCGACGGCGACTTCCGCGCCACCGTCCTCGGCTCGGTCAACTACGGCCGCGACTGCGCCTCGATCGCCACGATGAGCGGGGCGCTGGCCGGTGCGCTGGCCGGCGCGTCCGCGGTACCGGACGAGTGGAGCGGCGAGGTCGCCCGCGCCAGCCGGCTCGATCTGCACGCGCCGGCGACCGCGCTGGCCGCCGTCGCCCGCGAGGTCTTCGCCCGCGACCAGGCCCGCAACCTCCGGCACGAGCAGGCGTTCGGCGCGATCTCGGCCCGCGCGACGCGGGCGGAGGTGAGCGGGCGGTGACGGACGGCGGCGGGGGCGCGGCCCGCCCGCCCGGGTCCGGGCCGGGGCTCCGGGTCACCTGGGTGCAGCCCGAGGACCTGGTCGGGCACGAGCTGCGGCAGGCGGCCGAGGACGGGCGCGACGCGGCCGGGATCGCGCGCCGGTGGCGGGCGGCGGGCGGCGCGCCGGCCCCCGCGCGGGCGGGCGCCTCCCCCGGACCGGCGGACCCCGCGCTGCGCGCCCTCGCCGGCCGGCTGCTCGACGAAATCGCGCTGCTGCCCTGCCCGTCGGCCGCCGACGAACCGACCGACCGGGACGCGATCGCGGCGCTCTGCCCCCAACTCTCCTTCTTTGTTGGCGAGTTGACTCCGGAACATCCGGAACATCCGGAACCTACAGAACTTCCGGACCTGACGGACCGTCTGGAAGCGGCCTGGCTCGGCCGGGCCGCGGGCTGCCTGCTCGGCAAGCCCGTCGAGAAGCTGCCGCTCACCGGCATCCGGGAGATCGCCCGGTCGACCGGGAACTGGCCGCTGGACTCGTGGTTCACCGGCAAGGGGCTGGATCCGGCGGTGGCCGCCCGGTACCCGTGGAACCGCCGCAGCCGGGCCACCTCGCTCGCCGAGACCCTCGACGGCATGCCCGAGGACGACGACCTCGACCACCCGCTGCTCGGCCTGCTCCTCCTCGAACGCCACGGCCCCGGCTTCGGCACCGCCGACCTCGCGCGGCTGTGGCTGGACGAGCTGCCCGCGGGCCGTACCTTCACCGCGGAGCGCGTCGCGTACCGCAACCTGCTGGACGGCGTCGAACCGCCCGCGACCGCCCGCCACCGCAACCCGTTCCGGGAGTGGATCGGCGCCCGGATCCGGGCGGACGTCCACGGCTGGACGCGGCCGGGCGACCCGGCGGGCGCCGCCGCCCAGGTCTGGCGGGACGCCACGCTCAGCCACACCGCGAACGGGGTGTACGACGCGATGTTCGTGGCCGCCGCGCTCGCCGCGGCGGGCGGCGGCCACGACGTGCACGGCGCGCTGCGGGCCGGACTCGCGGTGATCCCCCCGCGGTCCCGGCTCGCCGCGGCGGTGCGCCACGGCATCGCGGCGGCGCACGACGAACCGATCGGCACCGCCGCCGGGTTCGCGACCGTGGTGGACCGGCTGCACGACGCCTACGGGCACCACCACTGGGTGCACGCGGTGCCGAACGCGGCGCTGCTGGCCGCCGCGCTCACCCATGCCGACGGGGACTTCACCGGCTCCATCTGCCGTGCGGTGTCCGGCGGTTGGGACACCGACTCGAACGGCGCCACCGCCGGTTCGCTCGCCGGACTGCTCGCCGGCTCCCCCGCCGCGCTGCCCGCCCGCTGGACCGCGCCGCTGCGCAACCGGCTCACCACCACCGTCGGCGGGCTGGACGGCATCGGCTTCGACACCCTCGCGCGCCGCACCGCCGCACTCGCCGTACGCCACCGCGCCCCGCGGCGCTCCCGCGCCCCCGCGCACCCGTACTCCCCCCGTCCCGCCCACCGGCCGAAGGCCGCCGCACCATGACCGACCCGTTCCTCGCCGGCGGCGCGTCCGGGCCCGCCCCGGCCACCGCCGCCGCGCCCGCCGCCGGATCCCTGGTCGGGCTGCGGGTGCTCGACCCGGCCACCCTGTTCGCCGGTCCGCTCGCCGCCGCCCTGCTCGGGGACTTCGGCACCGAGGTGATCAAGATCGAGCATCCGCGCCGGCCCGACCCGTCGCGCGGCCGCGGCCCCGCCAAGGACGGCGTCGGACTGTGGTGGAAGCTGCTCGGCCGCAACAAGCGCGCCATGACGCTGGATCTGTCCCGGCCCGGCGGGCTGGCGCGCTCCTGCGCACGGGGCCGGGCGCGGGGGTTCCTGGGCCGGGCCGCGATCCACCCCCGCCAGCTGCCCGTCGTCGAGGCGGCGTACCGCCCCGCAGCGGAGGAGACCGAGGCGGCGGAGATCGTCCGGGCCGCCGCGGCTCGGCCCGGGGCGCTGGCGCTCACCGACGGCCGGTTCGTGGACCCGGCCGTGGTGGCGGGTGCCGGCACTGGCCGGGCGAACGGCGAAGCGCCGGGCCGACCCGGTGTGAACGAGTCCGCCCGGCGCTGTGACCGGCCTACGGCCCTGACCCGATGAGAGGTCCTGACGTCGGAACACCCGTCAGGACTTGTCGTCAGGACATCTCTTCAGGGCCTCTCGTCAGGACGTCTGGTCAGGGCTCCTTGGTACCGCTGCGGCCGCTCCCGGCACGCTTGCCGGAGTCCTCCGCCGCTTCCTTGCCGCCCCCGGCCGCGGCATCCCCGGCCGTACCGTCCGCGGCACCGTCCTTCGCCCCCGCGGTACCCGTCCCGGGCCCGGCGTCGTCGGCACCCTTGGCGTCCTTGGCGTCCTCGGCGCGCTCCGCCGGACCGGTGGTCGCGGGCCCCTCGCCCGCGGCGGCCTCCTCGCCTGCCGCGCCTGCCGCACCGGCCGTGCCCTCTTCGCCCTCCGCGAGCTGCGCGCCCGGCTCGACGACCGCTTCGCGGCCCGGGGCCTTCTTCGCCGAGATCACCATGTACGCCACGGCCAGCAGGAAGACGATCCCCGAGGTCCAGTCGTTCAGCCGCAGGCCCAGGATGTGGTGTGCCTCGTCGACGCGCAGGTACTCGATCCAGGCGCGGCCCACGCAGTAGGCGGCGACGTAGAGCGCGAAGGCGCGGCCGTGGCCCAGCCGGAAGCGCTTGTCCGCCCAGATCACCAGCGCCGCGACGCCGATGCACCACAGGCACTCGTAGAGGAACGTCGGGTGGTAGGTGCCGCCGACGCGCCCGATGGCCGGGTCGGAGCTGATCTTCAGCGCCCACGGGACGTCGGTCGGCTTGCCGTACAGCTCCTGGTTGAACCAGTTGCCCCAGCGGCCGATCGCCTGACCCAGGGCGAGGCCCGGCGCCAGCGCGTCGGCGTAGGCCGGCAGCGGGATGCCGCGGCGGCGGCAGCCGATCCAGGCGCCGACCGCGCCGAGGGCGACGGCGCCCCAGATGCCGAGGCCGCCCTGCCACACCTTGAAGGCGTCGAGGGGGTGGCCGTTCTTGCCGAAGTACGGCTCGTAGGTCGTGATGACGTGGTAGAGACGGCCGCCCACCAGTCCGAAGGGCACCGCCCATACGGCGATGTCGGCGACGGTGCCGGAGCGGCCACCGCGCTGCACCCAGCGCCTGTTACCGAGCCAGACACCGACGAACACGCCGATGATGATGCAGAACGCGTAGCCGCGCAGCGGGATCGGGCCGAGATGGACGACACCGGTCGACGGGCTGGGAATGAATGCGAGGTCCATGGCAGGGTCGACGCTACCGCGCCGGGCAGGGTTGACGACAACCTGCCCGGCAACGGCTGCGTAACGTCCCCACCGCGTCGGCGGCCCGTACGCACCGCCCCGGGCGGCTAGCTCCTGCCGGGCTGCCTGCCCTTGTTCGCGTCCAGCACCATCTGCTTCAGGTGCGCGGGGGTGACCTGGCCGTTCTTCTCGTTGGCGAGGTCCTTGCCGTTGAGCAGGACGGTCGGGGTGCCGTGGAAGCCGGCCTCGGTGAAGGCGGCGTGGGACTTGCGCACGAAGCCGTTGTACGTGCCGTCGTCGACGCACTTGGTGAACCGGGGGGTGACCAGTCCCCTGACCTTGCCGGCCAGCTGGATCAGGTACTTCTTGTCGCTGAACCGGTCTTCCTGCTCCGGCGGTTGGTGGGAGTAGAGGACGTCGTGGAAATCGCGGAACCTGGCCGCGTCCTGGGCGCAGAGGGCGGCGTTGGCGGCGGTCAGCGAGCCCTTGCCGCCGGTGTTGCCGTCGATGAGGGTGGCGAGGTGGTACTCGGTCCTGAGCTGGCCGGAGTCCTCCAGTTCGTGGATCACCGGGCGGAAGCCGGTCTCGAACTGCTGGCAGGCCGGGCAGCGGAAGTCCTCCCAGACGACGAGGGTGGAGCGGGCCTTGGCCTGGCCTACGGGGATGGCGGGTTTGTCGCCGTCGCTGGCCTGCTTGGGGAGCACGATCTCGCTGTCCGCGACGCTGCCGGACCCGCCGCCGGAGGACACCCAGACCGCGACACCGCCGGCGACCGCCAGCACCGCCACCACCGATCCGCCGACGATCGCCTGGCGGATCCGCCGGGTGCGGGTCTTCTCCTGGGCACGCTGGGCCTGCAGCCGCTCGCGGGCGCTGCTCGTTTTGTCATGGTTCTGGCTCACGCCCCTGGACAACGAAGCGGAGGGGCGCTGCCGCACCCCTCCGCCGCGATGTTCGCCCTATCGGGGGATCCGCCCCCTCGGGCGGGCCGCTCCTAGCCGTTCCGGCGGACGCCCTCGCCCAGCTGTCCCGCCAGGGTGCGGACCGCCGTGAGCCCGGCGTCGAGGTCGCCCTCCGCGGCCAGCAGGCACTTGACGAAGGCGGAGCCGACGATCACCCCGTCCGCGAACCGGGCCACCTCGGCGGCCTGTTGGGCGTTGGAGACGCCGAGCCCCACGCAGACGGGGAGGCCGCGACGGGCACCAGGGGTGGCGCGCGTGCGGGCCACCAGGTCCTCGGCCTCGCGGCCGACGGACTCGCGGGTGCCGGTGACGCCCATGAGGGAGGCGGCGTAGACGAAGCCGCTGCCGGCCGCGGTGATCTTGGCGAGCCGCTCGTCCCGGCTGCTCGGGGCGACCACGAAGACGGTGGCCAGCCCGTGCTGCTCGGCGGCCTTCCGCCACACCTCGGACTCCTCGACCGGCAGGTCCGGCAGGATGCAGCCGGCGCCGCCCGCCTCGGCGAGATCGGCGGCGAACCGCTCGACGCCGTAGCGGTCGACCGGGTTCCAGTACGTCATGCAGAGCACCGGCGCGCCGGTGGCGGCGTGCACCTCGCGGACCGTGCGGATCACGTCGACGATCTTGACGCCGCCGCGCAGGGCGATGTCGTCGGCGGTCTGGATGACCGGGCCGTCCAGCACCGGGTCGCTGTGCGGGAGGCCGACCTCGACGATGTCGCAGCCGCCGTCGAGCATCTCGGTCATCGCCCGGACACCGCCGTCGACGGTGGGGAAACCGGCCGGGAGGTAGCCGACCAGCGCCGCCCGGTCCTCCTTGCGGGCCTGGGCCAGCACGGACGTCAGCAGTTCGATGTTGCCCGCCATCACTTCTCCCCCTCGCCGTTCTGCGCCGTCTCGTCCACGTTGTCGTACAGCCCGAAGTAGCGGGCGGCGGTGTCCATGTCCTTGTCGCCGCGGCCGGAGAGGTTCACCAGCAGCAGCCCGTCGGGCCCCAGTTCGCGGCCGACCTCCAGGGCGCCGGCCAGCGCGTGGGCGCTCTCGATGGCCGGGATGATGCCCTCGGTCCGCGACAGCAGCCGCAGTGCCTGCATCGCCGCGTCGTCGGTGACCGCGCGGTACTCGGCGCGGCCGGTGTCCTTGAGGTAGGCATGCTCGGGGCCGATGCCCGGGTAGTCCAGGCCGGCGGAGATCGAGTACGGCTCGGTGATCTGGCCGTCTTCGTCCTGGAGGACGTAGGAGCGCGAGCCGTGCAGGATGCCGGGGGTGCCCTCGGTGAGGGTGGCGGCGTGCTCGCCGGTCTCGATGCCGTGGCCGCCGGGCTCGCAGCCGATCAGCCGGACGCCGGCGTCGGGCAGGAAGGCGTGGAACAGGCCGATGGCGTTGGAGCCGCCGCCGACGCAGGCCAGGGCGACGTCCGGCAGCCGGCCGACGCGCTCCAGGATCTGGCGGCGGGCCTCGACGCCGATGACCCGGTGAAAGTCGCGGACCAGGGCCGGGAAGGGGTGCGGGCCGGCGACCGTGCCGAAGAGGTAGTGGGTGCGGTCGACGTTGGCGACCCAGTCGCGGAACGCCTCGTTGATGGCGTCCTTGAGGGTGCGGCTGCCGGACGTCACGGAGATGACCTCGGCGCCGAGCATCCGCATCCGGGCGACGTTCAGGGCCTGCCGCCTGGTGTCGATCTCGCCCATGTAGATGGTGCATTCGAGGCCGAAGAGGGCGCAGGCGGTGGCGGTGGCGACGCCGTGCTGGCCGGCGCCGGTCTCGGCGATGACCCGGGTCTTGCCCATCCGCTTGGTGAGCAGCGCCTGGCCCAGCACGTTGTTGATCTTGTGCGAGCCGGTGTGGTTGAGGTCCTCGCGCTTGAGGAACACCCGGGCCCCGCCGGCGTGTTCGGCGAACCGCGGCACCTCGGTGAGCGCGCTGGGGCGCCCGGTGTAGTTGACCATCAGCTCGTCGAGCTCGGCCGCGAACGCCGGGTCCGACTTGGCTTTTTCGTACTCGGCGGCGACCTCGTCGACCGCGGCGACCAGCGCCTCGGGGATGAACTTGCCGCCGAAGGGGCCGAAGTAGCCCTCGGCGCTGGGCACATGGCCTTCCGGGTCGGGAAGGAAGAAACGGGAACTGCCGGAGGACATCTGAGCACTCCTCGACCGGGGCCTACCGCCCCGGAGGTCCGGTATATCGGGATGACATGGCGGGTGCTGTGCGCAGTGGCGCGCCGCCCTTACGGGGACGGACGCGTCAGCGTGCGGTCCCCGGGCGCCATCGCATCCCGTTGATCTGGCCCGGTTCGGAGCCGATGTGGTACCGGACCCGCCGTCCGCGGACCCGGCGTGCGGGGGCCCGGCAGCCGCGGTGCCACGAGGGCAGCGCCGAGAACTTGGCCTCGGGGCGGCGGCGGACGGCGGTCATGTCGGTGGTCCCTGTCTCCTCGGTCCGGTCGGTCAGTCCCGGCCGTGCCGGATCGCCGGGTGGGAGCCCGCCGCGACCAGGTCGGCGACCGCGGTCCTGGGGTCCTTGCCGGTGACCAGCGACTCGCCCACCAGCACGGCGTCGGCGCCCTCGTTGGCGTACGCGATCAGGTCGTGCGGGCCGCGCACCCCGGACTCGGCGACCTTGACGATGTGGTCGGGGATCTCGGGGGCGACCCGGGCGAAGGTGTTCCGGTCGACCTCAAGGGTCTTGAGGTTGCGGGCGTTGACCCCGATGATCCGGGCGCCGGCGTCCACCGCGCGGGCGACCTCCTCCTCGTCGTGCACCTCGACCAGCGGCGTCAGCCCGATCGACTCGGCCCGCTCGATGAGCGAGACCAGCGCCTCCTGCTCCAGCGCGGCGACGATCAGCAGCGCCAGGTCGGCACCGTAGGCGCGGGCCTCCCACAGCTGGTAGGCGGTGACGATGAAGTCCTTGCGCAGGACGGGGATGTCGACCTTGGCGCGGACCGCCTCCAGGTCGGCCAGCGAGCCCCCGAAGCGGCGCTGCTCGGTGAGTACGGAGATGACGGCGGCGCCGCCCGCTTCGTAGTCGGCGGCCAGGCCCGCGGGGTCGGCGATCGCGGCGAGCGCGCCCTTGGAGGGGCTGGAGCGCTTGACCTCACAGATCACCGTGACGCTCTCGCCCTTGAGGGCGGCGACACCGTCCTTCGCCGGGCGCGCCTTGCGGGCCCGCTCCTTGAGCTCGTCGAGGCTGACGCGCGCCTGCCGCTCTGCGAGGTCGGCGCGGACTCCGTCGATGATCTCATCGAGCACGCTCACGCGAGCGGCCTCCTTCTTGAACGGTGGAGGGGACAGTGACCTGCGGGACTCAACCACTGCCCCAGCTGGTTCTCCGATGGTATCCGCCGCGGGGGGCAGGTCCCGCATCCGGTGGAGCACGGTCCCACTACCTGGACATCTCCGGGATTCGCGGGGATTTGTCCCGCTGTGCGGTTCACGGGTGCAACCCGGCGCCGAAGGGGAGGTTGCGGACCGCGGTGAAGGCCAGCAGCAGCCCGCCCAGCGCCCACCAGTGGACGGGGCGCGGGCGCGGCCCGGCCGTCCGGCGTCCGCGTGCGGCGCGGGTGAACCAGACCAGCCAGAAGAGCGCGAAGGCGGCGTAGCCGGCCACCGCGAGGGCGTTGTCCCCCAGGGCCCCGGCGAGGTCGCCGTGCGCGACGGCATGGGCGCTGCGCAGTCCGCCGCAGGCCGGGCAGTAGATGCCGGTGAGGTGCAGCAGCGGGCAGACGGGGTAGTGACCGGGTTCGTTGGGGTCGACGGCGCCGACCCCGGCGAAGGCGGCGGTGAGCGCTCCGAGCGTGGCCACCGGCGCGACGAGACGCCGCAGCGGGCCGCGGAATCCGTCCGGCCGCGCCGGGACCACTGGATCGCTCACGGTGCCGATGCTGCTACCGAATGTGCGAAGGCGCAGCTTCTCGGCCGCCATATGGGGGGCGGGCACGGACGGCCGGTACGCCGTGGGCGGGTGTACGGGCCGGGAAGCGGCGCCTTCGGGGGTGTTCCGGGGGTGTCGAGCGGGGGGCTCAGCCCTCCTGCGGCTGCGCCTTGGCCACCGGCTTCGCCACGCGCTTGGGCTCCTGGCCGAGGCCGGCCGCGCGCATCAGGCCACCCACCACGGCACCGGCGCCGATCAGCACGATGCCCGCCCAGAACCCGGGCACGTTCGCCATCACCATGAAGGCTCCCGAGACGCAGAAGCCGATGAACGAGATGATGACGCCGGTCCAGGCGGCGGGGGTGTGTCCGTGGCCACTGCTCGACATTGAGTGCTCCTCGTTACTCGGTCGCGCCGGGGTGCGGGCGCGGGAATCTCGTCGTCCATTGTCACCGATGGCGCGCGGAGCACTTTTACCGGGTGGGGTCCTCACCGCGGTCCAGGGACTTCCAGATCTCCTCCGGGCGGTCCAGGTCCGGCGGCGCCGGGGCGCGCCGTGGGCCGCGGGCGCCGCCGGGGGTGCGCTCGTAACGGCCCGACATCGCGGGCCAGTAGCGCCCGTAGACCAGGGCCAGCACTCCGGCGAGGAGCAGCAGGAGACCGCCGCAGGCGCCGACCCACGGCCAGACGGTGTGCGTGACGTGATGCACATCGGCACCGGTCATCCCGACCGCGTCGGACGCCTTCTCGCGGAGCGCGGAGGTGTCGGAGTTGCCGAGCGCCGCGGCGACGGCGACGCCCAGGCCGCTGAGGGCCAGCAGCGCGGCGACCGCGATCCGGCCGGTCCGGCGGACCGCGAAGACGGCGACCAGCGCGGCCAGCCCGACCACGGCCAGCGCACCGGGCACGCCGGTGACGTCGGCGCCGGTCACGGTGCGCGGCAGCTCGCCCTGGGCCAGCACCGCGTTGCCCTGGGCCCAGGTGCGGCCGGAGGCCAGCAGCGCCAGGCCGGCGCCGGCGGCGCCGAGGAGCAGCGCGAGGGCGAGACTGCGCATCGCGCTGCGCGCGGGCCGGGCGGTCGCGGGCTCGGCGCCGGACTCGCCGCCGGGCGCGCTGTCGGTACGGGACTGGGGTGCGGCACTCACGCGTACCACTATCGCCTACCGGCCGGTGCGGCCCGTCGCGCGGGGGTGCGGCCGGTCATGTACCCAGGTGGTTGGCGGTGTGCACGGCGCGCAGCACGGCCGCGGCCTTGTTGCGGCACTCGGTGTCCTCGGAGACCGGGTCGGAGTCGGCGACGATGCCGGCGCCGGCCTGGACGTAGGCGGTGCCGTCCCGCAGCAGGGCGGTGCGGATCGCGATGGCGGTGTCGGAGTCGCCGGCGAAGTCGAGGTAGCCGACGCAGCCGCCGTAGAGCCCGCGCCGGGTCGGCTCCAGCTCCTCGATGATCTGCATGGCGCGCGGCTTGGGGGCGCCGGAGAGGGTGCCGGCGGGGAAGCAGGCGGTGAGCACGTCGAAGGCGGTACGGCCCTCGGCGACCGTCCCGGTCACCGTCGAGACGATGTGCATGACGTGGCTGTAGCGCTCGACGGACATGAAGTCGACGACCTCGACGCTGCCCGGCTCGCAGACCCGGCCCAGGTCGTTGCGGCCGAGGTCGACCAGCATCAGGTGCTCGGCGCGTTCCTTGGGGTCGGCCATCAGCTCGTCGGCCAGCGCCTGGTCCTCCTGGACGGTCGCGCCGCGCGGGCGGGTGCCGGCGATCGGGTGCACCATCGCCTGGCCGCCCTCGACCTTCACCAGCGCCTCCGGACTGGAGCCGACCACGTCGAACGCGCCGCCGTCGCCGTCCTCGAAGCGGAACAGGTACATGTACGGGCTGGGGTTGGTCGCCCGCAACACCCGGTAGACGTCCAACGCGCTTGCCGTGCAGGGGGTTTCGAACCGCTGGGAGGGCACCACCTGGAACGCCTCGCCGGCCCGGATGCGCTCCTTGATGTCGTCGACGGCGGCCATGAACGCCTCGGCGCCCCACTTGCCGGTGTACGGGGGCACCGCGGACGGCGGCAGCGCGGCGGCGCTCGCGGGGGCGGGGCGGGCGAGGTCGTCGGCCATGGTGTCCAGGCGGGCCACCGCGTCCGCGTACGCCTCGTCGACGCCGGTCTCCTGGTCGTTGTGGTTGATCGCGTTGGCGATCAGCAGGACCGTGCCGCTCCAGTGGTCGAGGACCGCGAGGTCGGAGGTGAGGAGCATGGTCAGCTCGGGCAGCCGGAGGTCGTCGGTGGTGGAGTCGCCGATCTTCTCCAGGTGGCGCACGACGTCGTAACCGAGGTAGCCGACCATGCCGCCGGTGAACGGGGGCAGCCCGGCGCCCTCGACGAGGTCATGGGGAGTGTGCAGGGCCTCGACGGTGGCGCGCAGCGCGGCGAGCGGGTCGCCGCCGGTGGGCACGCCGACCGGCGGGATGCCGAGCCAGTGCGCCTGCCCGTTGCGGGCGGTCAGCGTCGCGGCGCTGCGGACGCCGATGAACGAGTACCGCGACCACGTACGGCCGTTCTCGGCGGATTCGAGGAGGAAGGTGCCGGGACGCTCGGCGGCGAGCTTGCGGTAGAGCCCGACGGGGGTGTCGCCGTCCGCCAGCAGGCGCCGGGTGACGGGGATGACCCGCCGGTCCTTGGCGAGGGTGCGGAAGGTGTCGAGGTCCGGATTGGCGGTGCCGGTGGTTCCCGTGGTCATGGGAGCGGAGCCTACTGGTCGCCGGCCGGCCCGCTCGCCAGTACGTCGGCGTCGAAGCAGGTGCGGTCGCCGGTGTGGCAGGCCGCGCCGACCTGGTCGACCTTGACCAGCACGGTGTCCGCGTCGCAGTCCAGGGCCACGGACTTGACGTACTGGACGTGCCCGGAGGTGTCGCCCTTGACCCAGTACTCCTGGCGGCTGCGGGACCAGTACGTGCAGCGGCCGGTGGTGAGCGTGCGGCGCAGCGCCTCGTCGTCCATCCAGCCGAGCATCAGCACCTCGCCGGTGTCGTACTGCTGGGCGATGGCGGGGACCAGGCCGTCGGCGCCGCGCTTGAGGCGGGCGGCGATGGCGGGATCCAGGGCGGGGGTGGTGGGAGAAGAGGAGATGGGGGTGGCGGGACAAGAAGGGGACGGCGAGGTGGGAGAACCGGTCATGCGTCCATTGTGCCGTGCGGCATGCTGCCGGTATGCATCAGCAGCCGCCGGCAGAGCCGCCGCCACCGCCGGACCCGGACCGTGTCGCGAAGGTCGCGGTGCGGGTGCTGGTGGCGGTGTTCGTGGCGGCGGCGGTGGCGGCCGTGCTGGTGGTGACGTGGGTGCTGCGGAGCTGACGGCCGGCGTGGGCGGCGGCCGGGGGCGCGCCGTGGCAGGGGATGCCGGGCGGTCGTAGGCTGGCCGTATGTCGACCCATGCGAAGCGTGAACGGCTCCTTCTGGCCGACCTGTTGGAGAGCGCGGGCCCCGAGGCCCCGACGCTGTGCGAGAACTGGACGGCGCGGGATCTGGCCGCGCACGTGGTGGTGCGCGAGCGGCGCGCCGACGCGTCCGCGGGGATCCTCGTCAAGCCGCTGGCGGCGCGGCTGGAGCGGGTGCAGGCGGAGTTCGCGGCGAAGCCGTACGAGGAGCTGATCCAGCTGATCAGGACCGGGCCGCCGAGGATGTCGCCGTTCGCGCTCAAGCAGATCGACGAGGCGTCGAACACGGTCGAGTTCTATGTGCACGCCGAGGACGTGCGGCGCGCCCAGCCGGACTGGGCGCCGCGCGAGCTGGACCCGGTCTTCTTGGACGCGCTGTGGGCGCGGTTGGAGCGGGCGGCGCGGGTGCTGGGCCGGAAGGCGCCGGTCGGGCTGGTGCTGCGGCGGCCGGACGGGCAGACGGCGGTGGCGCACCGGGGCACCCCGGTGGTGACGGTCACCGGCGAGCCGGGCGAGCTGACGCTGTTCGCTTTCGGGCGGCAGGACGCGGCGCATGTGGAGCTGGACGGGGACGAGGGCGCGGTCGCCAGGGTGCTGGAGGCGAGGCTGGGCGTCTGAGCGCGCCCGCCGCCCCGCCGTCCGGCGGCGTCAGGACGTCCCCGGGTCCAGGTGCTCCATGAGGATGCGCTCCAGCTCGCGGGCGGCCCGCGGCGGGGAGACGTCGCCGCGGTGCGCGACGCAGACCACCCGGTGCATGCCGGGGGTGGCGAAGCGGGTGACGCGCAGCCCGGAGCGTTCGGCGACCATGCTGGGGACGACGGCGATGCCGAGGCCGGCGCGGACGAAGCCGAGGACCGCGTCCATCTCGCCGCCCTCGACGGTGAAGGTGGGTTCGAAGCCGGCCGCCCGGCAGGCCGCGGTGGTGAATTCCCGCAGGTCGTAGCCGCGGCGGAACATGGCCAGCGGCCGACCGCGCAGGTCTTCGACGCGGATCCGGGTGCGCCGGCCGCCCACCGGGGCGGGGCGGTCCGGGGCGGAGACCACCACCAGCTCCTCGCGCAGCAGCTCGGAGGTGGCCAGCGCCGGGGCCTGTACGGGCAGCGGCGTGATGATCAGCGCCAGGTCCAGCTCGCCGTCGGCCAGCGCCCGTACGAGGTCCTGGGAGCCGTCCTCGGTGACGATCAGGTCGACGCCCGGGTAGGTGGCGTGGAAGGCGCTCAGGACGTCGGGGACGAGGCTGGCGCAGAGGCTGGGCGGGGCCCCGAGGCGGAGCCGGCCGCGGCGCAGCTGGGCGACCTCCTGGACCTCGCGGCGGGCGGTCTCGGTGTCGGCGAGGATGCGGCGGGCCAGCGGAAGCAGGGTCTCGCCGGCGTCGGTGAGGGTGATGTGGCCGCGTGCGCGGTGGAACAGCTCGGCGCCCAACTCCCTTTCCAGGGACCGGATCTGCTGGGAGAGGGAGGGCTGGGCGACGTGTTCGCGCTCGGCGGCGCGGGTGAAGTGGCGGGTGTCGGCCACGGCGGTGAAGTAGCGGAGCTGCTGCAGCTGCATAAGGGGAATATAAAGCAACGATAGGCCGCGCCTATGGAGATGAGCCGCACCATGTCTTGGACTGATCGGCGGCACCGTCCCTACCGTCGGGACCCATGGCACTGGACACAAGGACGGATCGACGGCCGTCCTTCACGGGCGTTCTGTGGCGCTCGACCGTCGGCAAGAAGACGGCGATGGCCGTCAGCGGCATCGTGATGCTGCTGTACCTGGTCGTCCACATGATGGGCAACCTCAAGATCTTCTTCGGACCCCCGGACTTCAACGCCTACGCCGCCTGGCTGCGCACCATCGGCGAGCCCTTCCTGCACCACGAGTGGTTCCTGTGGATCGCCCGGGTGGTGCTGGTCGTCGCGGTCGTCACGCACGCGGTGGCCGCCTACCAGCTCAGCCGCCGGGACATCGCCGCCCGTCCGGCCACATACGTGCACAAGCGCCGCCGCGCGAGCTACGCCACCCGCACCATGCGCTGGGGAGGCGTCATCCTCGGCCTGTTCATCGTCTGGCACGTCCTGGACCTGACGACGCTGACGGTGAACCCGCGCGCCGAGGCCGGCCACCCGTACGAGAACGTGGTGGCGACCTTCTCCACCTGGTACGGCGACGTGATCTACATCGTGGCGATGCTCGCGCTCGGCCTGCACGTCCGGCACGGCTTCTGGAGCGCCGCGCAGACCCTGGGCGCCAACCGGCCCGGCCGCGACCGGCTGTTCAAGGGCCTGGCGAACGTCCTCGCAGCCGTCCTGACCGTCGGCTTCATCGCCGTCCCCGTCTCCGTGATGACCGGAGTAGTGAGCTGACATGAGTACGTACACGCACTACGCGACCGGCGCGCCGGTCGCCGACACCAAGGCGCCCGCCGGGCCGGTCCACGAGCGCTGGGACACCCGCCGCTTCGAGGCGAAGCTGGTCAACCCGGCCAACCGCCGCAAGCACACGGTGATCGTCGTCGGCACCGGCCTGGCGGGTGGCGCGGCCGGCGCCACGCTCGCCGAACAGGGCTACCACGTCGAGCAGTTCTGCTACCAGGACTCGCCACGCCGGGCGCACTCCATCGCCGCCCAGGGCGGCATCAACGCCGCGAAGAACTACCGCAACGACGGCGACTCCGTCCACCGGCTGTTCTACGACACCGTCAAGGGCGGCGACTTCCGCGCCCGCGAGTCCAACGTGCACCGGCTCGCGCAGATCTCCGTCGAGATCATCGACCAGTGCGTGGCCCAGGGCGTGCCGTTCGCCCGGGAGTACGGCGGGCTGCTGGACACCCGCTCGTTCGGCGGCGTCCAGGTCTCCCGTACCTTCTACGCCCGCGGCCAGACCGGACAGCAGCTGCTGCTCGGCGCCTACCAGGCGCTCTCCCGGCAGATCGCGGCCGGCACCGTCCGGCTGCACCCCCGCACCGAGATGCTCGACCTGATCGTCGTCGACGGCCGGGCCCGCGGCATCGTCGCCCGCGACCTGGTCACCGGCGAGATCACCTCGTACGTCGCGGACGCGGTGGTGCTGGCGTCCGGCGGCTACGGCAACGTCTTCTACCTGTCGACGAACGCCATGAACTCCAACGCCACGGCCATCTGGAGGGCGCACCGCCGCGGCGCGCACTTCGCCAACCCCTGCTTCACCCAGATCCACCCGACCTGCATCCCGCGCACCGGCGACCACCAGTCCAAGCTGACGCTGATGAGCGAGTCGCTGCGCAACGACGGCCGTATCTGGGTGCCGAAGGCGCAGGGCGACAACCGCCCGCCGGCCGAGATCCCCGAGGACGAGCGGGACTACTACCTGGAGCGGATCTACCCGTCGTTCGGCAACCTCGTCCCGCGCGACATCGCCTCCCGCGCGGCGAAGAACGTCTGCGACGAGGGCCGCGGCGTCGGGCCCGGGGGCCAGGGCGTCTACCTGGACTTCGCCGACGCCATCGCGCGGATGGGACGCGGGGCCGTGGAGGCCAAGTACGGCAACCTCTTCGACATGTACGCCCGGATCACCGCCGAGGACCCGTACACGGTCCCGATGCGGATCTACCCGGCCGTGCACTACACCATGGGCGGGCTGTGGGTCGACTACGACCTCCAGACCACGATCCCGGGCCTGTTCGCGGTCGGCGAGGCCAACTTCTCCGACCACGGCGCCAACCGCCTGGGCGCGAGCGCGCTGATGCAGGGCCTCGCCGACGGCTACTTCGTCCTCCCGTCCACGATCAACGACTACCTGGCGCGCCACCCGCGCCAGGAGGCCGTCACCGCCGAGCACCCGGTGGTCCGGGAGGTGCTGGCCGAGACCGAGGACCGGCTGAACCTGCTGCTCGCCGTCGACGGCGACCGCACCCCCGACTCCTTCCACCGCGAACTCGGCGAACTCCTGTGGGAGTACTGCGGGATGGCCCGCACCGACCAGGGGCTGCGCAAGGCCCTCGACCGGATCCCGCAGATCCGCGAGGAGTTCTGGCGCCGCATCAAGGTGCCCGGCACGGGCCAGGAGTTCAACCAGTCGCTGGAGAAGGCGAACCGCATCGTCGACTACCTGGAGCTCGCCGAGCTGATGTGCCTCGACGCCCTGCACCGCGCCGAGTCCTGCGGCGGCCACTTCCGCGAGGAGTCCCAGACCCCGGACGGCGAGGCCGCCCGCGACGACGCGGCGTTCTCCTACGCCGCCGCATGGGAGTTCACGGGGACCGGCGCGGCCCCCACCCTCCACAAGGAAGACCTGGTCTTCGAGTACGTCCACCCCACTCAGCGGAGCTACGCATGAGGCTCACCCTGCGCGTCTGGCGCCAGAAGAACGCCGACGCCCCCGGCACCATGACCCCCTACGAGGTCGACGGCGTCTCGCCGGACATGTCGTTCCTCGAAATGCTCGACACCCTCAACGAGCGGCTGATCCTGGACGGTGACGATCCGGTCGCCTTCGACCACGACTGCCGCGAGGGCATCTGCGGCGCGTGCAGCCTGGTCATCAACGGCGACGCCCACGGGCCGGAGCGGACCACCACCTGCCAGCTGCACATGCGGTCGTTCGCCGACGGCGACACCATCGACATCGAGCCCTGGCGCGCCGCGGCCTTCCCGGTCGTCAAGGACCTGGTCGTCGACCGCTCCGCCTTCGACCGGATCATCCAGTCCGGCGGCTACATCACCGCGCCCACCGGCTCCGCCCCCGAGGCGCACGCCACCGCCGTCCCCAAGCCGGCCGCCGACACCGCCTTCGAGCACGCCGAGTGCATCGGCTGCGGCGCGTGCGTGGCGGCCTGCCCCAACGGCTCGGCGATGCTCTTCACCTCCGCCAAGGTCGTCCATCTCAACTCGCTGCCGCAGGGCGCCCCGGAGCGGGAGTCCCGAGTCCTGGACATGGTCGGCCAGATGGACGCCGAGGGCTTCGGCGGCTGCACCAACACCGGCGAATGCGCCACCGCCTGCCCGAAGGGCATACCGCTCTTCAGCATCGCGACGATGAACCGGGAGTTCGTCCGGGCGGCGCGGAAGCGCTGACCGGCGGGGCCGGGCCCGGCGATCCCGGTCCGGCCCCGGCCCGGCACCGGCTCAGAAAGTCCTCAGCGGACCGGGTGCCCCGCCTCGCGCAGGGCCTCCTTGACCTGGCCGATGCGCAGGTCGCCGAAGTGGAAGACGGAGGCGGCCAGCACCGCGTCGGCGCCGGCGGCGACCGCCGGGGCGAAGTCGGCGAGCCTGCCGGCGCCGCCGGAGGCGATGACCGGCACGGAGACGTGCCTGCGGACCGCCTTGATCATCTCCACGTCGTAGCCGTCCTTGGTGCCGTCGGCGTCCATGGAGTTGAGCAGGATCTCGCCGGCGCCCAGTTCGGCGGCGCGGTGCGCCCACTCGACGGCGTCGATGCCGGCGGAGCGGCGACCGCCGTGGGTGGTGACCTCGAAGGCGCCCGCGGCGGTGCGGCGGGCGTCGACGGAGAGCACCAGCACCTGGCTGCCGAAGCGTTCGGCGATCTCCCGGATCAGATCGGGGCGGGCGATCGCGGCGGTGTTGACGCCGACCTTGTCGGCACCGGCGCGCAGCAGCTTGTCGACGTCCTCGGCCGTGCGGACGCCGCCGCCGACGGTCAGCGGGATGAAGACCTGCTCGGCGGTGCGCCGGACCACGTCGTAGGTCGTCTCGCGGTTGCCGGAGGAGGCGGTGATGTCGAGGAAGGTCAGCTCGTCGGCGCCCTCCTGGCCGTAGACCTTCGCCATCTCGACGGGGTCGCCCGCATCGCGCAGGTTCTGGAAGTTGACGCCCTTGACGACGCGGCCGTTGTCGACGTCCAGGCAGGGGATGACGCGGACCGCCAGGGTCATGTCGGTTCAGCCCTCTCTGACAGTTTCCCGGGACGGGTCCCGGAAGGCTTCTAGTTCTACTTCGACGAGTACGCGGGAGTCGACGAAGCCGGAGACCACGACCATGGTCGCGGCGGGCGGCGCGGCCTCGAAGAGTTCGCGGTGGGCGCGGCCGGCCGCGTCCACATCGCGCAGGTGGGTCAGGTACACACGGGTGCGCACCACGTCGGCGGCGCCCAGGCCGAAGGGTTTGAGCGCCGCCAGCGCGTTGCCGAAGGCGACCCTGGTCTGGACGTAGGGGTCGCCCTCGCCCTGGAGGACACCGCCGACCAGCGGCAGGGTGCCGGCGACCAGGACGCGGTCGCCGGCCGCCACGGCGCGCGCGAAGCCAAGGGTCTCTTCCCAGGGACTGTCGGTCCGTACGCGCTCGATGGTCATGACGCCGCCTTCCCGTTGGCCGTTACGACACTGCTGCCAGTGCCTCTTCCAGGGTGAACGCCTTCGCGTAGAGCGCCTTGCCGACGATGGCGCCCTCGACACCCTCCGGCACCAGGGTCGCGATCGCCCGCAGGTCGTCCAGGGAGGAGACGCCGCCGGAGGCGACGACCGGGCGGTCGGTGGCCGCGCAGACGTTCTTGAGGAGTTCCAGGTTGGGGCCCTGGAGGGTGCCGTCCTTGTTGATGTCGGTGACGACGTAGCGGGCGCAGCCCTCGGAGTCCAGGCGGGCCAGCGTCTCGTAGAGGTCGCCGCCGTCGCGGGTCCAGCCGCGCCCGCGCAGGGTCGTACCGCGCACGTCCAGGCCGACCGCGATCCGGTCGCCGTACTCGGCGATGATCTTGGCGACCCAGTCGGGGTCCTCCAGCGCCGCGGTGCCGATGTTGACGCGGGTGCAGCCGGTCGCCAGGGCGGCGGCCAGCGAGTCGTCGTCGCGGATACCGCCGGACAGCTCCACCTTGATGTCCATGGAGCGGGCGACCTCGGCGATCTGCGCGCGGTTGTCGCCGGTGCCGAAGGCGGCGTCCAGGTCGACCAGGTGCAGCCATTCGGCGCCGGCCCGCTGCCAGGTGAGAGCGGCCTGGAGCGGGTCGCCGTAGGAGGTCTCGGAGCCGGACTCACCGTGCACCAGGCGGACCGCCTGGCCGTCGCGGACGTCCACTGCGGGGAGGAGTTCGAGCTGCTTCGCGGAGGGGGACATCACAGGGTCTCGATCCAGTTGGTCAGGAGCTGGGCGCCGGCGTCGCCGGACTTCTCGGGGTGGAACTGGGTGGCCCACAGCGGGCCGTTCTCGACCGCGGCCACGAACGGCTCCCCGTGGGTGGCCCAGGTGACCTTCGGCGCGGCGATGCTGGTGCTGCCGGCCTCCAACTCCCAGTCGTGGACCGCGTAGGAGTGCACGAAGTAGTAGCGGGCGTCGGCGGGCAGTCCGGCGAAGAGCCGCGAGCCCTCGGCGGCGCGGACGGTGTTCCAGCCCATGTGCGGGACGACCTCGGCCTTGAGCGGGCCGACCGTGCCGGGCCACTCGTCCAGGCCCTCGGTCTCCACACCGTGCTCGATGCCGCGGCCGAAGAGGATCTGCATCCCGACGCAGATGCCCATCACCGGACGGCCGCCGGACAGCCGGCGGCCCACGATCCAGTCACCGCGGGCCTCCTTGAGGCCGCGCATGCAGGCGGCGAACGCGCCGACGCCGGGCACCAGCAGCCCGTCGGCCTTCATGGCCGTGTCGTAGTCGCGGGTGACCTCCACGTCCGCGCCGACATGGGCCAGGGCGCGCTCGGCGGACCGGATGTTGCCGAAGCCGTAGTCGAAGACGACGACTTTCTTACGGGGTGCCGAGGCGGTCAATTCCACACCCCCAGCCGCATCACACCGGCGACCAGGCACATCCCGGAGGCGATGGCCATGAGGGTGATGACGCTCTTGGGCAGCTTCTGCTTCCAGAAGGAGTAGACACCGCCGACGAGGAAGAGGCCCACGAGGATGAAGACGGTGGACAGGCCGTTCATCAGAGGGCGCCCTTCGTCGAAGGAAGGATCCCAGCCGCGCGCGGGTCGCGCTCGCTGGCGTAGCGCAGGGCCCGGGCCAGCGCCTTGAACTGGCACTCCACGATGTGGTGGGCGTTGCGCCCGTACGGGACGTGGATGTGCAGCGCGATCTGCGCCTGGGCGACGAAGGACTCGAAGATGTGCCGGGTCATCGTCGTGTCGTAGGTGCCTATCATCGGCGCCATGTTCTCCGGCTCGGTGTGCACCAGGTACGGGCGGCCGGAGAGGTCGACGGTGACCTGGGCGAGCGACTCGTCCAGCGGGACGGTGCAGTTGCCGAAGCGGTAGATGCCGACCTTGTCGCCGAGGGCCTGCTTGAAGGCGGCACCCAGCGCGAGGGCGGTGTCCTCGATGGTGTGGTGGGTGTCGATGTGCAGATCGCCGTCGGTCTTGACCTTGAGGTCGAAGAGGCCGTGCCGGCCGAGCTGGTCGAGCATGTGGTCGTAGAAGCCGACACCGGTCGACACGTCGACCTGGCCCGTGCCGTCGAGGTCGATCTCGACCAGAACCGTCGTCTCCTTGGTGGTGCGCTCCACGCGCCCCACGCGGGCGGTGGCCCCGCTCATCGCTTGTTCTCCTTCAGGATGCGTTCTTTCCACACCGTGCGAACCGCGTCGAGGAACGCGTCGTTCTCGGCCGGGGTGCCGGCGGTGACCCGCAGCCAGCCCGGTACGCCGTTGTCACGGACGAGTACGCCGTGGTCGAGGAGCGCCTGCCAGACGGCGTGCGCGTCGTCGAAGAGGCCGAACTGGACGAAGTTGGCGTCCGAGGCGACGACCTGGCAGCCGATCGCCCGCAGTTCGTCGACCAGGCGGTCCCGCTCGCTCTTGAGCTGCTCGACGTACTTCAGGAGCGTGTCGGTGTGCTCCAGGGCGGCGAGCGCGGTGGCCTGGGTGACGGACGAGAGGTGGTACGGCAGCCGGACCAGCTGGACGGCGTCGACCACGGCGGGGTCGGCGGCGAGATAGCCCAGCCGCAGCCCGGCGGCGCCGAACGCCTTGGACATCGTCCGCGACAGCACCAGGTTCGGCCGGCCCTCGATCAGCGGCAGCAGCGAGGGGCGGTGGCTGAACTCGCCGTACGCCTCGTCGACCACGACCAGCGCCCCGGCCGAGTCCGCCCGGGCGGCCTGCGCGGCCTCGTACAGCGCCAGGACGGTGTCCGCCTCGACGGCGGTGCCGGTCGGGTTGTTCGGCGAGCAGATGAAGACCACGTCGGGCCTGCGCTCGGCGATGGCCGCCTTCGCCGCCTCGACGTCGACGGTGAAGTCGTCGCCCCGCGGGCCGGAGATCCAGCCGGTGCCGGTGCCGCGCGAGATCAGCCCGTGCATGGAGTACGAGGGCTCGAACCCGATGGCGGTGCGGCCGGGGCCGCCGAACGTCTGGAGCAGCTGCTGGATGATCTCGTTGGAGCCGTTGGCGGCCCAGACCTGGGCGGCGGTGACCTCATGGCCGGCGGTGCGGGTGAGGTAGCCGGCCAGCGCGGTGCGCAGCTCGACCGCGTCCCGGTCGGGGTAGCGGTTCAGCTGCCGGGCGGCCTCGGTGACCCGCTCGGCGATCCGCCGGACCAGCGGCTCGGGGAGCGGGTAGGGGTTCTCGTTGGTGTTGAGGCGCACCGGGACGTCCAACTGCGGCGCGCCGTAAGGGGACTTGCCGCGCAGCTCGTCCCGGATCGGGAGATCGTCAATCTTCGTCACGTACGTGCTCACTTGCTCTGGGGGACCGTCCAGCCGAACCGTGCCTTCACCGCCGCGCCGTGGGCCGGGAGGTCCTCGGCCTCGGCGAGGGTCACCACATGGTGGGCGACCTCGGCCAGCGCCTCGCGCGAGTAGTCCACGACGTGGATGCCGCGCAGGAACGACTGCACCGACAGCCCGGAGGAGTGGCAGGCGCAGCCGCCGGTGGGCAGGACGTGGTTGGAGCCGGCGCAGTAGTCGCCGAGCGACACCGGGGAGTGCGGGCCGACGAAGATCGCGCCGGCGTTGCGGACCCGGGCGGCGACCGCGGCGGCGTCGGCGGTCTGGATCTCCAGGTGCTCGGCGCCGTACGCGTCCACGACCTTCAGGCCGGCGTCCAGGCCGTCGACGAGGACGATCGCGGACTGCCGGCCGGAGAGCGCCGGCACGATCCGGTCCTCGGTGTGCTTGGTGGCCGCGATCTGCGGCCCCAGCTCCTTCTCGGTGCGCTCGGCCAGCTCCGCCGAGTCGGTGACCAGCACGGCGGCGGCCATCGGGTCGTGCTCGGCCTGGCTGATCAGGTCGGCGGCGAGGTGCACCGGGTCGGCGGTGTCGTCGGCGAGAATCGCGATCTCGGTGGGCCCGGCCTCGGAGTCGATGCCGATCCGGCCCTTGAGGAGGCGCTTGGCGGCGGCGACGTAGATGTTGCCGGGGCCGGTGACGAGGTTGGCCGGGGCGCACTCGTCGGTGCCGTACGCGAACATCGCGATGGCCTGGGCGCCGCCGGCCGCGTAGACCTCGTCCACGCCGAGGAGGGCGCAGGCAGCCAGGATCGTCGGGTGCGGCAGGCCGCCGAACTCCACCTGCGGCGGGGAGGCCACAGCCAGCGAGTCGACGCCCGCCTCCTGCGCCGGGACCACGTTCATGACGACGGAGGAGGGGTAGACCGACCGGCCGCCGGGCACGTACAGCCCGACCCGCTCGACCGGGACCCAGCGCTCGGTGACCGTGCCGCCGGGGACGACCCGCGTCGTGACGTCGCTGCGGCGCTGCTCGCGGTGGACGATCCGGGCGCGCCGGATCGACTCCTCCAGGGCGGCCCGCACGGCCGGGTCCAGCGCGGCGAGGGCGTCGCGCAGCGCCTCGGCCGGGACCTTCACCCGCTCGATCTCGACCCCGTCGAACCGCCGCGCGTACTCGATCAGCGCCGCGGTGCCGCGATGGCGTACGTCCTCGCAGATGGGCCGCACTTTCTCCAGGGCGGCTTCCACGTCGAACTCGGCACGGGGCAGCAGGTCGCGCAGGGCGCCGCCCTCGGGGAGGGCGTCACCGCGCAGGTCGATTCGGGAGATCACCCCACCAGTGTCTCAGACCCGCTCTCGGGGCCGAGCGGCCGTATCACTGAGTGATACGCAGTGACGCACGGCGCGCACCGCCGCGGCCGGGCCCGCGAAGTTGACCGGAGTTGGCCCTGACCACGCGTGTTCAACCGGTCACGAGGTGGGCAAGGGGACGGTGCGGGCGTACGGGGGCATCCGTGGGGCGGGCGGGAAGACGGCCGCCGGGATGCGTCCGAACAGGTAGTACGACCCGGCGGGGCCGCAGCGCGGTACGCGGCACGGCACCCGCCGGCGTCACACGGCACACAGGCACGCACAGCAAGGGGGATCCACCGTGACCGGAGCCAGGGACGGCGACGCGCCCGCCGACCTGCGACTGACCTCGGCGGAATGGAGCATGTGGCAGGCGTTCCGCAACGGCAGCACCTGCGATCTGCACACCCGCGAGGCGTCCCGCGACGATCCGCACGGGCAGCACCTGTGGGGCCCGGAGCGCCGGGTACGGGCCCGGATACTGGCGCTGCTGCTGCTCGACGGGCCGCCGGCGCAGCCCGGCCGGGTCTCCGCGCTCAAGCTGACCGGTGCGTACATAACGGACACTCTCGACCTTGCGGGCGGCACGATCAAGCCATTCGTGGAGCTGCGGGACTGCCGCTTCGAGGCGGAGGTGCTGCTGCCGGAGAGCCGGTTCACCACGCTGCGGATGGCGAACTGCGCGATACCCCGGCTGGAGGCGGCCCGGCTGCACACCGAGGGCGATCTGCACCTGCCGCGCTGCGTGGTGCAGTCGGGCATCCGGCTGACGGACGCGCACATCGGCACCGACCTGATGCTCAACCAGGCCGTGGTGCACAAGGACCGGCAGGGCCGCTCGATCACGGCGGACGGAATGACCGTCGGCCAGGACCTCCAGGCCGAGATGCTGGAGTCGCACGGCGAGCTGTCGCTGCGCGGCGCCACCGTCGGGGTGTCGCTGAGCCTGCGCGGCAGCCACCTGAGCAATCCCTTCGGCCGCCGGGCGCTCAACGCCCCCCAGCTGACCGTCGAGCGCACCCTGTACCTGACCGCCGCCGGCCTGGCCAACTCCCCGTTCTCCAACGGCGCCACACCCCCGTACGGCATCACCCACACCCCCGCGCGCGGCACGCGGATGCAGCGCTTCGAGTGCGAGGGCGGGGTGCGGCTGGACGACGGGCGGTTCGGGGACGCGGTGGACCTGGAGCACGCCCGGTTCGTGATGGAGTCCGACCAGGAGCTGTCGCTGCGCCGCATCCACACACCGGAGCTGCGGTTCCTGGGCGAGCGCCCGCAGCGCGGCCGGGTGATCCTCTCCGGCGCCCGGGTCGTCAACCTCGTCGACAAGTCGGCGAGCTGGCCGGGGCTGGGCGGGCTGATGATGGCCGGCTTCTCCTACGAGACGCTGATCCCGCGCGGCCACTTCCCGCTCGCGCAGCGGCTCCAGTGGGTGGCCGCGGCAACCCCCGAGTACGCGCCCGAGCCGTACGAGATGCTGGCCGCCTCGCTGCGCGCGATGGGCGAGGACGCGGACGCCCGGGAGGTGCAGCTGGCCAAGCAGCGGCGGCGCCGCGAGACGCTGCCGCTGGCGGCGAAGGCGTGGGGGTTCCTCCAGGACTGGACGGTGGCCTACGGCTACCGGCCGGGGCGGGCCGCGTTGTGGATGGCGGTCCTGTGGGCGATCGGCACCGCGTACTTCTCCGCCTATCCGCCACCGCTCCTCAAGCACGACGAGGCGCCGCACTGGAACCCGTACCTCTACTCGCTGGATCTGCTGCTGCCGCTGGTCGATCTCCATCAGGGCGAACTCTGGGCGCCGGCCGGCCTCGCCCAGTGGGTGTCGGCGGTGATGATCCTGGCGGGGTGGGTGCTGGCGACGACCATGGCGACCGGTGCGTCCCGGCTGCTGCAACGGCAATAGCACCGGTACGGGGACGGGGTGGTGGCCCGCGCCGCCGCAGGCTCTAGGCTTACGGGCTGTGACCTCCGTTCGCCTGCCGCTCTTCCCCCTCAACTCGGTGCTGTTCCCGGGACTGGTGCTCCCGCTGAACGTCTTCGAGGCGCGGTACCGGGCGATGATGCGCGATCTCCGGGCCGCGCCCGAGGACGACCGCCGGTTCGCGGTGATCGCCATCCGGGACGGCCGCGAGGTCGCGCCCACCGCGCCCGGACTGCCGGACGCCACCCTCCCGGCCGGCGACGGCCCGGCCGCCGGCTTCGGCGACGAGCCGATCCGGGCGTTCCACGCCGTCGGCTGCATCGCGGACGCGGCGACCATCCGGGAGAAGTCCGCCGGCTCCGGCTCCGACCCCGGCTATGAGGTCCTGGCCACCGGCACCACCCGCTTCCGGCTGCACTCGGTCGACGCCTCCGGCCCGTATCTGACGGCCGAGGTGACGGAGCTGGCGGAGGAGCAGGGCGAGGGCGCGGGCGCGCTGGCGTCGGGCGTCGTCCGGGCCTTCCGCACGTACCAGAAGCGGCTGGCCTGGGCGCACGAGCGGACCCTGTCCAGCGGCCAGGACCTGCCCGCCGACCCGTCGGTGCTGTCGTACCTCGTCGCCGCGGCGGCGGTCCTGGACGTGCCCGCCAAGCAGCGGCTGCTGGAGGCGCCGGACACCGCGGCCCGGCTCGGACAGGAGCTGAACCTGCTTCGCCACGAGTCGGCGCTGCTCGATAAGCTCCCGTCGCTGCCGGCCGTGGACCTGACCCGGCAGCCGACGAGCCCCAACTGACGCGCGGCGGCCGGGAGTCCGGGCGGCCGCACGGCGCGGGGGTGCCGGTCGCGCGCTCCCGGATCCGGGTTCCGTACGAGTGAGGCGACACCGCGGTGGCGAAGAAGACGAAGCAGGGCAGGAAGAGCGGCCAGCAGTCCGGCGGCACCCCGGCGACGGTGGCGCTGGCGGCGTCCGGAGTCCCGTTCACGGTCCATGCCTACGAGCACGACCCGGCCGCCGCGTCGTACGGCGAGGAGGCCGCCGAGGCGCTCGGGGTCTCCCCCGACCAGGTGTTCAAGACGCTGCTCGCGGACGTCGACGGCACCCTCACGGTCGCCGTGGTGCCGGTCTCCGGCTCACTCGACCTGAAGGCGCTGGCCGCCGCGGTGGGCGGCAAGCGGGCCGCGATGGCCGATCCGGCGGCGGCCGAGCGCAGCACCGGCTACGTCCTGGGCGGGATCTCCCCGCTCGGCCAGCGCAGGCGGCTGCGCACGGTCGTCGACGCCTCGGCGCAGGGCCGGGCGACGGTGTGCGTCTCGGCGGGGCGGCGCGGCCTGGAGGTCGAGCTGGCGCCGGACGACCTGGTCGCGCTGACGGACGCGCGGATCGCGCCGATCGCCCGCGGCTGACCGCCGCCGGACGTGGCCGGCGCACGCCCTTTACGGCACGGCCTCCCTTCGCTATTCCTCGGCTACGACCGGGGAGGAGGTACGCCATGTCGAAGAGGACCCGCAAGCGGAAGTGGCGCATCAGGAAGGGCCGGGCCAATCACGGGCGCCGGCCGTCCTGAGGCACGGCAGGCACGTCCTGAAGGAGGGACCCACCGGCCGGGCGTCAGCCGCCGGCCGGTGGCTCCTGCTGTGACTCCTGCCGCGGCTCGTGCTGCGGCCGGTCGGACCAGTCCGGCCACTCGGGCTCTGGGTCGCGCGGCCCGAACAGCCCGACCAACGCCAGCAGCGTCAGCATCGACGCGATCGGCCAGGCCAGCAGCGCGCCCTTCGCCTGCAGCCGCAGCGGGCCGTCGAAGACCACTCCGGGCCCGACCTGCCGGGCGTGCGCGACCACGTCCGGGGTGGGCCCCAGCCACATCCCGACCAGCCAGCCGAGCCCGGCGCCCAGCAGCCCACCGACGACCAGCGAGACCACCAGCGGGATCCCGCCGCGCCGCCGGAAAAAGAAGACCGCGGCGGCGGTCACCACGCCGAAGGCCAGGCCCAGCAGGACGAAGGTGCCGTCCGCGCCGATCGCCTCCTCGCCCTCGGTGTTCTTGAGGTAGACGTTGTGGGCGTCCGAGATCAGCGGGATGCGCGGCGCCAGCCAGGCCCACAGCACCCCCAGCAGCGCCCCGCTCAGCGCCACCAGCAGCGCGATCAGCGCGCCCTCGCGCAGCTCGCGGGCGCGTTCGGGGCCGCCGCCGGCCGGTGCGGCGTCGGGGCCCGGATCGGACGGGTGCGGTTGCGGCTCTTCGGACGGCTGGCCGTCGGGGGGCGTCTGCGGTGCGGTCACCCCGTCATCGTGCCAGGTCGGCGCCGTGGCCCCGGCAGCAGGAGGCCCGGTCGGGCCCGTCGCGCCGGTCACCGGGCCGCCGCCCGGCGGTAGGCCCAGGTCGCGACGGCCAGCGAGAGCACCCCGACGGCGGCGCAGACACCCAGGTCGGCGCAGACCACGAACCAGTCGGGACGCGGCGCGAAGCTGTGCGCCAGCGCCTCCACCCCGTAGGTCGAGGGCAGCAGATCGCGCGCCCAGCCGATCGCCTCGGGCATCCGCCCGGCCGGCAGCACGCCCAGCAGCAGCGCCGCCGACATACCCAACTGGCCGCCGAGGGTGGCCAGTTCCTGGCGCGGCGCGAGCAGCCCGAGGGTCGCGCCGAGACCGGACAGCGCCGCCCCGGACAGCGGGACGACGGCGACCAGCACCCACAGATGAGCCATCGGCAGCTGGAAGAGCAGCGAGCCGACGACCGCGGTGGCCACCGTCCCCGGCACCGTGAACGAGGCGTACGCACCGGCCGCCCCGAGCACCACGGCGGCCGGCGGCACCGGCAGCGTCGCGTAGTGGTCGAGCCCGCCGCCGGCCCGCAGCTGGCCGAAGTACTGCGCCAGCAGGTTGAGCGCCACGAAGGCGACGACCAGCACGGCGGAGCCGGAGACCACCGACCGGGCCGGGTCGCCGCCGCTGACCACACCGCGCAGCAGCACCATGATCCCGACGGACTGGAAGGTGGCGACGAACAGCAGCGGTATCCGGGCGACCCGGGCCCGGGAGAGCTGGGCGCGGTAGACGGCGCCCAGTGCGGGCAGCAGCCGGGCCCGCGGCGCCAGCGGGGCGGCGCGGCCGTCGTCCGGCCACGCCCCGGCCCCGGCCACCGCCTGCGCGGGAACCACACTCACGTCGTCACCCAGCTCTCGTCGTCGTCTCGCCGTCCCGGCATCGTCGCCGGCGGCCCGGACCGCGCGCCGCCGCGCGCCGCGCCGCTCACGCCGTCACCAGCCCCTCCGCGCGCCCGCCCAGCGCCGGACCGCCATCCCCCGGGGGCAACCCCCGGACCCCCGGCCGACCGCCGACGCCCCTCACGCCTTCACCAAACCCTCCGCGCGCCCGCCCAGCGCCAGGTACACGTCCTCCAGGCTCGGCGTGGCCAGGGTGAAGTCGTCGAGGGCCGCGAAGGCGGGGCCGGCGGTGACCGCGGTGACCGCGGAGCGGGCCTGGTCGGCGGGGAGGCGGAGGGTCCAGCGGCGGCCGGAGGTGCGGGCGGCGGCGCCGAGGGCGGCGACCTCGGGGACGTCGAGCGGGGGGCGGTCCCGCCAGACCAGCTCCAGCCGGACCTCCTCCCCCACCAGTTCCTTCAGGCCACCGGGTGTGTCGCAGGCGATGACCCGGCCGCGGTCGATCACCGCGACCCGGTCGAGCACGCTCTCGGCCTCCAGGACGTTGTGGGTGACCAGGAGGACGGTGGCGCCGCGCTCGGCCCGGCGGCGGTCCACCGCGGCCCACACGGCGCGCCGGGCGACCGGGTCCATCCCGGTGGTCGGCTCGTCCAGCACCAGCAGCGGCCGTTCGCCGATCAGCGCGGTGGCGAAGCAGGCCAGCCGCCGCTGCCCGCCGGACAGCTTCTTCAGCGCCCGACCGGCGAGGTCTCCGAGGCCCAGCTCGTCGATCACCGCGTCCCGTTCGGCGCGCGCCTCGCGGGTGCCCAGGCCGCGCAGCCGGCCGGTGGTCTCCACGGCCAAGGCGACGGTCAGCTCGTCGAGCGCGGTGGACTCCTGCCCCAGGTAGCCGAGCAGCCGGGCGGCCCGCTCGGGGTGGCGGACCAGGTCGTGGCCCAGTACGGAGATGCTCCCGGAGTCCGGCCGCAGCAGCCCGGTCAGCTGGCGGACCAGGGTGGACTTGCCGGCGCCGTTGGGCCCGAGCAGCCCGAAGATCTCGCCGCGCCGTACGTCGAGGGTGATGCCGTCGCTGGCGCGTACCGCAGGCGCCTGCGCCGCCCCGCGCCGCCCGCGCAGCGCGGGGTAGGTCTTGACCAGGTCCCGCACGGCGCACACCGGCACGCCGCGCTCCACCTGTGTTGCGCCCGTCTTCACGAGCTATGAGGGTACGCCGCCCCGCCCGGCGCCCGGCCCGCGGGGCCGGGCGGCGCGGGCCGCCGGGCGCACCGGTCAGTCCGCGGCCGGGGCGTGTCCGGCGGCCGTGCGGAGGTCGACCTCGCGCCAGAAACCGGCCCGGATCGCGTACCGGTCGTGCTCGTCGATCTGGTCGTCCTTGTGGGCGAGCAGCCCGAACCGGGCGGCGTAGCGCAGGAGTTCGCCGTCGATGCGGTGCGGGATGCGCGGGTACTCCGTCGAGAGCTGCTGGAGGTGGGCGGTCTCGGAGAGCCGCTCGGTCCAGCGGCGGGCGAAGACCTGGCCGACCTCGAAGGGGTCGCCGCTGACCGCGGTGATGTCCTCCTCGCGGTCGGCCCAGCGCTGCTCGGCGCTGGTGAGCTGGGCGAGGGTGGGCAGCAGGGAGGTCTCGGAGGGCTCCCCGAGCGGGCCGCCGCGCTCGACCCAGCCCTTGTCGGAGGACCAGCGCAGGGTCGCGGCGGGGGTGGCTGCGGGTTGGCCGCCGTTGCCGGCGGGGCCCTGGCCCGCGGCGTGCGCCCGGCCGAGTCCGGCCAGGTCCTTGGGGGTGGGGACGCCCCGCGAGGCGCCGGAGCCCGCCTCGCCCTCGTCGCGCCC
>NZ_JBNHIN010000001.1:267476-268610 GCF_050054615.1 Streptomyces sp. YGL11-2
CCGCCGCGGCCACCGCGGACTCGGGCAGCGGGGCGGAGAGGATCGCGGCGATCTCGGGGCGCGGGGCGGGCGGCGGGGCGCACGGGCCGCCGAGTTCCTTGGGGCGCACCGCGCGGGTGATCCAGGTCCGGTCCAGTACGCGCCGCTCGTCGGCCTCGGCGACCAGGTCCTCCGA
Organism: Streptomyces sp. YGL11-2; assembly: GCF_050054615.1. Lineage (NCBI taxonomy): Bacteria > Bacillati > Actinomycetota > Actinomycetes > Kitasatosporales > Streptomycetaceae > Streptomyces > Streptomyces sp. YGL11-2. The sequence continues at coordinate 267,652 of NZ_JBNHIN010000001.1, forward strand.
CTGGTTGTAGTCCCCGTCGGCGGCCTGGACGGCCCAGAGGTGGACGGCGACGCCGTGCTCCTTGGCGGACATCAGCCCGGGCAGCAGATCACCGTCGCCGGTGACCAGCACGATGTCGGAGCAGGCGCGGTTGCGGGCGAGTTCGGTCAGCTCGGCGTGCATGGCGGCGTCCACGCCCTTCTGCGCCCAGCGCCCGTCGCTGCGGGTCAGGGCGCCCAGCCGGACGGTGACCCGCGGCATCACCCGCAGCCGGCGGTGCTCGGGCTGCGGGACGCGGTCGGGGGCGCCGTCGAACCAGTAGATGCGCAGCAGCGGCCGTTCGGTGTCCGCCTCGGCGCGCTGGCGCAGGCCCTGGATGAGGGCGGCGTGGTCGACGGTGATCCGGGAACGGGCGGGTTCTCCGGCGAGCAGGCTGGCGGCGGCACCGAGCAAATACCCGGCGTCCACCAGGACGACGCAGCGGTCCACGTTCCACCCTCTTCCCTGAGGTGCTGAAGTCCGGTCGCCCCCCGGCTCGGCCCGTGGCACGAGTGCTCTTCGGCTTCCTTCGAGTCTGCCCGACCAAACGGGGGTTATCTGCGCGAACTCGATCTTCGGCGTGGCGGATTCGGCGGTGATTCCGCGTACGGCACGTAACTGTCGCTATTACGCAGGGTAATTGCCCGAAATGCAGGGATGTGTCCGGCGTGTAAGTCTGATTCCGGCCGATCCCAGGATCCCCCTCAGGAGGCACGATCATGGCCAAAAACAAGAAGGACCGGAAGCAGCCCAAGGAGAGCCAGGCCGAACGCGGCCAGCAGCAGTCGGAGAAGTCGACCATCGAGGCCATCTCCCACTCGCAGGCTCAGGGCAGCCCGGCGGACGTCGCACGCAAGCACCAGCGGAAGTTCGGTCACAACTGACACCGCGGCGCCGGCCGGCGTCCCAACTGACGTGTGCGGCAGGTGACGTGAGGGGCG
>NZ_JBNHIN010000001.1:268775-274326 GCF_050054615.1 Streptomyces sp. YGL11-2
ACGCGGCCCGCCGCGGATCAGCCCGCCAGGCAGGACGGGCCGAGCAGCACCTTCAGATCGCCGAACAGCGACGGATCGGGTGTGACCCGATGGCGGTCCAGGCGCAGCACCGTGGTCTTGCGGGCCCCCAGCAGCTTGATGCGCACCTCCGTCGAACCGCGGTGGCTGCTGAGCACCTCGCCCAGCTTCTCCACCATCGGCGGGGTGACCTTCACCGTCGGAATGGTGATCGTCACCGGGGCGTTGGCGCCCGCCTCGGAGAGGTCGGGGACCATCATCTCCATCGCGACCAGCCGCGGCACGTCCTCCCGCTTGTCGAGCCGGCCCTTGACGAACACCACGGTGTCCTCGACGAGTTGGGTGGACACCAGCTGGTACGTCGCCGGGAAGAACATGCAGTCGATGGAGCCGGCCAGGTCCTCGACGGTGGCGATCGCCCAGGCGTTGCCCTGCTTGGTCATCTTGCGCTGGAGGCCGGAGATGATGCCGCCGATGGTGACGATCGAGCCGTCCGAGTAGTCGCCGCCGGTCAGTTGGGCGATGGCGGCGTCGGCCTTGTCGCTGAGCACGTGCTCCAGGCCGAACAGCGGGTGGTCGGAGACGTAGAGACCGAGCATCTCGCGCTCCTGGGCGAGGAGATAGGTCTTGTCCCACTCGATGTCGGAGAACTCCACGTCCAGTCCGAAGCCGGGACCGTCGGAAGCGCCGTCGCCGGCGTCGCCCATCCCGCCGAACAGGTCGAACTGCCCCTCCGCTTCCTTGCGCTTGACCTGGACGACGTTGTCGATCATCGACTCGTAGTGCGCCGTCAGCCCCTTGCGGGTGTGGCCCATCTCGTCGAAGGCGCCCGCCTTGATCAGCGATTCGGTGGTGCGCTTGTTGCAGACGACCGCGTCGACCTTGTCGAGGTAGTCGGGGAACGAGGCGTACTTCCCCTTGGCCTTGCGGCAGCGGATGATCGAGTCGACCACGTTCTGGCCGACGTTGCGCACCGCCGTGAGGCCGAAGAGGATGACGTCGTCGCCCTGGGCGGCGAAGTTCGCCTCGGACTCGTTGACGTTCGGCGGGAGCACCTTGATGCCCATGCGGCGGCACTCGTTCAGATAGACCGCGGACTTGTCCTTGTCGTCGCGCACCGAGGTGAGCAGCGCGGACATGTACTCGGCCGGGTAGTTGGCCTTGAGGTAGGCGGTCCAGTAGGTGACCAGGCCGTACGCGGAGGAGTGCGCCTTGTTGAAGGCGTAGCCGGCGAACGGGACCAGGACGTCCCACAGCGCCTGGATGGCCTCGTCGGAGAAGCCCTTCTTCTTCGCGCCCTCCTGGAAGAGCACGAAGTTCTTCGCCAGCTCCTCGGGCTTCTTCTTGCCCATGACGCGGCGGAGGATGTCGGCCTCGCCGAGGGAGTACCCGGCGATGATCTGGGCGGCCTTCTGCACCTGCTCCTGGTAGACGATCAGGCCGTAGGTCAGGCCCAGGGTCTCCTTCAGGGGCTCTTCGAGCTCCTTGTGGATCGGGGTGATCTCCTGGCGGCCGTTCTTGCGCTCCGCGTAGTTGATGTGCGAGTTCATGCCCATCGGGCCCGGCCGGTAGAGGGCCGAGACGGCGGAGATGTCCTCGAAGTTGTCGGGCTGCATCTGGCGCAGCAGCGAACGCATCGGGCCGCCGTCGAACTGGAAGACACCGAGGGTGTCACCGCGGCAGAGGAGTTCGAAGGTCTTGGGGTCGTCGAGCGGTACGGAGAGCATCTCCAGCTCGATGCCCTTGTTGGCCTTCACCATCTTGACGGCGTCGTCCATGATCGTGAGGTTGCGCAGGCCCAGGAAGTCCATCTTGAGCAGGCCGAGCGACTCGCACTGGGGGTAGTCCCACTGCGTGATGGTCACGCCGTCCGTGTGCCGCACCCAGACCGGGGCGTGGTCGACGATGGGCTCGCTGGACATGATCACGCCGGCGGCGTGCACGCCCATCTGGCGCACCAGGCCCTCGACGCCCTTGGCGGTGTCGATGACCTTCTTGACGTCCGGCTCGCTCTCGTACATCCCCCGGATCTCGCCGGCCTCGCTGTAGCGCGGGTGCGAGGGGTTGGTGATGCCGTCCAGGTCGATGCCCTTGCCGAGGACGTCGGCGGGCATCGCCTTGGTGAGGCGGTCGCCCATGGCGTACGGGTAGCCGAGGACGCGGGCGGAGTCCTTGATGGCGTTCTTGGCCTTGATCTTGCCGTAGGTGCCGATCATGGCGACCTTGTCGGCGCCGTACTTCTCCGTCACGTACCGGATGACCTCGACGCGCCTGCGCTCGTCGAAGTCGATGTCGACGTCGGGCATCGACACGCGCTCGGGGTTGAGGAACCGCTCGAAGATCAGCCCGTGCTCGATCGGGTCGAGGTCGGTGATGCCCATGGCGTACGCGACGATCGAACCGGCCGCGGAGCCACGGCCGGGGCCCACCGCGATGCCGTTGTTCTTGGCCCACATGATGAAGTCGGCGACCACGAGGAAGTAGCCCGGGAACCCCATCTGGATGATGACGTCCATCTCGTACTCGGCCTGCTTCTGGCGGTCCTCGGGGACGCCGGCCGGGTAGCGGCGGTTCATGCCGACCCGGACCTCCTCCTGGAACCAGGTGACCTCGGTGAAGCCGTCCGGGATCTCGAACTTCGGCATCAGGTCGCGCTTCTCGAACATGCCGGTCGTGTCGATCTGCTCGGCGACCAGGAGGGTGTTGCGGCAGCCCTCCTGCCAGGCGTCCGAGGAGTCGATGGCGTACATCTCGTCGGTGGACTTGAGGTAGTAGCCGGTGCCGTCGAACTTGAAGCGGTCCGGGTCGGAGAGGTTCTTGCCGGTCTGGATGCACAGCAGCGCGTCGTGCGCGGTCGCCTCATGGGCGTAGGTGTAGTGCGAGTCGTTGGTGACCAGCGGGGGGATGCCGAGCTTCTTGCCGATGTCCACGAGGCCGTCGCGCACCCGGCGCTCGATCTCGATGCCGTGGTCCATCAGCTCCAGGAAATACCGGTCCTTGCCGAAGATCTCCTGGTACTCGGCGGCGGACTTCAGCGCCTCGTCGTACTGGCCCAGCCGCAGCCGGGTCTGCAGCTCGCCCGAGGGGCAGCCGGTGGAGGCGATCAGGCCCTCGGACCACTGGGAGAGGGTCTCCTTGTCCATCCGCGGCCACTTCGTGAGCCAGCCCTCGGCGTACGCGTCCGAGGACAGCCGGAAGAGGTTGTGCAGACCGGTCTTGTTCGCCGCCCAGATGGTCTTGTGGGTGTAACCGCCCGAACCGGAGACGTCGTCGCGCTTCTGGTGCGGCTGACCCCACTGGATCTTGCGCTTGTTGCGCCGGGACTCCGGGGCCACATACGCCTCGATGCCGATGATCGGCGTCACCCCGGCCTTCTGCGCGCTGTGGAAGAAGTCGTAGGCGCCGTGGAGGTTGCCGTGGTCGGACATGGCGATGTGCGTCATGCCCATCTCGTTGCACGCGTTGAACATGTCCTTCAGCCGCGCCGCGCCGTCCAGCAGCGAGTACTGGGTGTGGACGTGCAGGTGCGTGAAAGGGGGCCTGGACGAGGGGGCCACGGGCGCTGAACCTCCGGGAAAACAGTGCGCTGAGGGATGGATGGGGCGGTGTTGAAGTCTACGACTCCGCACTGACAACCGGCCGCGCTCCGAGCCCCCGCGCACCCCCGCCGGACACCTCGGAGGCACCCCGCGGCGCGTCCCACCGGGCCCGGCTCCCGGGGCCCCCGGCCCGTCCGGACTGGTGCGCGAGCGATCACCGGCCGTTCGTCCCCTTTTTCCCCTACACACCGCTTCACCCCCTCTTAGCAGCCACTTAGCCCGGCGCATGGCACACTCGCTACCAATGGACATCTCGGCGGCACATCTGCGGGCTCTGCGCGCGGCGCTCTTCACGGCGCTGTGCGTGACGCTGTCCTCGGCGTCGCACGTGCTGCTGTCCCGTATGCCGCTGCCCCCGGCCACCGTCGCCGGGCTCTGCGCCGCCGTCTTCGCGCTCGCCTACGCACTGGCCGGCCGCGAGCGCGGCTACTGGCGCATCGCCGCGCTGCTGCTCCCCCTGGAGCTGGCCGCCGACGTGGTGTTCAGCATCGGCCAGCACACCTGCTACGGACCGGACGGCGCCCCGATGGGCGGCTCCTTGCCCCTGGGCATGGGGCTGCTGTGCGGCGGCGGCCCGGTCGGCGGCCCGCTGGCGCGGCTGGCCCGCGCCCAGGGAGAAGGGACCGCCCCGGCCCCGGCCTGGCTGCTGCTGCTCGCCGTCCATCTGGCCGTCGGGCTGCTGGCGGCCGGCTGGCTGCGCCGCGGCGAGGCCGCGCTGGGGCAGCTGCTGGGCGCGGTGGCCGGCTTCGCCTTCCGCCCGCTGCTGATCGCGGTCGCGGTCATCGTCCGGGCCGCCGCCCCGCGCCGCGCGGTGCCCGCCCCCGTACAGACCTCCCGCCCGGCCCGTGCCGCCCCCCTGCTCGTGCACTCCGTGGTGCGCCGCGGCCCGCCCTGCGCGCTCGCTGCCTGAGGCCCCCCGGCCCGGCAGCGCGCGGAACGGCGCCCCCGGCGCGTCCGCCGCCGACAGCACGCACCCCCGTCCCCCTGGACCACGGACCCCACGGAGCAGGAACAGTCATGAGCAACCGCAACAACCAGGCCAACAAGCAGGCAGCCCGCGAGCGGCTGCGCGCCGAGCGCGAGCGGCAGGCCAAGAAGGACAAGACCCGCCGGCAGCTGATCGTCGGCGGCGCGGTCGTCGGCGTGCTGGCGGTGGCCGGCGGCATCGGCTTCGCCGTCGCCAACTCCGGCGGCAGCAGCTCCGGCGGCTCGGCCGCCGACGTCTGGGCGAAGGCCGCCAAGGCGAAGGCGGTCCCGCCCGCCCACACCAGCGGCTCCGACGGCACCACCATCGTCATCGGCAAGGCCGACGCCAAGAACACCCTCGACCTCTTCGAGGACCCGCGCTGCCCCGGCTGCGCCGCCTTCGAGCAGAACGTGGGCGCGACCGTCGAGAAGGACATCAGCGACGGCAAGTACAAGGCGTCGTACCACATCGGGACGTTCCTGGACGGCAACCTCCAGGGCACCGGCTCCAAGAACGCGCTGAGCGCCCTGGGCGCCGCGCTGAACGTCTCCACGGACGCCTTCCTGAAGTACAAGTTCGCGCTGTACTCGAAGGAGTTCCACCCGGACGAGACCGGCCCGGACAAGTTCGCCGACGACAGCTACCTGCTCAAGGTCGCCGACACCGTCCCGGCGCTCAAGGGCAACGCCGCCTTCCAGAACGACGTCAAGTCCGGCAAGTACAACGCCTGGGCGATGGCGATGTCCAACGCCTTCAACTCCCACAAGGACGTCACCAGCACCCCGACGCTGACGATGAACGGCACGACGCTGGGCACGGACAGCCCGCAGGGCAAGGTCGCGCCGTCCACGGTCGCCGACTTCAACTCCATGGTCGACAAGAACCTCAAGTCCTGAAACCGGCGCGCTGAACCGGGAGTTGTGAGCCCGGAACGGTAGGTGCCGGGGCACCGCCCCGGCACCCCGGG
>NZ_JBNHIN010000001.1:274456-286081 GCF_050054615.1 Streptomyces sp. YGL11-2
GGTGTGCCGAGCACACCGGCCGATGCCAAATCTTGACCCGACGATCCGTCGTGCCCATGGCAGACTCCCGACCGTGCAGGCGACGGGAGTCCGTCCGGCGGCCCGGCCCGGGGCCTGGTCCGGGGACCGGCTTGGGGCGATGGGGGCACTCCCCCAGCTACCGCTGGGGGCACCCCTACCCATGCCCTTGAGGCCATGGGGGAGCGCGACACTGTTCACCGCGCCCCGCGTCGCCCTGTCCGCCACCACCCACGTCCTGCTCTCCCGCGCCCCGTTACCGCCCGCCGCGGTCCGCGCCGGCGTCCGCACGGCGGCGTACCCTCGCCCCGGCCGCACCCCCGGCCACGGGCGGCCCGGCGGCCCCGTCGTCGCCGATCTGCCGCGCCGGGGCGGCGAGTTGGGCCCCCCGCCGACGCGGCCGGCCGCCCACTCCGCCGGCCCGCTGCCGCCGGCCCCTCGATGGACCGCCCCCCGGCCGCTGCTCGCCGGGCGTCTCGCCGGCGGCCTGCCCGCCGCCCGCCCGCTCCCCCTCCTCGTGCACGGCGTGGCGCGCCGCGGCCCGCCGGTCCCGGCGGCCGTCTGAAGCATCCGTGCCGCCATCGGCCGGCGCCGGCACCGCAGGTTCCCAAGGAAACGGACACCCCCCATGAGCAACCCCGACAACCAGGCCGGCAAGCGGGCGGCGCGCGAGCGGATCCGCGCCGAGCGCGAGCGGGAGAAGAAGAAGGCCCGGCTGCGCCGCCAACTCGTCGTGGCCGCCTCGGTCATCGGCGTCCTCGCGGTCGCCGGCGGGATCGGCTTCGCCGTGGTCAAGGCGAACGAGCCGACCGGCTGGGAGGCCGCCAAGGAGGCCAAGCTGGTCACCCCGGCGCACACCCAGGGCAAGAACGGCACCGAGATCCTCCTCGGCGACAAGAACGCCAAGGAGACCCTGGAGGTCTTCGAGGACGTCCGCTGCCCGGCCTGCGCGGCCTTCGAGCAGAGCGCCGGCAAGGAGCTGCTCAAGGACCTCGGCGAGGGCCGGTTCAAGGTCCGCTACACCATGTACACCTTCATCGACGGCGCCTCGGGCGGCGAGGGCTCCAAGAAGGCGCTCAGCGCGCTGGGCGCGGCGCTGAACGTCAGCCCGGACGCGTTCCTGAAGTACAAGTCCGCGCTGTACTCGGCCAAGTACCACCCCGACGAGCGCGAGGACCTCTACGCCAAGGACTCCGAGCTGCTCAAGGTCGCCGGCGACGTCCCGGAGCTGAAGGGCAACAAGGCGTTCGAGACGGCCGTCCGGAACGGCACCTACAACCGCTGGGCGATGGAGATGACGGCGCTCTTCGGTCGCAACGGCGTCCGCGGCACCCCCACCTTCATGCACGGCGACAAGAAGCTGGTGCTGCCCGAGATCCCGCCGCAGCAGATCACGCAGGAGCAGTACAACCAGCTCGCGCAGGCCAACTTCCGCAAGATGATCGACAAGGAGTTCGGCCCGGCGAAGAACGGCGGGCAGAACGGCGGCGGCCAGGGCATCGCCCCGGGTGAGAAGGACCCGACGGGCGGCAAGTGAGCGCCGTGCCGGGACGGTAGCGGAAGAGGACACGGGCGGGCGGTCCCGGGCGCACCGGACCGCCCGCCCGGACCCGGCTCAGAGCCCGGCCAGGAATCCCAGCGCCACCTTCCAGGTGCTCCGGGCCGCCTCCGCGTCGTGGTCCGGCAGCTCGGGGTCGGTGAAGAGATGGCCGGCGCCGGCGTAGCGGAACACCTCGACGTCCGCGCCGGCCCGGCGCATCTGGAGGTACCAGGCGTTCAGCCAGTCGTGCGGCTCGTACGGGTCCGGGTCGGCGACGTGCAGCTGCACCGGCAGGTCGTCGGCCACCGTGCCCTCGGCGATGTCGGAGGTGCCGTGCAGCAGGAGCAGCCCGCGGGTCTTCTCGTCGCCCAGCGCCAGGTTCTGCGCGACCGCGCCGCCGAAGGAGAAGCCGGCGTAGACCAGCCCGCGGTCGGAATACGGGGCGACGGCCGTGATGGCGCGCTTGAGCAGCTCGTCCTTGCCGATCTCGTCCTTGATCAGGATGCCGTCCGGGACCGAGTCCGCGGTCCGGCCGTCGAACAGGTCGGGCACGATCACCTCATGGCCCGCGGCGCGCAACCGGTCCGCGCCGGCGTGCACCGCGGGGCGCAGTCCGCACACCGAATGAAACAGCACGATGGTGGAGGAACCGCTGGTCGCGGACTCGGTGGAGGCGGGCACTGACATCACTTCCCTGGGGTTGGATCGCTCTTCCCCCATCGTGCCAGCTACGGTCGAGGGGACCGGCACGAGCACACCGCACCGGCACCGAGGAGGGTCCCGTGTCCCTGGAGGACGTGCTGCGCCCGATCGCCGTCATCGGCGGCTCGATCGTGGTCACGCTCATCGTGGTCTGGCTGATCGACCGCACCCTGCACCGGATCGACACCCGGCACCCGGAGACCCCGCTGTGGGGGCTGCTGCGGCGCTGCCGGATACCGCTCCAAGTCGTGCTGTGCACGGCTCTGTTGCGCGGGGCGTACGACCAGACCCGGCTCGCGGTCGTCGAGGACCACGCGGTCGGCATCGGCCGGGCGCTGACCCTGGTGCTGATCGCGGCCACCGCCTGGCTGGCCGTACGGGCCGCGGCGGCGATCGTGGAGTCCTCGTACTCCCGCTATGCGGCGCGCGGGCACGACGCGGCGCGGGTGCGCCGGGTGCGCACCCAGGTGACGGTGATCCAGCGGGTGGTCACCGCCGTGCTGGTGGTCGTCGCGGCGGCCTCGATGCTGCTGACGTTCCCGGAGATGCGGGCGGTCGGCACGTCGGTGCTGGCGTCGGCCGGGCTGATCGGCGTCGTCGCCGGTGTCGCCGCCCAGTCCACCCTGGGCAATCTCTTCGCCGGACTCCAGATCGCGTTCGGCGACATGGTGCGCATCGGGGACACCGTGGTCGTGAACGGCCAGTGGGGCACGGTCGAGGAGATCACCCTGACGTTCCTGAGCGTCCGGACCTGGGACGAGCGACGGATCACCATGCCGGTCTCGTACTTCACCAGCAAGCCGTTCGAGAACTGGTCGCGCGGCGGCTCCCAGATGACCGGCGCGGTCTTCTTCCACCTCGACCACTCCACGCCCGTGGAGAAGATGCGGCAGCGGCTGCACGAGATCCTCCAGGAGTGCCCGGAGTGGGACGGCCGGTCCTGGAGCCTGGTGGTCACCGACACCACGCCGTCCACCATCGTGGTGCGCGCCCTGGTCACCGCCCGGGACTCGGACCACATCTGGACGGTGCGCTGCCAGGTCCGCGAGCGGATGATCGAGTGGCTGCGCACCGAGCACGCCTACGCGCTGCCGCGGATCGCCACCGCGCCCGCGCCGTCCGCCCACGAGACGCTGCACGTGGTCCGGCCGGACCCACGGGGCGACGAGCCGGACCGCTGATCCCGGCGCCCGTCCTACGGCGTCCCCCGCAGGCTCCGTATGTCCAGGTGGCGCAGCACCCGGTCGACGATCTCCGGATCGGCGCCCGGCTCGCTGCGCGCCGCCAGCACCTCGTGCCGGGCCGCCGACAGCATCTCGCCCTGGATGCGCTGCACCTTCTTCATCCGTGTGATGCGCTTCTCGAACAGCTCGCGCCGCTCGTCGTCGACGATGTCCGGCGCGATCCGGGCCCCGATGTCGTACGCCCTGCGGGACAGCTGGTCGGCGACCTCCTCGGCCACCTCCTCGACCTCCAGGATCTCCCGCAGCCGCCGCTTGGACGCCTTGATCACCCGCAGCGCCAGCTCCCGCTCCAGCGCGTCCACGGTGTCGGTGTCGGCCCGCACCCGCAGCCGGCGCACCAGCCAGGGCAGCGTCAGCCCCTGGACGAGCAGGGTGGAGAGCACCACCGCGAAGGCGATGAAGAGGATCTCGTCGCGGGCCGGGAAGGGGCCGCCGTCCACCCCGTACGGAATGGCCAGCGCCAGCGCCACCGAGGCCACCCCGCGCATCCCCGACCACCACATGATGACCGTCTCGCGCCAGCTCATCGGGATGTCCTCGTCGATGTCGCGGCGCCGGTGCATCCGCTTGGCCAGCCAGGCGGCGGGCAGCAGCCACACCAGGCGCACCGCCACCACCACCGCGACGACGGCCGCTCCCGCGGCGAGCATCTGGCCCCAGCGGCCGGACGCGGCCCCGAAGATGTTGTGCAGCTCCAGGCCGATCAGCCCGAAGGCGACCCCGGTGACGAGGGTGTCGACGACCTCCCAGAAGGTGTAGCCGGCGAGCCGCCCCAGCACGTCGTCGGCGTCGACCGCGTACTCCGCCAGGAAGAGCGCGCAGGTCAGCACCGCCAGCACGCCCGACCCCCGGAACTCCTCGGCCAGCACGTACGCCACGAACGGCACGAGCAGCGTCAGCCCGATCTGCAGCGTCGGATCGCCCAGCAGCCCCATCAGCTTGTTGGCCACCCAGCCGAGCGCCAGCCCGACCGCCGTCGCGACGACCGCGGACAGCACCAGTGAGCCCACCGCCCCGGGCACCGAGAACGTGCCGCTGAGCACCGCGGCGAGCGCGACGTGGTAGAGCACGATGGCGGTGACGTCGTTGAACAGCCCCTCGCCCTCCAGGATGGAGACCATCCGGCGGGGCAGCCCGAGCTTGCCGGCGACCGCGGTCGCGGCGACCGGGTCCGGCGGGGCGACCAGCGCGCCGAGCACCACCGCGGCGGCCAGCGGCATCCCGGGCACCACCGCCTGCGCGACCGCCGCCACCGCCGCCGTGGTGGCGAACACCAGCAGTACGGCGAGCAGGAAGATCGGCCGGAGGTTGGCGGTGAACTGCCGCCAGGAGGTGCGCTGGACGGCCGCGTAGAGCAACGGCGGCAGCACGATGGGCAGGATGTACTCCGGCGGCACCTGGACGTTGGGCACGAACGGCAGCAGCGCCAGCACCGCACCGGCGAGCGTCATCAGCACCGGCGACGGGAGCCCCAGCCGGTCGCCGACCGGAACCATGACCACGGCTCCGAGCAGCAGGAGGAAGATCAGGGCCAGCTGGTCCACGGCGGCGACGCTCCGGGGTCGTTTTCGATCATTTCCGACCCAAGCCTGCCATGAAGCGGACCAATGCCCGCTTTGTCAGCGGAACTTCCCTCAGTAGCTCTCGTCCCGGACCGTGTCCAGCGCGTGCTGGAGATCGTCCGGATACGCGCTCGCGAACTCGACCCGGCGCCCGTCCGAGGGGTGCTCGAACCCCAGCCGGACCGCATGCAGCCACTGCCGCCCGACGCCCAGCCGCTTGGCGAGCGTGGGGTCCGCCCCGTAGGTCAGGTCGCCCACGCAGGGGTGCCGGTGCGCGGCCATGTGCACCCGGATCTGGTGCGTCCGCCCGGTCTCCAGCTTGATGTCCAGCAGGCTGGCCGCCCGGAACGCCTCGATGAGGTCGTAGTGCGTCACCGACGGCTTGCCGTCGGCGGTGACCGCCCACTTGTAGTCGTGCTGCGGGTGCCGTCCGATGGGGGCGTCGATGGTGCCGCTCATCGGGTCCGGGTGCCCCTGGACCAGCGCGTGGTAGCGCTTGTCGACCGTGCGCTCCCGGAACTGCTGCTTGAGCAGGGTGTACGCGCGCTCCGACTTCGCGACCACCATCAGGCCCGACGTCCCGACGTCGAGGCGGTGCACGATGCCCTGCCGCTCGGCCGCCCCGGAGGTGGAGATGCGGTAACCGGCCGCGGCCAGACCGCCGATGACGGTGGTGCCGGTCCAGCCGGGGCTGGGGTGCGCGGCGACACCCACGGGCTTGACGATGACGACGATGTCATCGTCGTCGTGCACGATCTCCATGCCCTCGACGGGCTCCGCGACGATCTCCACCGGCGGCGCGGCCTGCGGCATCTCGACTTCCAGCCAGGCGCCCCCGCGGACCCGCTCCGACTTCATCACCTCGGAGCCGTCCACCCGCACCTTGCCGGCCGCGGCCAGCTCGGCCGCCTTCGTACGGGAGAAGCCGAACATGCGGGCCAGCGCGGCGTCCACGCGCTCGCCCTCCAGGCCGTCCGGTACGGGCAGGGTGCGGATCTCGGGAAGGGTGCTCACCCCACGAGTATGTCAGCCCCGCGACGGTGCCCTGCCCGGCGGCGGGCACCCGGACCGGGCCCCGGACCCCCGGGCGCCCCCGGCCCGCTCCCCCGCCGCTCAGTCCTTGTGCACGGTCCCGTCGGGGTCCAGCCCCTTGAAGGAGAGCAGCACGATCAGCACCCCGCCGCAGACGATCGCGGAGTCGGCGAGGTTGAAGACCGCGAAGTGCGCCGGGGCGATGAAGTCCACGACGGCGCCCTGGAAGACGCCCGGCGAGCGGAAGATCCGGTCGGTGAGATTGCCGAACGCACCGCCCAGCAGCAGCCCGAGCGCGATCGCCCAGGGGAGGCTGTAGAGCTTGCGAGCGATCCGGAAGATCACCACGATCACCACGGTCGCGATGATGCTGAGGAAGATCGTCAGCGCCTCGCCGATGGAGAACGCGGCGCCGCGGTTGCGGATCACCTCGAACTGGAGCAGCGTCCCGATGACCTCGACCGGCGCGTGATGCTCCAGTTTGGCGACCACCGCCAGTTTGGTGCCCAGATCGAGCAGGTAGACGATCACGGCCACCACGAGCAGTGCGGCGATCCGCCGCCTGCCGCGCCCGGCGCCCTGCTCGCCCTCCGCCGGCCGTCCCCCTTCGGATCCCGCCTCGGGTTCCGCCCCGGAGCCCGGCTCGGATTCCGGCGTACCGGTGATGCGTTCCGCCTCTGCCACGTGTGAGTCCCTCAGCCCGTCGAGTCCGCCACCGGGCCGTGCCCGGCTGACCACGAGAGTACGGCACACGCGTACGGCGGCGGGCGGGATGGGTCCCGTCCGCCACGAGCCGCTCCCGGGTCAGGTCAGCGCCGCTCCTGCTTCTGTTTGCATTCCACGCACAGCGTCGCCCGCGGGAACGCCTGCATCCGGGCCTTGCCGATCGGGTTGCCGCAGTTCTCACAGAGCCCGTAGGTGCCCGCGTCCAGCCGGCCGAGGGCGCGCTCGGTCTGGTGCAGCATCTCGCGGGCGTTGGAGGCCAGCGCCAGCTCGTGCTCGCGGGTGATGTTCTTGGAGCCGGTGTCGGCCTCGTCGTCGCCCGCGCCGTCCCCGGAGTCCCGCATCAGCCCCGCGATGGCGTCCTCGGCGGCGACGATCTCGGCCCGCAGCCGGCCCGCCTCCTCCATCAGACCGGCCCGCGCCTCGGCGACCTCCGCGGGCGTCCAGGGGTCCTCACCCGGCCGTACGGCGAGCTCGCCGGGGGCCGCGGCGGCACGCGCCGACGGCACCGCGTTCTCCGCGCCGTGCTCCTCGGCGGACACGTCCGCCGCCTTCTTCGCCACCACCGTCTTGGCTCCCGTCTTCTTCGCCACCGCCGCGGCCTTTCCGGCCGGTGTGTGGTCCACGGCCTTCTTCCCGGCGGCCGTCTTCTTCGCCGCGGTCTTCTTCGCCGCGGCCTTGGCGGGCGCCGCCCTCTTCGCCGCCGCCTTCTTCGGGGCGGCCTTCTTGGGAGCCGCCGGGTGCCCGGCCGCCTTGTTGTGGGCGGGCTGCTGCGCGACGGCCTCGTCGGCGGGTTCGGCGGGCGTCGTGCTCGTCTCCGCGGCGGTCTTTTTCGCCACCATGGCCGCGACCCCTTCACATATGTGATCTTGTTCGCGAATCGTGACGGGAACGATAAATCGCCTCACGGCACGCGGCAACGGGACGCACCGCCCGGCTGCCCCGCCACCGGACCCGGAAAGTCCGGTCTGCCTCGGTTGTGCCCCACTCCCCGCCCGGTAATCCGCCCGTGAGGCCCGGAGCCCGGCGTATCGCCATTCGGGTCACCCACCGGGCGGCGGGGGCGAAGCGGGTGGTCGGGGCCGGTCCGGGGAAATCCGGTCGGCCCTTGTCGGCGCATCCCCTTACACTGGGCGAAGCGAAAGGCATTGATGGGACGAGTAGCGTCATACGCAGCCTCAAGCGACCCGGGGACGGTGCGAGCCCGGGGGCGTGCATGACGTGAAGATCACCCCGGAGTCGCCGGAAGAAAGTCTGGGACAGTGGGCTCCGCCCACGGGCTGGCACAGTGGGCTCCGCCCACGGGCCGCGGATCGTCCCGGGCGAGTAGACCCGGCAGCGCGACCCCAATGAGGGGGCGGTGCAGCCGCACCGCCAAGGAGGGTGGTACCGCGGGAGCCAGGGCTCTCGTCCCTCCGGACGGAGAACGCAGCAGCTGTCCGCCGGAGGAAGCCCGATGAGTCCGCAGCCCCAGTACCGCCAGGTACCCGCCCAGGTAGACCTGCCCGCCCTTGAGCACGCGGTGCTCGACTTCTGGCGGGAGCAGAAGGTCTTCGCCCGCACCCTCCAGCAGTCCGAGGGCCGCCCCGAGTGGGTCTTCTACGAGGGCCCCCCGACGGCCAACGGCATGCCCGGCGCCCACCACATCGAGGCCCGCGTCTTCAAGGACGTCTTCCCCCGGTTCCGCACGATGCAGGGCTACCACGTCGACCGCAAGGCCGGCTGGGACTGCCACGGCCTCCCGGTCGAGCTGGCCGTGGAGAAGGAGCTGGGCTTCAACGGCAAGAAGGACATCGAGGCGTACGGCATCGCCGAGTTCAACGCCAAGTGCCGCGAGTCGGTGACCCGGCACACCGACGCCTTCGCCGAGCTGACGACGCGGATGGGCTACTGGACCGACCTGGACGCCCCGTACCGCACCATGGACCCCGACTACATCGAGTCGGTCTGGTGGTCGCTGAAGGAGATCTTCACCAAGGGCCTGCTGGTCCAGGACCACCGCGTCGCCCCCTGGTGCCCCCGCTGCGGCACCGGCCTGTCGGACCACGAGCTGGCGCAGGGCTACGAGACGGTCGTCGACCCCTCGGTCTTCGTCCGGCTCCCGCTGACCTCCGGCCCGCTGGCCGGCCGGGCCGCCCTCCTGGTCTGGACGACCACCCCCTGGACCCTGGTCTCGAACACCGCGGTCGCCGCCCACCCCGACGTCACGTACGTCGTCGCCACCGACGGCACCGAGCACCTGGTCGTCGCCGAGCCGCTGCTGGAGAAGGCGCTGGGCGAGGGCTGGACGGCCACCGGCGAGTCGTTCACCGGCCGCGAGATGGAGCGCTGGGCCTACGAGCGCCCCTTCCGCCTCGTCGACCTCGACGGCGCCAACTTCGTCGTCAACGCCGAGTACGTCACCACCGACGACGGCACCGGCCTCGTCCACCAGGCCCCCGCCTTCGGTGAGGACGACCTCAGGACCTGCCGCGCGTACGGCCTCCCGGTGGTCAACCCGGTCCGCCCGGACGGCACCTTCGAGGAGCACCTCCCCCTCGTCGGCGGCCAGTTCTTCAAGAAGGCCGACGAGGCGCTGGTCGCCGACCTCGACGCCCGCGGCCTGCTCTTCCGCCACGTCGCCTACGAGCACAGCTACCCGCACTGCTGGCGCTGCCACACCGCGCTCCTCTACTACGCCCAGCCGTCCTGGTACATCCGCACCACCGCGGTCAAGGACGCCCTCCTGCGGGAGAACGAGAACACCAACTGGTTCCCGGAGTCGGTCAAGCACGGCCGGTTCGGCGACTGGCTGAACAACAACATCGACTGGGCGCTGTCCCGCAACCGCTACTGGGGCACCCCGCTGCCCATCTGGCGCTGCGAGGAGGGCCACCTCACCTGCGTCGGCTCGCTCACCGAGCTGTCCGAGCTGACCGGCACCGACCAGTCCGGCCTGGACCCGCACCGCCCGTTCATCGACGAGGTCACCTTCGCCTGCACCCACGAGGGCTGCGCGCTCACCGCCACCCGCGTCCCCGAGGTCATCGACGCGTGGTACGACTCGGGCTCGATGCCGTTCGCGCAGTGGGGCTACCCGTACCGCAACAAGGAGCTCTTCGAGAAGCGGTACCCGGCGCAGTTCATCTCCGAGGCCATCGACCAGACCCGCGGCTGGTTCTACACGCTGATGGCCGTCGGCACGCTCGTCTTCGACAAGTCGTCGTACGAGAACGTGGTCTGCCTCGGCCACATCCTCGCCGAGGACGGCCGGAAGATGTCCAAGCACCTGGGCAACATCCTCCAGCCGATCCCGCTCATGGACCAGCACGGCGCCGACGCGGTCCGCTGGTTCATGGCCGCCGGCGGCTCACCGTGGTCGGCCCGCCGGGTGGGCCACAACACCATCCAGGAAGTCGTCCGCAAGACGCTGCTGACGTACTGGAACACCGTCGCCTTCCAGGCGCTGTACGCCCGCACCTCCAACTGGGCGCCGTCCGCGGCCGATCCGGCTCCGGCCGACCGACCGCTGCTGGACCGCTGGCTGCTCGGCGAGCTGAACACCCTGGTCGAGGGGGTGACCGACGCCCTGGAGGGCTTCGACACCCAGCGCGCCGGCAAGCTGCTCTCCGCCTTCGTCGACGACCTCTCCAACTGGTACGTGCGCCGCTCCCGCCGCCGCTTCTGGCAGGGCGAACCGGCCGCGCTGCGCACCCTCCACGAGGTCGTCGAGACGGTGACGCGCCTGATGGCCCCGCTCACCCCGTTCATCACCGAGCGGGTCTGGCAGGACCTGGTCGTCCCGGTCACCCCGGACGCCCCCGCATCGGTCCACCTCGCCTCCTGGCCGGTCGCCGACAAGGCGGCCGTCGACCCGGCGCTCTCCGATCGGATGCAGCTGGTGCGCCGGCTGGTCGAACTGGGCCGCGCCACCCGCGCCGAGTCCGGGGTGAAGACCCGCCAGCCGCTCTCCCGCGCGCTGGTCGGCGCCCACGGCTTCGCGGACCTCTCCGAGGACCTGCGCGCCCAGATCGCCGAGGAGCTGAACGTCAGCTCGCTGGCGTCGCTGTCCGAGGTGGGCGGCTCCCTGGTGGACACCACCGCCAAGGCCAACTTCCGTGCCCTGGGCAAGCGGTTCGGCAAGGGCGTCCAGGCGGTCGCCAAGGCCATCGCCGGGGCGGACGCCGCGGCCCTGTCGCTCGCGCTGCGCGCGGGCACGGCGAGCGTGGAGGTCGACGGCGAGACCGTCGGCCTCGCCCCCGACGAGGTCATCATCACCGAGACCCCGCGCGAGGGGTGGTCGGTGGCCTCCGACTCGGGCGCCACGGTCGCCCTCGATCTGGAGATCACCCCGGAGCTGCGCCGCGCGGGCCTGGCCCGGGACGCGATCCGGCTGATCCAGGAGGCCCGCAAGAACAGCGGCCTCGACGTCGCCGACCGGATCGCGCTGCGCTGGCTGACCGCCGACGACGACGTGCGCACGGCGCTGGCCGACCACGCCGCCCTCATCGCCGACGAGGTGCTGGCCACCGACTTCGCCGCCGGTGAGCCGGACGCGTCGTACGGCCCGGCCTTCACCGACGAGTCGCTGTCCCTGACGTTCCACCTCCGCAAGGCGTAACGCAGCACACCCGGGCTCCGGCCCGCACCAAATGCCCCGGCGCACTCCGCGCCGGGGCATTCGCTCTTGTCCGCCCCCCGCGCACCACCGCCGCGCCCCCCACACGCGCGACCGCACCGCACCGGACCCGCACCGCACCGCACCGCACCGCACCGCACCGACGGCACGAAACAGGGCCGGGGCCCGAGGAGAGATCCTCGGGGC